>CAZTYH010000015.1:33335-41350 GCA_964617565.1 uncultured Verrucomicrobiota bacterium
GTGAAAGATCGCGGAGGCAAGGATACCGCGCCGCAAAAGGGCCTCGATGGCGCCGGGCCGGAGGAGAGCAGTTGGAATGCAGGTGATCAGGCTGTGGAGGGTGTCAAGCAAGCGGGTTCTTATGGGAAGACGGTCCTTGACGGCGTTTCGCTCGGTGGCGTGAGCCGCGGCGACCAGTCGCAGAGCGACCTCGACGGCGCGGTGTCCGACGCGGATCACGTTCAGAAGCAGACGGAGCAGCAGGTGCTCAGTAAGCTTTACACGGAATTACGGGATCGCGGCGCGACAGAGGAAGAGGCGCGTAACGCGGTGAGTAACTATCTCTCAGATCCGAACGGCGTACGCAACCTGATGGCGGATTTGAAGGAGCGTGATCCGGAGGCGGCCAAGGGCTCGGGCCGCAAGATCGGGCCCGTTGCCGTTGATAACGTCGAGATCGAAGAAGATAAGGACGGCGTCGGCCAGCGTATTGTTGACACGTTCGTAGGCGCAGGCACGGCGATGAAGGAAACGCTGGTGGATAAGCCTGTCGGAGTAGTCAACGACACGGTAAACGACCTCATGGACGCGACGGGTATTGGGTCCGCAAAGAACGATGCCGAGCGCAATGCCGTCGAGCAGAACGAGTTGGCGGACATCAGCAACAGACAGATCTACGACCGGCTGATTCGCGATGGCGCGACGCCGGAACAGGCGCAGAAGGCTGTTGATGGCTTGGCGAGAGTGAACTCGACCGAGCTTCGAAACCTGCAAAGGGAACTCAAGGACCGCAACGCGCAAAAAGATCAACAGGCGAAAGACCGGGAAGGGAAGGATCAGAAGGGAAAGGACGGCAAGACCGGCAAGGACGGCAAAGAACCCAAAGAGCCGAAGGATCCCGTGAAGAGCATCTTTGGGCCGCGCGAGCCGAAAACATCCGGCCGGGACGACTTTGCAGGCGGAGGGAAGGACGGCGAGCGCAGCGAGCCTGAGCCGCCGCAGACGCCGGAAGAACCGGCCTACACCGGACCTCAGAACGATGCCGGCGAGCGGGTTGATGCGGGACGGTACGAGCAGGGGGACCGGATCATCACGCAGGACGGCACGGAATGGGTGAACCGCGATGGGAATTGGGAGAAGACGGGCGACATGTACGATTCGTATCCGCCGCCGAACGATTTGAGGGACGGCGAGGGTGGCGAGTGGGTGGACTACGGCGACGATGATCACGGCAGGGGTGGTGGCGGGGGGCTTGATGGATTCGTTGAACGAACGGAGTCGGGCTTTCGGGAGGGCAGCGAGAACGGATACCGTCACATGGGCCTGCAGGGCGAGATCCAGGTTGCGTCGGCTGCCGGCGACAAGAATTTGCGGGATGCGTCAGGAATCAAGAATCGAGCCGGCGCGGACGCCGGGGCCACGGGCGACCGAAGCTCGCGGCAGACGGCGCAGGGGGATCGCGAGGATGGGTGGGGTCGGACGTTGGCCGATGCGGTTCAGCAGGGGATCGAGACCGGTTTGAAGCAGGCGGCCAGTTCGTTCGGTCAGTCTGCGGCGGATCGGGCATCGGGCGAGATATTCCGGGACAACAAGAATTCGGACAACGGCAGCAGCGGTTCGGGCGATGGCGGTTCCGCGGATGGTGGGTCTGGAAGTGGCGATGCTGTTGTGCAGGGCGGTGGTTCTTCGGGGGGTGGTGGCGGTGGACAGATTGCCAGTGGCGGCGGTGGCGGTGGAGGCGGAAGCGGTGGCGGTAAAGGGCACAAAGGTGGTAAAGGGGGGCGTGGAGGAAAGGGATCTGCGGGTGGCACTGGTGCTGGCGCTGGCGGCCAACAGGCCTACTGCCCGAATTGCGGGAGTACGGATATTGTATGGAACAAGGTGACAGGGCCGAACGGACAGACCGGAACCGAGGGACGTTGCGCAAAATGCGGTTCACTCGGTCGCTACGGAACACCGCCCGCGAAGCCTCCGGCGGAAACGGGACAGGGCGCGACAAGTGGTGGCGGTGGCGGCTGGCAATGCGGGATGTGTGGGCATAACCAGTATTCTTCCAAGAAGGTGACTGCGAACAGCATCACATATCAATGCGCCAAGTGCGGGTTCCCCTCGACGGAAGCGATCCAGGCACCACCGAAAGCTCCGCCCCCACCGCCCCCGCCTCCTCCGAAGAAGACGCGCCAGGCGTGTTTCTGCGGGGCCCCAGTCACTTACTCGCACGACCACTATTTGTATGGATCCGTCTACAAGTGCAGCGCTGGACATGCCGTGAAGGGGCAGGATCTGATCACGGTGGAGGAGTAGCGCGGGATGTATGGATTGCGGCTGGTTGTCGGGAGTTGGTGGTGAAAGCCAAAACACATCTTTATATAGTAACCACAATCCTGTTTTTTTTCGGATTGTGCATGGTGCTTGGCGGAGCGATTCTTGCCGTTGCTTATTGGCCCGATTGGAGCAGCATGCGGCACGGGCAGGCAAGCATCGCGCATATTTTTCAGCTTACAATTTCGCTTACAGGCGGAATCGCTGCCCTGCTGTCGTTTCTGTACTTTAGAATTGCAAACTCATACTGGCGCGCGGCCCGACTGGGCGAAGAAGTCCCTTCCGCCAGGTTTATTATCGTGTTCATGATTCTTTTTTTTCCTGTGGGGACCGTGTTGGGGGGATATGCCTTATTTGCGCGACACCGCTACTTGCAGGCGCTCGCGGAAAGTTAAGCTCGTACTGATTCTGCAACGCAAGCATTCCGCATGCGGCGTGGATATCTGCGCCGCCGCTGTAGCGACGAACGACCGGGGCGCGGATATGTTTTCTCAGGGCGTCGCGGAACGCGCTGAGTTCGTCGCGCGTCGGCGGATGGAACCGGCCGGATGGATCGTTGACGTCAATGAGATCAATCTTCACCGGCAGATCGCGCACGAGATCGGCCAACTCCATCGCGTCGCGCTCGGTCGTATTCACGCCCGACATCATGATCCAAGCGATCGTCGCACGGCGGCGCGTGGCGGCATGATATTCCCGCAGCGCGGCGATGAGTTCGGTGGTCGGATGCCATTGTTCAACAGGCATAAGTTCTCGGCGGCGCGCCGGGTCGGCGATGGTGAGCGAGACGATCAACTGGTATCGCCGTCGCTCGGCAGTGAATCGCCGGATGCCCGGAACGATGCCTGCGGTGGAAATCGTGATGGATTTTGAATTGATCGCCATGCCGCAGGGTTCGGAGCATATGGCAGCGGCGGTCATGACGGCGTCGTAATTCAGCATTGGCTCGCCCATGCCCATGAAGACGATGCCGCGCACGGGCAGGTCGGAGTTGGCCTGAATCTTGATGACCTGGTCAACAATTTCCCAGGCGGCGAGATTGCGGCGGAATCCAAGGCGGGCCGTTGCGCAGAAGTCGCAGCCGAGTCCACAGCCCACCTGGGAGCTTACGCACACGATCTGCTTGCGGTCGTGCGGGCGGTGCAGGATCGGAATGCCGACGGCCTCAAACTCGTCGCCGCCGTCGCCGCGGAACAGGTATTTCGCGAAACCGTCTTTTGGCGAGACAAGTTTCTCGACGATTTCCAGGTTTGGGATTGCGGTTGCCGTACGAGCCCTTTCCAGCGCGCGCGCGGAAATCGCCGGGGCCGCTGAAGGGAAAGTGTTCTGCCGGATGACGGAAGCCTGGATGACCCGCGCGATGCGCGGCGTGATGCCCTGGTCGGCGAGCGCATTATGCAATGCGTCTGCCGTCTGGTTTTTCAGAATGAGTGACATGAAGCATAGGTATAACATGTTTGCGGCGGAGTGCATGAGAAGAGAGACGCAATCCCGGAAATGACCAGGGGATCCATGCCCAAACGTGTCTTGATGCCTTTCTCACCCCAACATTATCCAGGTTAAGTGACAAACACAAAACGGAGCACAGGCTTGTGTGCATGCCACAGCTTTTGTATCAGGGGCTTAAGAGGAGATTGATATGAAAAGGGCGAAGAAGCGCTCCCGTTATGCGATGCAGGACGCCTACGGCGCGGAATTGCTTGCGACTCATGCAGGAGAGAATGATTTTGAGATCGTCGAGCGTGATGACGGCTATATTGAGGCGGGCACGACCGTGAAGATGTATTTTACGGAATATGCCGATTGGTCTCCCGCGGAGAAGAAGGCGATTCGCCATGCGAAAGGGCGGGTCCTCGATATCGGTTGCGGCGCGGGACGGCACGCGCTTTACCTGCAATCGCGCGGGCTGGATGTGCTGGCGACCGATGTCTCGCCCGGAGCCGTCAAGGTCAGCCGCCTGCGCGGTGTGAAGAAGACGCGTTGCGTCGGCATTGACGATCTATCGCCCGCGCTCGGAATGTTCGACACCCTTGTGATGTTCGGGAATAACTTCGGGCTCTTCGGGAGTCCGGAAAAAGCAAAACGACTGCTCCGTCGGTTTCATCGCATGACGAGCGACGGTGCAAGGATTATTGCCCAGTGTATGGATCCCTACGGCACGACTTTCGAGCCACACCTGGAGTATCATCGCTTCAACCGGAAGCGCGGGCGCATGAGCGGTCAATTGCGGATACGGGTTTGTTTCCGAAAATGGAGGAGTCCGTGGTTCGATTACCTCTTTGTTTCGCGTTCCGAGCTGGCGGAGATTCTGAAGGGGACGGGTTGGCGTGTGCGCGAGCACATTCCGCCCCGCGGCGCGAGTTATTTTGCGATCCTGGAAAAGACGGGGAAGAAACCGTCGCGTGGTGCTGTCAGAAATTGACGTGACGGGGTATAGAGCAGATGGGATGCTCGAATCATGGAGGGGCTTATCATGTCTGAGCCGACACCGCCCGCATTGCCGGACTTGCCGCAACAGGATCTCAGCGCAAAAGTGAACCAGGCCGGCGAAATTCTTGCCAAAACGCATGGTGAAGGCGCGTCCTGGTTTTTCTGGATCGCAGGCCTTTCGGTGATCAATTCGGCCGTGGTTCTTTTGGGATCGCAATGGAGTTTCCTCATCGGACTTGGAATTACACAGGTCATTGATGGTATTGCCCTGGCTGTTGTGCAGCAGGTTGGAGAGCATATTGCGACGACGGCGAAACTGGTGGCGTTCGGATTGGACGTCGTGGTCGCGGGCACATTTGCGTTATGGGGCATCCTGGCGATGAAACGCCACCGCTGGGCTTATGTTCTTGGGATGATTCTATACGCGCTGGATGGTTTGATCTTCCTCCTGGTGGGAGACTATCTCAGTCTCGGGTTCCATGTCTTCGCGCTGTTCTTCCTCTTCAAGGGATTCAAGGCGTGCGGTCAGTTGAACAAGCTCCACGCCCTGACCGTGAGCGTCGCCGCGCCCTGAAGCGGGACACAGCGGAAAGAAGATATTTCCATGTAATAGTCTGTCCATCGCCGCCATTGTCTTTGTATAATAAAATTAATGGCGCAAGAGTGTTCCACGAGAGTCGGTGTTTGTTCGCAGGGATTTAAAGGGAGAGGGTTGTGATGCGTTTACTCAGTTCGTTTCTTGCCGTGTCGCTGGCGCTTGTTCTTGCCGGCTGCGCCTCCGGATCCCGAAAGCGTTCCGGTGTGGAGACTTCCATGGCCGCCATGGAGTTGACCTTTCTTCCGCTCAACTTCAGCGGCGAAGTGCACGTGGATTTCAATGCCCATTTCGCCGGCTACGGAAAAATCGCCGTGCTGCCGTTCAAAGCGGCAGTGGATATTGCAGGGCAATCGGTTCCCGATATCGTGACGACGGAACTGTTCAAAACATCAAAATATGAATTGATCGAGCGCGGCCAGATCGAAAGCGTTCTCAAGGAGCAGGAATTCCGGCTTTCGGGAGTGATTGACGAGGCGGCCGCGGTGGCGCTGGGGCGGGTCCTCGGTGTGCAAGGGGTGGTGATCGGCACGTTGTCCGAATATGGGTTGCAGAGGAGAGGTATTTCGACGGTCCCTTCCGTAGGCATGAGCATACGGATGATTGATACCACGTCGGGAAAGATCGTCTGGAGCGTAAGCCATTCGCTCGTGGGGTTCTCCGGCGAATCTCTTTCGCAGGTGGCGCAACGCGTCGCCGAAGAGATGATCACGGCGCTGAGCCGCGCGTGGATTGACATGGGCGACCGGACGGCGCCGGGACTGCCGCCCCCCCGCGAAGTGTCCGCAAAGGGCGGGGTGCGTGAAGTGGTACTGGAATGGCCGACGCACACGTCGAAGCTGATTGCAGGATATGAAATACAGCGGCGCAATCCGGGTGAAGAGCAGTTCGTCACCGTGAAGCGGTTGGTCAACCAGCACGGCAAAATCGTTTATACGGACACCGGATTGCTTGACCTGACCCAGTATGCATACCGGATTTTTACCGTGTCGCGCCTGGGCCTGATCAGTGCGGCGAGCGTGGAAACCGACGTAGTCACGTTGGGTCCGCCGGCGCCGCCGATTTCGCCGACCGCTCAGAGCGGATTGGTTCGCGCCGTCGAGTTGGTGTGGTCAGAGCCTGCGGACGCGAACGTGGTGGGCTATGTGGTGAAGCGGCGTGATGCCGGTGTTTTCAAGGATCTCGCTCGGCTGCCCGGCAAGACAACGACGCGTTATATGGACCAGGGCGGTCGTGGCGCGCCGCTGGAGGATGGCAAGGTTTACAGCTACGTCGTCACTTCTTTTAATTACGCGAACATCGAGAGCGAGCCGTCCGTTGAGGTTCAGGCGCAGACATTGCCGCCGCCCGCGAAGGTGACGGGGCTCACCGCGCAGAGCGGTCTCGCGCGCGCGGTGGCACTGCATTGGGAGCCCAATCCGGAAGAACAGAAGGTGGATGGCTACAAAGTTTTCCGGTCGGACAGTCTCGACGGCTCCTTCGTGTTGGTCGGTCGGACCGCAGGTCGGCTATCAGCGGAATATACCGATAGCAACCGGTCCTCGATGAAAGACAATACCCCTTACTATTACCAGGTCGCAGCCTTCAATTATCAGCAGTCGGACGGTGCGCTGTCGGACGTGGTTCGCGCCGTGACAAGACCGGGCCCACCGCCTGCATCCGGTGTGCATGCTTCGAAGGGTGGCGTGAAATCGGTAGAGGTGTCATGGAGTCCGTCGCCGGGAAAAAACGTGGAGAGATATCGCGTGCATCGAGCCGAGGGCGAGCAGGGCCGTTTTGTTCCCGTTGGAGAGACCGCCGCGGATGTGCATCGCTACCAGGACGGAAATTTGAGGGACGGGCAGGAATACCGATACCAGGTGACGGCGCTTGATGCCGACCAGCTTGAGAGCGATCCGACGGAGCCTGTCACCGGCGGCACGAAGCCCGCGCCTGCCGCCCCGGTGGTGACCGGTCGCGACACCAGCGGTGGCATCGAACTGGCGTGGAAGCATGACGATCCGGGCGCGATCGAGAAATACGTGGTTTATGAGTTGGGCTTTTTTGGACGGAGGAAGTTGGCGGAGACGGTTGATCGTCGCTATGTCCTGGAGTCACCGGCGGGCAAACGGATGCGGTTGGTGGTGACCGCCGTGGATCGCGACGGATTGGAAAGCAGTCCCAGCGAAACCGTAACGGGGCAGCGGAGCATGCAATAACTGGAGCGAACGACTATGAAAAAGTTTCTGGCGGTTCTGATATGCGCGGTTTACGCCGGGCTGTTTCTGTGTGCCGGGGCGGATGAGGGTTCGCTTCCGCGGATCATGCTCCTGATGGATGAAAAGAATGTCGGCGGCTACAGCGTGGACCAGGCGGAGATGGTGCTGGCGCAACATCTTCTGGACCTGGGCTATGACGTGGTGGATACGGAGCTTGTGAAGACCAGTCTCAAGCGGGACCAGGCGTTGCGGGCGATGACCGGGAGCGACCAGGCGGCGGCTGCGCTGGGGCTCGAGTTCGGCGCGGACATCATCATCGTTGGCCGAGCGGTGGCGAAGGGCTCGGCTTCGCAGATCGAGAATACGAAGCTGCGCGCCTACCAGGGAACCGTTACGGCAAAGGCGATCCGGACCGACACGGCCAAGCTGCTCGCGACGGCCGAGGCCACGGCAAGCAAAACCCACATGGATGATACCGCGGGCGGCAGCGA
>CAZTYH010000015.1:41450-49061 GCA_964617565.1 uncultured Verrucomicrobiota bacterium
TGGTGACGGATGAACCTTTTCAGCTTCAGGTTGTGAGCATCTCCGCGGGCAAGGTGGATACAAAGCTGGTGATGAAGGAGTGAGCATGTTTTCTGGTCGTTATGCCATGCGGGCGTGTGTCCGCTTGGGCGCAATCCTTCTATTAATGGCCGCCGGGGCCGGCTGGGCGGCTGAAGAATCGCTGCCGTTCGGCGGTCGGGATGCGGACGCGGCAAAGCGCGCCGCTTACTGGAAGGCGTTCGGCGAACAACAGATCAAGCTTGCCGGTGACGAGATGAAAAACGCGACGCTTGGCGAGAAGGCCGCGTTCCTGACTCAGAAGATGGCCGAGAAAATGCATGAGCAGGGAATGAAGCCGAACGACTCTTATGTCTTTGGACCGGGCGGCGGACGGTTGGGGCGCGCGGCCACGGGCGGGCGACTTGATGAAGGCACGTGCGGCGATATCGAAGCGGCCCAGCGGGCGATGCTTGCGGGGGCGGGCGTTCCGCCGGAGCGTATCGTTTCCTTCGTGGTGGACAAAGGAGATATCCAGACTTCCGTGTTCATGACGGGTCCGATGACGATTGCGGACGTCAACGTCAACCATATCGGGCTCGGTGTTCTTGAAGAAGGAAAGACGACGCCGACCATGTTGGATCTGTGGCGGCAAGGCAGTGAAAGCGGATCGTTTGATCCCTCTGCATGGAAGAAGAAAACAATCGGCGAGCCATTGAAAGACTGGACGGATTGGGGGCAGGAGTCCGGCTATGAGCGGGTGAAGTGGCAGGAAGGCGCCGTGCCGATGGCGAAGGATATTTCCAGTTACGCCGAGAAGGGTTTCGAAGAGGAGCGAAGTTTCAAGGAATCCGTTGACTGGTTGAATCGTGAGTACGAAGCGCTGCTGAAAGAGCAGGGGGCGGAAGTTGCGTCGCGAGCCTGGGAAGATATCCGGGATATTCCGCAGGAAGATCTGGCAGGGAAAATTATTCCGGTTGTGGACAAATATCTCGAGGAAGTTCTCGGGGCCGATTTCGAGGATGAGCGTGATGAAATGCGCACCCGCGTGCTGAAGGAGTTGAACGAGCGGCAGAAAGTGAAGCGCGAAATGGAGCAGCAGGAGTCGGGTGATGTTCCGGTCCAACCCGTGGAAAATGAGTTGCTTGGTGAAGTGGACTCGACCCAGACGGATGCATTCAGCGAGTTGTGGGGGAAGAAGCTGGCCGGCCGGCAATTAGAGCGCGAAACGGACAACGCTGATCGTTTGCGGGAGGCCGAGGAATCGAGCGCAGCGCTGCTTTCTGATTGGTGGGATGCGGGGGTTGACTGGTTTGCCGAAGGCGAGGAAACTTATCGTTCCGTGCTCGATTGGTTCAGTTCAAACCTGCAGGGCAAGTGGGATGCGGAATCGCAATCCGCGGTGGCGGGGTGGAGTGCGGTTGCCCAGGAGCGTGCGTCCGCGGGGGATGCTGAAATTGAGCGCATGAGAGTTGAAGCGGACCGGCAATATGCGAATTTCCGGTATGCGTTAAATCGCATGGTGACGGACAGCGAAAGCGCTCTTGCCGCCGCGCAGTACGAGCGCGAGAACAGTTGGGGCGCCTGGTTCCAGAGCCTTGCGTTGAACACCCTGGGCGCGGCGGCCGGCGGATTCGGCGGGGGTTTCGGAGGGCGGTTGGGCTCGGGCATCATGGAAAAGGAGCTTTCACGCGAGTCAGACAGGGAAAAAGAAAAGAACGATGAATCCGCGGCCGACACGGCGGTCACAAGCGGCGGCGGCACGGTGTCCGATGGCGCGATAACCAGGCAAAAGCGTGGATCGAAAAAACGAAGCGCACTTTCCGCCAAGCAGAAGCGGAAAGCATCGGCGAAACCAAAAAGTGGGGTGGCAACAAGGAAGCCCATGCCCATCAAAACGCAGACATCCTCGCCGCCGCCACCACCACCGCCGCCTGCGCCCGTCTGCAATCATACATGGGTTTCAAAACAGCTTTACTGCGGGGGGCCGTTCACGCCGTTTCAATGCGAAAAATGTGGAGCCTACTGGTGAAAACACGTGCGCGCGGTTGTGGGGTTTTGTTGGGATTGGCCTTATTGCTGGTCGTGCCCAGTCGCGCTTTGGCGCAGTCTGAATCGCTTTGGGATCGCTATGTGGCCGGCGCGATTCTGCTGGAAGCGGAGGGATTGGATCGGCTGGATGACGCGCTGAAAATATTCGACGACGTCATTGCGCAGAAACCCGATTTCCAAAACGTGTACCTGGATGCGGGAGAGGCGTGCATTCTGCAATATGAATTGCGCGCGAAAGATCAGCCTGCCTGGCTTGACCGCGCGGAGGGGTACGTGAAGAAACTGCTCGAAGCACAACCGGACAGTGCGGGCGCGCAAGTGTTGCTCGCCAAGATTGCGGGTGACCGCGGCTCGATGAGCAAAGCGCGTTATCATATAGCGCGCGCGTTGAAGTATGAGCCCGCGAATATCGAGGCGCGCTTGATCCGGCTTGCGCTCCTTGTCAGGGAAAACAAGGCCGATGAGGCGCTGGCGTTTGCAGAGGAAACGTCGCGCTACGCCGTGTCCGATCCGGCATTGCTCAAGCAAATGGGTGTCATGCTGTTACCGCTGGGAAAACCGGACGCTGTTCGCAAGTATCTGGCCCTGGCAAGGGAAGGTGGTCTTTCGGATGTGGGGCTGCTCAAGGTGCTGGCCGTTACTTATTCGCAGGAAAAACGGTATGCCGAGGCGGCACACCTGTTTGCCCGCGTGTGGGAAGGCGACCCGGACGATGTCGAGGCGCTGCTGCAGGCCGGTTACTGTCATGCTTTTGCGGGCGCTTACGATTATGCCGCATGGTTCACGGAGGCGTATCTCAAGGAATACCCCGATGATGTTGAGGCGGCGCGCAGGCTGAGCGATTACAGGAACAAGATGGGGGCTTCGGAGGGAGGAGGAGTGCCGTGAGAAAAGTTTCAATCACTGCGGCCTTATGCATGGCCGTGCTGTGTCGCGGCGCGATGGCCAGTGCGCCGACGGAAGCGCTGCAGCGTCGCATCAAGCAAATTGAGGATGCCGTTGCCGGCGTGTGCGCGAAAGCGGATCGGGGGCAATTGAAGGAGCCGATGCGAGTTCAATTTCCATCCATCGGCGAGCAGGTGCCGGCGACTGATCTGCGGTTTGCCTATGACACGCTCGATCGCGATATGGACGCGGCGGTGGAGCAGATTGACCGGTTGGAGAAAAAGTTGCTCGCGCTGCGCAAACAAGAATCGGCGCAACCGGAGCGTCCCTTAACCTTTGAAGAACGATTACGGCGCGCGGAAGCCGAAGCGCCTGCGCCGGCGGCCTCGCGTTCAGCTCCGGCGTTCGATGTTTTTCAATCGTACGAAGAGACGGTCCGCGACCGCCGCGCCATGCGGGATGCCCAGGCGGAGGCCGATATGGGGCGCGTGGCCGAGGAGCGCCGCCAGGCCGAGGCGCTTCAGACCGCGCGCAAGGAAGCCGAACAGAAGATCCAGGAGCAGAATCGCCAATGGCAGGAGGAACTCGATACTCAGGCTCGCAAACATGCGGAGGCGGAGGAGCAATGGAAGAGGGAGCACAGCGCCGGAGCATTTGTGAAAAATGCGGTGCGCACGGTGGTGGGCGGTGCCGTTACTTCTTTTGCCGGCGGGTTTGCCTCCAGTGTGGGAGGAGGGCTCGCCGACAAGGTGGTTCGCGACAACTTTTCAGGATTCAGGCCGAGAGGGGAATACGACAGGGAGGCGCATAAATGAAGAAAGTGATTTTTTGCGCTTTAATTCTGTTGGGCTGTTTCGCAGGGGCTGCACGCGCAGATGATCCGTACGAGGCGGGTTTGGCGATTATTGATGGGGAAGGCTTTGCGGGACTGGATCGTGCGGTGGAGCAATTCAAGGTTGCGGTGGAATTGCCGGGTCGGGCGCGCGATGCGCGACTGGGGATTGCGCGGGCGCGGATTCTTCAATACGAGCTTTCGGAGCAGCCTCGGTCAACGTGGTTGGATGAGGCGAGGGCGGAGTTGGATGTTCTGATTCGTGCGCGGGCGATGGATGCGGAGGCCCAGTTCCTGATGTCGCAACTCCTGTTGGACGAGCAAAAGCCCGACGAGGCTATGACCTTCCTGCGCCGCGCCGCACTGGCCGCTCCGGACCGCGAGGATATTGCCGGAGCATATTTTTATCGGTTGCTCGACCTGAACCAGATCGAGCAGGCGCGACTGTATGCGCAGCGGCGACTGCAGGATGCGCCGAGCGGCGCCATGGCGTTGTTGATGGCGCAAGGGTTGCTCGATGCGGGTCAGCCGCAGGCGGCGGAAGAATTGGCTTCGCTTGGATTGTCGGCGAATCCGAAGCAACCCGATCTGTTGGCGGTTTCGGCGCAGGCGTTGAAGGCGATGAGTGAGTACGAAAAGGCGATTGCGCGGCTCAACGAATTGCTGCGTGTTGCGCCGACTCGCAGCGAGGCGCTTTTCGAACTCGGCCTGCTGTATGGCATGATGAACAAATATGATCAGGCCATCGAATGGACGCGCGGGTTCCTCGATCTCGAGCCGGGGAATATTTCGGCGCTGAATAATCTCGCCATCTATCTTGAGCAGCGAGGCGATCAGGCGGCCGCTGCAGCGGTTTGGCGGCAAATCCTTGAGCTGCCCGATGTCGAAACGGCCTTTCGCCGCCGGGCCGAAGATCGGCTCTCTGCCGCTGCAAAATAGCTCTTTAGGTTGTCTTTTTTCAGTCGACGAGCACGCGTTATGGATGAGATAACCCCTCTTACAGGGGGGTGCTTTATGCGTGTGAACCCATGCCGGAGCTTTCTCTTCCATCGGGCTTCAATCGCTGTTTGCTTTCTTGGCGTCTGGTTAGCTGTTTGTCCGGTCTTTGCCGTGGTACCGATCATAAATCTGTGGTCGCGCGAAAGTCGTGTTATTCGCACGGCACTGGACAAAATCGAAACAAACCGCTTGTACCAGTCCGGTTGCTCCGTAGACATATCCGGATCCGTTCGGTCTTCAGAAGGCGGTGCGTCGGTCGAGGTCGAGGATTTATTGGTGTGTTTATCGCTTCCGATGGATGTATCGCTGACTGGTCTTGGTGACGATGTCCAGGCGGAGGGTGGGATGTATACGCAATGGGAGGCCGCCCAAACGGCGCTCGTGGTCCGGCCGGCAATGCCGTTGCTCGAGGATACGGGTTTCTGGGTCGGGGTGAAACTCGTTGATTCAAATGCGTGGTCGCGGCCACTCGTGGAAATGTCGCGCGCCTGCAACATTACCCGCGTGGAGGCATTTGGAGTCGTCACGCAGGAGTTCGTTGTGGTGCTGGCTGTGGCGCCGGACGCTTTGGTCGAATATGATGCGATTACATTGAGTCTGCCTGACTGGCCGTATAGCGAGGCGCCAGTGGAAATCTTCCTGGCAGGGAGCGCTTGGCCAAGCAACTTCACCCGGGAGTCGTGGGGTTCGTTGCCCACCTACTATGCCAACGAACCGGCATCATTAAGCGGCTCGTATGTATTCACCAATGTCCTGTTGCTTTCCAACAGAACCGACCGTGCGGTTGACTTCATGCCACAGGCGGAGCTTAGTTGTGTCAAGCAGGCAGGGCATTATGGAACCAGCCGCGGGACGTTTGTTCGACAAGGTGATGGGTCGGGCCTGACGGTGATTGCTTCGGTTCCCCGTTCGGTGCGATGGGAAAGCGGTTGGGAGCGTGGGTGTCTTCGCATGGAGCTTACGACCAAGTGGGTTTCCGATGGCAATGTTCCCACCCCGCAAGTCATCAGGCTTGTTCGTTCGGAAACTCTATCGGTCAACGATCTCGCTTATTCTTTGATAATGGTCAGCCTGGAGGGAGAGAACCTGTTGGGGGCTGTGCTCAATACGCCGGGAGGGCAGGCGTGGGATATGGAGATGGAAGACGGCGAGGGGCTCTACTTTGAACCGGCATCACGCCATTCGGAGGATCTGTCGGAATTCACCAACGGGACTTACAGGATTGATTTGCTGAATTTCACGAACGGACTATTGGCATCCTATGAGTGCACTCTGACCGGGAGTCCGGTGGAGCAAGTTCCTGTGCTGTTGACCCCGGAGCCTTTCACAAACAATCCGCGCCCTTTCATCTCGTGGCTTTCCGCAACAGCCGACAATGTCAATGCGATCCTTCTTATTCTGAAAAATGGGTTGATGGATTCAGAAGATTTCAGCCTGTGGACGGGAAACAGTCAGACCAATCATGTTCCGGAGAGCGATATGTTTGCCGCCGCGGCATACACGCTTATGTTCGCCGATCTGGTTTTGGACGATTCGGGTGATGTTGAGTATATGACAGGGCACCTGTTCCAGAGGGAAGGACTCTTCAATGTAATCTCAAACAATTTAATCCCTGCCGCGGTTCATCTGGTAGCGGAGCCGGCGGCAACCGTTGTGGATCAGTGGGTCGCGTTGGCGGTGGTCAATTATGGATTGTTCCCGGGATCCCAACATTCTTTCCTGCTCGACTTTGGCGACGGGCACCAGACGAACATCCCATCTTCCCATCATGCCTATTCTTTGGAGGGGGCTTACACCGCGCGCGTGGTGGCAATAGATAACACAAGCTTCGGTGCAACGGGGTGTGTAACGGTCAGCATCTATTCACCCATTGTGCTTGCACGCATGAACCAGTGGGCGGGATCTGGAATCGAATTGTCGCTCCCCACGGTCAGCGGAGCTGTATATCGAACATACTACACGGATGATCTGCTCCAGGAGGAATGGCTTCCGATGGCCAGTGTTCTCTCGGGGAATGGAAGCGATATGTATGTTCGCAGTTTGAATTGCCCCCGCCATCGCGCTTACAGGTTGGCCTGCGAGTTGCCGGAGTTTGGCGCCAGTGTTGGCTTCGAGGCGCTGGAGTTTCCGTTTGGCAACGTGGGTGATATTGTCCGGATGGCGGCCTATGGCATTCCAAACTGGAGTGGAAGTGATCCGCATAACGGCATTGACCTGCAGATTGATGATTCATTGATTTCCTCTTCCATTATCTCGCCGGTTGCCGGTCGTGTCACAGGCATTGAAACCCACGAAAATCCCTATTCGAATCCACCCAACCAGTTGATGGTGACGGTAAGCATCCTCGCCCCTTCCGGTTTGGAGGTCTACCTGGTGCTTGAGCCTTCAACAACCGACTCAGTGACAAAGGCAAACCAGCTTGCCGCCATCCATGTCATTGAAGGCGATGACGTGGATGTTGGAACTCCTATCGCCGAGTTGCTGGTGGGCAATCTCGGGTATCCTCATCTGCACTACATGGTCATGAGGGATGGCGATTTAGTATGCGCCTACGGCTACTCTTCTCCGGCTGCCCAAGCCATATTCGAGACATTGGCACAAATTCCGGAAAGTAACCTGCCCGACGGGAACATTTGTTACGGCCAACCCTAGAGCGCTTTTTCCTGCTGTTATAAAGGGGCATTCTTTTGGCACGATTTTTGTCCTTGCATCAGGCCTGATATGGGGGTCTGTTTAAGTGTGGGTGAGAAGTCGGCACCCTTGTGGGGGAGGTGTGTCATGAAAAGATTCTTATATTCATATTGGCTTACGATCCTTTTGCTTTCAGGACTCTTCCTGTTCTCTGT
>CAZTYH010000016.1:0-20512 GCA_964617565.1 uncultured Verrucomicrobiota bacterium
GGCGGTGTAGTTGGTCGTGCTGCCGGAGGCTTTCGCCGCGAGTTTGTCGGTCGCCCAATCGTTCGTCGTGTAGCGGACCCAGATATCCTCCTCCGGGTTTTTCGACGAGGAGAGCTGGATCGTGACGGTGACCGTGTTGGTGCCCTGCGCGTCGTGGTCGTCGGAGACGGCGGCGATGGAGGTTGGGTCGCCGGAAGTTTCCATGATGACGTAGGGGCGGTACCACCAGTGCCCCTCACCCTCCAGGTTGAAGCTGTAGCGCCGGCCGCTGACCTCCGCGAAGGTCAGGTTCCCGGGACTTGAATTGCCCGGATCAAGGTTGGCGTGACACTGCCCCACGGATGAGTTCTTCACCGCGTTGGTATAAGAGGAGCCGGTTCCCCAGTTGGTGGACCAGTTTCCGGTGCGATCAAACTTGAACTGAGACGAGGCGCGATTCGCGGGGGAGGTGACGGTCACTTTCCAGATACTGCCGAAATCGGCGTCCGCCGCCATCCAGTTCGTCCCCCACGAATTCATCTCTCCGCGATACGCCTCGGCGCGTACGGATTCCGGGGCCGACAGAACGACAGCGCAACATGCCAGGAAGCTTGAAAAGCGCATTCGATTGGTCATGATATACATCCTCTGGCTCAAGCTATTCCCTAAATATAATGCAGGAAAGCATGAATACACGCGCTATCGCTTTCTTTGTAGCGTGTTTTCTCCAAGAGGGCGCTTTACGAAAAGGGTAAATTGGAGATATATTCTAGTGATAACGATCCCAAGTGCTGTTTTTGACCGAGGTTAAAGGGTTTTTTCCGTTTGCGGAGCGCGATGAGTGTGGAAACGAAGTATGTGTCGCAAGACCGGCTTCTGCCGCTTAAGGCCTTGGATTTCATCAACGATGGGGTGATGATCTGCGACCAGGGTGGGCAGGTGATCTATGCCGATCCGGCCATGAGCCGGATGTTGAACATCAAGCCTTCCGAGGTGATCGGACGCAAGGCGGAGGACCTCCTTACCGGTTTCCGTTTTGAGGACGGACAATCCTTCAGCGATGTCCGAAGTGCCGCCGAGAAAGAAGGCGAATGGAGTGGCGAGGCAACTTGTGCAGGCACGGAAGGGCGGCCTATTCAACTGGATATCCGGGCCCGCATGCTGGCCGATTCAAACGGGCTCAAGCTCGCCACCATCATGGTGGCTCGCGACATCACGCGCGAGCGCTCGCTGGAGCGGCAGGTCGTGTATTCCCAGCAGATGGAGCTGGTGGAAAATATTTCCATCGGCATCGCGCACGAATTCAAAAATCTGCTCACGGTCATCATGGCCTATGCCTCGCTCCTGCAGGACCAGGCGCACGATCAGCCGTTTCAGAAAGATGTCGCCAAGGTGCTCGAAGCAGCCCAGGCGGCCAACGAACTGACTTCCCGCCTGCTCGCGGTAACCCGCCACACGCCGCCGCGATTGGAAAACGTGGATATTCACGACGTCATCAACGATGTCGCCGCAGTTCTGCGCAAGACTTTGCCTCGAACGATCAACCTGTTCATGCCGCAGAAAAGCACGCTGCCCAAGGTGCATACGGACCCGCCGGTGCTTTACCGCGCGATCCTGAACCTCTGTCTCAATGCGCGGGACGCGATGCCGGACGGCGGCAACCTCTCCATCGAAACCGATCTTGCGCGCGTGGAAACGGAAGACCTCGCGCAGTGGCCGGATCGAAGCCCCGGCACGTATATCACGCTTTCAATCACCGACACCGGAACGGGCATGCTGCCCGAGATCAAGAACCGGATTTTCGATCCGTTTTTCACCACCAAAAAAGGAGGGACCGGCCTCGGCTTGAGCGTCGTTCAGCACACGATCCGTGCGCTGGGGGGGTGGGTGACGGTTTACGCAGAGCCTAATCTCGGCGCCTGTTTCCGCCTGTATATTCCGACGGCGAAAGATGAGCAGCCTCCCGTAGTGGTGGACGAGGCCGCACCTCCGGCGGCAATACCTGGAGGAACCGAGCGGATTCTTGTCGTGGACGACGATCCGCTGGCGCTCAGCATCACCCAGCGCCTGCTTCACAAGTCCGGGTACTCGGTCAGGACCGCGTCCGGCGGCGAAGAGGCGATCAACATCTACAAGAAGCACGGATCGGAAATAGACCTGATCCTGCTGGATGTCGTAATGCCGTATGTCAACGGCGAGGAAGTGTATCGGGAAGTGCAGAAGATGAATCCGAACGTGAAGATCCTCGTCGTCTCCGGATTCACCCCGAAAACGGCGGAGCGCCTGCTGAAAGTTTCGGGCGCGATATTCCTTTCAAAGCCCTTCAGTCGCGCCCAGCTCGCACATGCGGTGCGTGATATTCTCGACGCGAAAGTCGCGAAATAAACCGGAACCGCTTCGCGTGCTTGCCTGGCCCCAATGGCCCCGTTATCCTTGGCGCGGGAACCATGACGTATGAACGAGGCCATCCATATGCTGTCCGAGGAGAACATCCTGCTGTTTCTTCTGCAGGTGTTGATCCTGCTGGGATGCGCCCGCGGACTGGGCTTGTTGTTTGCCCGTTTCGGGCAACCCTCGATTACCGCCGAAATACTGGTCGGCATTTTCTTCGGGCCCACCATTCTCGGCCGGGCCTGGCCCGGTCTGCAGCAGGCGATCTTTCCTCCGGATACGATTCAGCAGACCATGCTTGAGTCGGTGGCCTGGCTCGGCATCCTGTTCTTTCTCCTGGACACGGGACTGGAAACCGATTTTGGCATGGCGTGGAGGCAGCGGCACCAGGCGCTGGTGATCTCGTTGTCGGATATCTTCATCCCGATCCTCATCGCGTTCGTCCCTTGCATGCTGCTTCCGGCAAAATACCTGGTGGACCCTCAGCAGCGCGTTCTGTTCTCCATCTTCGTCGCCACGATCATGACGATCAGCGCACTGCCTGTGACCGCGCGCGTGCTGCAGGAACTGGACCTGTACCGCACCGACACCGGCCTGTTGATCATGTGCGCGCTGACCATCAACGATGTGATCGGTTGGTTGATCTTCGCCGTGTTGCTCAGCTTCGCCGCGACGGGAACGCTGGACGCGACCGCCGTACCCGTAATTCTTTTTTCGACGGTTCTTTTTGCCTTCCTGAGCCTGACGGCGGGCAAGCGGCTGACCAACGCGATACTGGATCGCTTCAAGCGTTGGGCCTTACCCGAGCCGGGCACGTCCCTGACCTTCCTTTGTCTCCTGGGCTTGCTGGGCGGCATCATTACGACATGGATCGGTATCCATGCTCTTTTCGGTTTTTTCATTGCAGGAATCATGGTCGGCGAGGCGCGTGCTTTGACGGAAAACACCCGCCAGGTCATGCACCAGATGGTGCGCGCGGTGCTGGTCCCGCTTTTCTTTGCCACGATCGGGCTGAAAATAGATTTCATCGCCAACTTCAACCTGTTTCTCGTGCTGCTGCTGCTGGTCGTTGGAATCGGAGGGCGTTTCGTCGGCGCATGGTTGGGCGCGATCTGGACGAAGCAACCCCGGGTGAATCGCCAGCTCATCGGCGCCGCGCATACGCCCGGCGGCGAGATGCAGATCGTAATCGGCATGCTGGCGATGGATTATGCCGTCATTTCCGAAACCGTTTATGTCGCGATCATCTTCGGCGCCATCGCAAGCTCCATCGCGCTGGGCCCGTGGATGCGCCGCGCGCTGCAATCGCTGCGCGCGCTTGATGTGAAGGAGTGTTTTCCCGCCGATGCGTTGCACGTGGAGCTGCGAGCCCGCGATCGGGCGTCTGCCTTGCGCGAGCTGAGCGAAACAGCGGCGCTTCACACGCGCGGCCTCGATCTGAAAATGGTGCATGAAGCGGTGGTTGCGCGGGAAGAAGCGATGGGGACATCGCTGGGACACACGATTGCCGTTCCGCACGCCCGGTTGGATGCGCTCAAGCACGCGGTCGTGGTATCCGCCCGGTCAAGGGACGGTATTGACTGGAATGCGCCGGACGGGCAGCCCGCGAAACTGATCTTCCTGGTGCTTACGCCGACCGCCGACGCGGAATTGCAGATCCACATCCTCGGTAAAGTCGCCGCCGCTCTGCGTACGGAAGAACAACGCAAGGCGCTCTTCGAAGCGCCCACACCCGAGGCTTTTTATCGGGCTCTGTGCCGCGGATTGGAAGACGCGGCGAAGAAGAAGGCGTAAAAATCGAAATCCCGCCTCAAACCTTCAGCGGCCGCTTCGGGTCGCCCGCGAGATAAAGCGTCTGCGTCGGGAACGCAAATTCGATTCCTTCCGCATTAAACCGGCGGAGCAGTTCCATGTTGAATTTTTCGCCGAACTCCATCGCCTTCCAGTAATCCGGAGGGGTGTACCAGTAGATAACGAGGATGTTGAGCGAGGCATCGTTGAATTCGTTGAAGAACACGCGCGGCGGGAAGTCGGGATGCACACCTTCGTGGTTGTTCAGGATTTCATTGATGATGTCCAGCGCCCGCTGCACCTTCTCCGGCGGAGTGTCGTAGGTGATCGTGATATTGGCCACGCGTTTGATGTAGGGGCGCCGCGAGATGTTCTTGATCATCTTGTTGGCGAGCTCGCCGTTGGGAATCGTGATGACATGACCGTCCAGCGTGCGGATGCGCGTCGAGCGGAACCCGACGGACTCCACCGGGCCGTCGAATTCGCCCACCACGATCCGGTCACCCAGTTCGAAGGGCTTATCCGCGAAGATTACCAGCGAGCCGAAGAAGTTCTTCAGCGTTTCCTGCGAGGCGAGGGCGATGGCGAGGGAGCCGACGCCGAGACCGGCAAGTACCGAGGTGAGCGGTTTGTCGCTCAGCGTGGTGGCGATTTGCAGCAGCGTCAGCACTACGATCGTTACGCGCAGGCTTTTACGCACCATCGGCGCGAGCATTTCGTCCATCTTCGTGCGCGTTTTCTTCGTCGTACGTACCAGCCAGTAGTCCACCACGTCCACGAGGCAGTACAATGCCCAGGCGACCGCAGTGATGAAAAGAACGCTGGTCACCGTTCCGGCGAGTTTGGCGACGCCTTCGGCCATGTGCAGGAAAGCGAGGCCGACCCGCAGGCCGATCGCGAATGCGAGCGGTGCGATGGAGGCGGCGAAATCGCGCAGGAGCACCGCGATGACACCCGCGTTACGGTCATCCGCGCGTTTGGCGGCCGAGAGCAGGGATGCGCGGCCGATCTTGCCTGCGATCATGGCGATCAGCGTCGCAAGGAACAGCGCGGCGATGCGCCATATTTCATTATCGGCGATCCGCGTACCGAACATAAGATTGCGTAGCGTTTCCATAATGTTATCCACTTAACCGTGGAATGCCGAAAAATGCAAGGATTCGGGTTTCTTGCGAAGGTTTCCAATGTCTGGAAAAACAGGGTAAAATTTTTCCAATCATTGGAAAAGTCGAGGGGAGGGACTCATGACAAGAGTATTGGTTCCTGTGGCGGACGGCAGCGAGGAGATGGAAGTGGTGATCGTGGTGGACACGTTGCGCCGCGCGAAATGGGACGTAGTGGTGGCCGGTCTCAAGGAAGGGCCGATTACCGCGTCACGCGGGGTGAAGATCGTGCCGGACGCGACAATGGATCGTGTGGATGCGTCGTCGTTCGATGTGCTGGTGATCCCCGGTGGAGCGAAGGGGGTCGAGCATCTTGCGGGTGACGCGCGCGTGCTTGCCGCTGTGCGCGCAATGCATTCGGCAGGGAAGATCGTTGCGGCGGTATGCGCCGGCCCGCTGGTATTGCAGGAGGCGGGCATTCTTGAAGGTTACCGCGCGACTTGTCATCCGGCCGTGGCGGACCGTTTAACAAGCGCGACGCGGGTGGACGAAAAAGTGGTCGAGGACGGGAAAATTATCACAAGCCAGGGCGCGGGAACGTCATTCCATTTTGCGTTGCGGATCATCGAGCGAATCGAGGGACGGGCGATGGCGGAAGAGGTTGCGCGCGGCATGGTGTTGTAAGTCACGTTTCCATCATCGCGTGAAAGCTCCCGGGCGGGACATTTTGGGGGTCCGAAAAAAAGCAAAAAATCCCAAAAAAACACTTGTTTTGCTTACGAATCGGTACACAATGCCCCTCAGCCTAATGTCGGAGATGGTGTTGGCAAACGGAAAACTCTAAAGAAGGAGGAGAGGCAAATGGCATTGACGAAGGCTCAGATTCAGGCGCAACTGGCGGAGAAGACGGGTTTGTCGAAGAAGCAGGTTGCGGGCTTCTTTGAAGAGATGTGCAAGTTGGCGTACAAGGAAGCGAAGAACAGCTTCACCGTTCCGGGTCTTGGGAAGCTCGTGTTGGTTCAGCGCGCCGCCCGCATGGGCCGCAATCCGGCGACCGGCGAACAGATTCAGATCCCGGCTAAGAAGGTCGTGAAGTTCCGCGTGGCGAAGGCTGCGAAGGACGCGATCCTCGGCCGTTAATCGTCTGCAAAAGTCGTTTGAAGAAGGGATGGCTTCGGCCATCCCTTTTTCTTTTGTGATGCCGCGCTTCCTATAAAACCGCGCAGGTTTGCACGCCTACATGTTCCACGCCGATTTCAACGCGGTCGCCTGTTTTCAAAAGGACGGGGGGCGTATGAGCCGACCCGATACCGCCCGGCGTTCCGGTGGACACGATATCGCCGGGTTCGAGCGTGATGGTCGCGCTGATAAAGGATAGCAGGTATGGAATCCGGAAAAGCATGCGCGAAGTGTCGCTGTCCTGGAGAACCCGGTCGTTGATCTTTGAATACAACTGCAATGCATGCGGATTTTCGATTTCATCGGGCGTTACAAGGCAAGGGCCAAGGGGGCAGAAGGAATCAGCGCCTTTTCCGCGGAACCATTGCTTCCCTTCACGTTGCGCATCGCGGTCGGTCACATCATTCAGCACCGTGAATCCGGCGATGTGCGAAATAGCCTCCGTTTCGGGGACACGGCACATTTTCTTTCCTATTATAAGGGCGAGTTCGACTTCGACATCACAGGTTGCCGCGCCCGGGGGCAGTGTAATGGGGTCGTGGGGACCATTCAGGGCCGACGGGGCCTTGGAGAAAAGAACGGGGCTTGCGGGGATCTCGGAATCGAATTCCTTAGCATGATCGGCGTAGTTTTTGCCGAGGCAGATGATTTTTGACGGAAGCGCGACGGGCGGTCCCAGCCGGATGCCCTGGGCCGGAATGCACTTGCGACCCGACTCTCGGAGCAGTCCTTCGAGGCGTTGCATGCCGAACGTGGAAAAGAAATGGGCGTTGTAGTCCTCGATGTCAAACGCCATGGCTCGCACATTGAGAATGGTGTGGTCGTCCAGCAGGACGCCGGGCCTTTCGTTTCCGGGGGAGCCGAAGCGAACCAGTTTCATGGGTGTCACCTCTGCATGGTTTTGGAGGTGGCCTGTCCCTCGGGCCCCAGTGCGCTTCTATCCAGCGCGGCTTTGGCCAGCACCTCGTCGGCGGTTTTAAAATGACACTTCGCCGCGTCGAGCAGAACTTGCGGTCCGTGCGCCTTGACGAGCTTGACCGCGGTTTCCTGAACCTGCGCGGACGCGCCTTTGGGGACAGGCAAATTGTATTTCTTCTGCATTTGCTGAAGCGCATGGAGGAACCCGGCGCGCGCGAGGATGGAGGCGCCGGCGACGGCGGGATCGGATTCTGCGCGGGGGCGCTGCTCGAGCTTGATGGAGCGCCCTTTTTTCATAAGTGCCTGCTGAATCTGGCGGGCGGGGCCGAACTGATCGGACACGGCGCGTGGGCAACCGGGAACTTTTTCCAGCAGGTTTTCGATGGCGCGGGCGTGACCCCAGGCGAGGATGCGGTTCACGTTGCGCATGGAGGCGTAAAGACGGTTGTACGCGCGCGGGCCGATGGAAACCAGGGCGAATCGCTCGCCCAGCAGTTTGCGTATATCGTGGGCCAGCTCTTCGGCCTTGCGATCGCTGGTGATCGTTTTGCTGTCGCGAACATTCATTTCGCGGAAACGCTCAACGATGGCTTCGTCGGTGTAGACCGCCGCAATGACTAAAGGGCCGAAGAAATCGCCTTTTCCGCTTTCATCAATGCCCATGTGGGCGGCGATGAGATCGGGATCCAGCACGTCTTCATAGCCGATTCTCGCTTCGCCGAGAATATTCGGTTCGAGCGTGAATTGCACCCAGTCCTGTGCTCCCTTGCCTTGGACGAGACACTTACCGCTCTTGTAGAGGGCAATCCGGCAGTCACTTCCGTCGGCTGCGATCAGGGTGTGTTCAACCTGTGCGGGGCGATAATTGCCGGAACCCAAAAGGCGGACCAGGTCCTTTTGCTGGGGTTCCGAGAGCTTAAAAGTAAAAGAGTTTTTCTGTGCCACGGGACGGAAAATATCAGAAGTGAGGGGGGGCTGACAACATTCGCCCTTTTTGAATGCTTGTTTTCGTGACGGCAAGGCGGGTTGAGAGTATATTGGGGTTGACGATTCGGGCGCATGCGGGGTAGTTATAATCCTGCATTGTGGGTTTTTACGCACAAAACTGATAGGGTTGTCTTTGTCACACGATAGGGCTATAAGCATATCTCGAGTGGAGGAGGTTCTGATGAAAAGACTTTTTTGTATTTTCTTGCCTGTCCTTTTAATAAGCCTTTGCATGCTTCCCGTTGAGGCTTCAGCCCAGTCGAAGAAAGCTGCCGCAAAGGCTGCGGCGCCGGAAGCCGGCGCGGTTACCCAGGCTCAGCTTGCGCAGCTCCTGGTGCCGGTGCTTGGGCTTGCCCGGTTTCTTCCTGCAAACCCCAGCGACCAGCAATGCTTCACGGTGCTGCTGGAAAACTCCATCGTTCCGCAGAATGGATGGGAGCCCGAAAAGATTGTTACCAAGGCGGACCTGGCGCGCGTGATTGTGCAGGCTCTGAAGAAGCAGGGTGATATCAAGAACCCTGACGACCCGAAAGAATGGATGGATTATCTGAAAGGATTGGGCATTCCGCTTGATGCCGTCGGCGAGACGGTCTACTACGTGGATCCTCTTGCAGAGCCGGTTGCGCCTCACGTTGTTGTGGCCAAGGTGGATCCCCTGACCAAGCGGCATCGTTTCAACCCGATAGACGAAACGCAGTACGGTGTGGACATGGAGTTTATCAATCGCATCATCACGCAATTTGAATTTATTGCGGGCGAATTCAGGCCGCGCCCGGTGACGCCGGATTGATATGGGTTAGGTTCATGTACGGTTTCCAGATGGCAATATGGAGGCAAAGAGAATGAAATTGATCAAGTGGGTTTGTGTTTTTCTCGTGGCGCTTATGTCGGTTCAGGCCGTGCATGCAGCAGAGGGGGCTCGACCGTATCAGATCCTGAACAGGCTCCGCGTTGAGTACGACGACAACATCTACCAGGAAACCAGCGACAAGAACAGCAGCTGGAAGATCATTGAAGAAGTTGAACTGAGGGTGAACTTCAGCCTCGACAACACGTTCGTAAGCCTGCGCTATCGTCCATCCTATGTGTACTGGTTCAGCCGTGATCCGGATAAGAGCGACCTCAATCACGACGTTGACCTCATCATCAATCATCAATTCACCCCGCGGCTCAGCTTGAGCCTTGTCGAGACGCTGCGGCGCGGTGAGTTGCCGGAACTGATTGACGGCAACGTGACGGTTCGCGAAAGGGACGATTTCTGGTATAACACCCTCAACGCCACGTTGGGTTATCGTTTCCGTCCGCAGACCCGGTTGGAAGTGGCTGGGCGTTATGTGCTTCTCCGGTATGATGACGACATTGTTTCCAGCACGGAAGATTTCGACCTGTATGTCGCCGGCCTGACGTTGCGGCATCAGTTGGTTCCCGAAACAACGATTCTCGGCGAACTCCGCGCAGAGCAGGTTGAATACGAGGGGCCGGACCGCGGTTCGAAGAGCCTCTTCTTGGGCGGTGGCCTGGAGCAGATGTTCTCTCCGAACCTGGTCGGCAGCGCGCGCGGCGGTTACCAGCAGAAGGATTTCAGCGACAGCGAAATTGGAAGCGAAAGCGTCCCTTATGGCGACGTGGCGTTGACCTTCCTTCCCTCGCCGGCAACCCGTATTACGGCGGGCGCGGGCTTTTCGATGTTCGAGACGGATATGTATCCCTTCGCCAGCCAGGATCGGACCCAGATTTTCGGCAGCTTCGCCTATGATATTACGGCGCGCCTGGCGTTTTACCTGAGCGCGGCGTATACGATGAGTGATTATGATGCGGGACAGGTGGTGGAGAAGGACGTGGTAAAGAGCGGCGAAGACACCTATGTCCAGATGAGCACGCGGGTCACCTATAAAGTGAACCGCTCCAACTGGATTGAAGCCGGTTGGCAGTATACGGACTACGAATCCGGGGTTCGGACGGTTGCGGGAGATCAATACCGCGCCTCCTTCCAACGGAACCGGGTGGATGTGGGGTGGAAAACCCAGTTCTGAGGTCCGGAAAAACACCGCACTTCGCGCTGGCGCAATGGCCGGCAATTCGTTACATACGTGAGGCTGTCGGCAAGGTGTAAGGCTTTGTCGGCTTCACGTGGATGGGTTAACCCATGGAACAACAACCAGCAGCAGACAGTGGAGGCCTGCATTTCCTCGATTATTGGCGCGTTATTCGTTCGAGGAAGGAGGTCATCCTTGCCGTCCTTCTGCTCGTCGTCGTAACGGGGACGGCGTTTACGCTGACCTTGCCGAAGAAGTACATGGCGGATGCACGGATACTCGTGCGCGACGACAGCCTGGATGTGGACGTATTCGAACGCCAGATGCCGCAGGCCTACAATCCCTTTTTTCTGCGAACGCAATACGAAGTCATTCAGTCGCGACAGATCCTGTACCAGGTTATTAACAATCTGAACCTGCAACAGGTCTGGGGCGAAGAGCTCAGCGATGACGGCGTTCCTCTAACCCGCGAAATGGCCTACGAACTTCTTTCCCGAAGCATCAAGGTCGAGCAATACCGTGATACGAGTCTAATTGCGGTTCAGGTCCGGCGCGAAGATCCGGTCGAGGCAGCGCGTATTGCGAATGAGGTCGCCGTGGTTTATCGAGATCAACGCCTCTCGCTAAAGCGACGCGAATTGAAGCGCGCCATCGAGGCGTTGGAGAGCGAGCTGCAGAAGCAACAGGAAAAAGTCGAGAAGGCCGAGAACGAGCTTGAGCGCATTCGCCAGGATCTCGGTGTTTCAGTTCTTGCACAAGGCATCCGGGCAGACAAGATACGCCTCTCCCAGATGGAAGCAGACCGCATTGCAGCCCGCGTGGACATGCTGGTTCGGAAGGCTCAATTGGATCAATTGGCCGGCTTGACGGGTGACGAGCTCATGAACGCCTCTTCCTACATCGTCAACGACCAGGCCCTGCAGGCTGTACGCGCGCAACTCGTGGATTCGGAGGTAGCGCTCAAGTTGCTGTTGGAGAACTACGGGGTCAATCATCCGGAAGTGCGGCGCATGCAGGCCGGCGTGGACGAGTTGAGGAAGAAACTTTCGGATGCCTTGAATGGCATGAAGATTGGTCTCCAGGCGAATTATGAAGTTTCACTTCAGCGATATGAGGCGCTGGAAAAAGAGCTCGAAACGGCGCGACGAAGCGATATTGAAGCCGAGCGCGAAAGGTTTTTGCCGTTCGATAAAGCCGAGCGTGAGGTGAATGTGCAGCGCCAGATCCTGGACGCGCTGCGCGCAAGAATCGCGCAGGAAGGTATCGCGGTTGAGGTTCCTCGCACGCCCGTCGAAATCGTTGACCCCGCCGAACCGCCGACAAGGCCGGTAAGTCCGAATCTTTTCCTGAACATCTTTTTAAGCGTATTCCTCGGGCTGGCGGCGGGGGTTGGGTTGGCCTACTTCATTGAATACCTGGATACGTCGGTCAAGACGGTGGATGATATCGAAAGGTATTTAGGCTTGTCCGTCCTCGGCATTATCCCGCAGAAGGTGCGGCCATTGACAGAGGAGGGACCGGAGAGCCCGCATGCCGAAGCTTACCGGGTGCTCAAGACCAACCTGCAGTTCGCCAACAAGGGCGTAAGCGGCGGCGCGTATGCGCTGGTCAGCGGTGGCGTGGGCGAAGGTAAATCCACCACGCTGTTCAATCTTGCATATGTGTGTGCGCAATTGGGCGACAAGGTTCTGATTGTGGACTCCGACTTGCGGCGGCCGGTTCAACACCGGATTCTCGGCGTGTCCAATCGCTTCGGACTCACAAACGTGCTCATGCGCGATGTACCGATTGAAGAAACCATTAAAACAACGAGCGTTCCCAATCTTCACTTCCTGCCCAGTGGAAAATTGCCGCGCACATCGCTGGGTTTGCTGGACTCCCAGCGCATGCGTGAGTTGGTGAAAAATCTCAAGGCGCGTTATGACTATGTGTTTTTCGATTCCCCGCCGATCATGGGCGTGACGGATGCCTCGATCCTGGCGAGTGAAGTGGATGGCGTTCTGTTGGTCGTGCAGTACAGGAAGTACCCGAAGATCATTACATCGCGTGCCAAGCGTATGATCGAAAACGTGGGCGGCAACGTGCTGGGGGTGGTGTTGAACAACATCAACATCATGCGCGACGATTATTATTACTACTATCATTCCTATTATTCGCAGTATTATCGGTCGGACGAGTCGAAGCCGCCGGAAGAGCTGGCCGATGCTTCGACGCGAAAGAAGAAGGATGCTTTGTGACGAGGTGGACAGTGCGAATGCGGTATTTCAGGCTTCTTGTAGTGGTTGGACTGGCTTCGACCGTGGCGCTTACGGGGTGCAGGTCATTGCAGCGCCGCGTACAGAGCCGTTATCGTTATCCGCCCCCGAAGTCTTTCTACGAATCCACTGCCGCTCAACAGAAAGCGGCCACGGCCGAAGCGCCTGTTCAGAGCCCTGCAAAGAGTGATGCAGCCGCTGCGGCGCCGCGCCCCGCGACGGTTCAGCCGGCGTCCGCCCGGCCTGCTGCGCGTCCCGCCGCCGCAACGGCTTCGACTGTAGAGCCTGCGGCCTCGCCTGCTGTAGCGCCCGTTCCGCGATTGGAGCCGGCGCCGCGACCGCAACCACCAAGGCCTGCCGCATCGCCTGCCCCAGCGCCAGCATCCGACGAATCGTCTGCCGCGGTTTACCGGTTGAAAGAGGGGGATCCCGTGATCGTTTATCTGCGGGGCATTCCCGGGGTGCCGGGTGGCGAGCAGATAATCGAAAATATCGTCAACGAAGCGGGGCAAATTCAATTGCCGTATATCGCCAGTGTCAGCGTTGGCGGCAAAACAACAACCGAGGCGGGCGAGACCATCCGTCGCGCATATATTGATCAGCAAATTTACCGGACACTTACGGTCAACGTGGCCGTGCCCGCGCGCAGTTATTATATCAGGGGCGAGGTCCGGCAGCCGGGCAGGTTTCCTCTTGTCGGAAGCGTTACCCTTCTTCAGGCCATTGCGGCCGCCGGCGGTTACTCGGAGTTCGCCAATCGCCGCAACGTCGAAGTCTTGCGTGGAGAAAAGCGGATTCCGGTTAACATGCAGGCCATCGAACGATCGCCAGACCAGGATCGTCCAGTGGAGCCCGGCGATGTGATCATCGTAAACAGGAGCTTTTTCTAGTTTGGATTTCGATCCCGGCAATTCCGAAAAAAGCCGTGGCGTGCGAAGGCGAAAAAGACACACCTTGCCTCTGACGCTTCGACGGACCGTATATGAATGGATAGCCATTTTTTTCCTTCTGGCTTCGCCGGTCATCGGGATATTCCTGTTCGGGGCGGTGCGTATCTGGTCCATCGGGCCTCTCATGTTCCTGTCTTTTGCCGGGGCCGCAATGTGTTTTGCCCGGCCGCTTTTTGTGCCTGAATTGCGAAGCCTTAAAGCGCCCGTGAGCGGCTGGTGGTGGCTGCTGTTGCTTGCCTACAGCATGGCGATGAGTTTCCGCTCCGTGGTCCCTTACGAGTCCAAGATCGAGCTGCTGAAGATACTCAGTTATGTGGCGGCATACTGGGCATGGACGGATCTGGCGGGTCGGCCCGGTCGGTGGAAAGGGCTCCTTGGGATATTCATTTTTGCCGTGTCGCTCATTGCGTGGTATGCGGTGATCCAGCATTGCCATGGGTCCAACAGGGTCTTGAATCTTGAGCGTCCGGAGCAGTACGGGATGCGGGCGAGCGGTACCTATTTCTGCCCGAATCATTTCGCCCACCTGATCGAATTGGTAATTCCTGTATGTCTCGCGTTGGTGTGGTTGCCCGCTGCCGGCTTTCCGCTGCGGATGCTGGCAGGCTATGGCCTGGTCCTGTGCCTGCCGGTCATGTATCTCACACAGTCGCGAAGCGGTTGGATCGGAACGGCTGTCGGTCTCTCCATAACGGCGCTGGCGATTGCCTGGCGGCGAAGCCGCCGCGCTTTTGTGATCATGTTGTTGCTCATTCCTCTTCTGGGCGGTGCGCTCGCGGGCGGGCTGTGGACCTTTTCTCCGATGGTACGCATGCGTGTGAAGGGCGCGTTGCTTTCCAGCCCGGATGGGGCGGTGCAGAGCAGGCTCCAGATGTGGAAAGATACGATCGCCATGATCAGGGACAACCCGTGGCTTGGCTCCGGACCGGGGACCTATGTCTGGTCGCATTCGGCGTACAAGCAATGGGATGAGCAATTGCTGGTCAACTATGCGCACAATGAATATCTGCATACCATGGCCGATTACGGGCTGATTGGATTTGTTCTTTTCGTGGCTGGGACATGCTGGCTCGTGGGGAAACTGTTTTTGCGGATTCGCCGTGTGGAGCGGGACAAGGATGCCTGTCTCATAGCCGCACTCCTCGGGTGTATTGCGGCCAGCCTTGCGCACGCGTTTTTTGACTTCAATTTCCACCTGTATTCCAACAACCACTTCCTGGTCCTCGTGGCCGGGGTCCTGATGGCGGCTCTTTATTCTTCAGCCGTGCTGAAGGCAAAACCCCTGAGTGCCGGAAGCGCCCGATTGATCTTTGGTGGCGTCACGCTGGTGCTGCTGGTTTTCGCCCTTGTGACTGCGCAGGTTTTCTTCTCCTATGGTTTTCATTTGCTGGGCGAACAACGGCGAGAGAATCTTGAATTGGATGAAGCGGAAGGGCTTTTTCAGCGCGCGCGGCGAATTGATTCCGCGAACTGGCGTCCCTATCTGGGACTCGCACATATTTACCAGACCCGTAGTTTCTGGGACCTGGATACGGATGCCAAGCGCGAAGATGCGCAGAAAGCCCTGTTGCTGTACGAACAAGCGCTGGAACGAAATCCGCTTGATGCCGAAGCGTTGTTCGGGCTTGCCAAGGTTTACAACACAATCGGCGACGCGGAGCGGGCCCTCGAATATATGCAGCAGGCCGTTCGGAAAAACCCGAGCCACGTGTTCTATCACAGCCACCTGGGCCTGCAATTGAGGCGGATGGGACGGTACGAGGAGGCTCTGGCCGTGTTCAGCGACGCCGCAACCCGCTGGAATACGGACATGATAAGAATCAATGTCCAATTCCTCAAGGAAAGAGTCGCAGAGTTGAAAAACGAGAGGAAGCCGGTTGCGGAGTGATAGGATTTCCGCATCGGTGTCTTTACAAAAAGGCGCCGATTATCATATAAGTCTTGTGGAGACACGCATGATATTGCGCCTTCGAAACAGCCGTGTTGCGTTTACGTTGATCGAGCTTCTTGTCGTCATTGCCATTATCGCCATTCTTGCCGGGTTGCTTCTGCCGGCCATTACGCGCGCCCGCGAACGCGGCAGGCAAATTCGTTGCGCGGCCAATGTAAAGCAGGTCGCGGCCGGGCTGCTGATGTTTGCAAACGACAATCGGCGCCGCCTGCCTTCGCCGACGAGCGAATACACGATCGGCGGGAAAACGGCCGGGGGTGTCGCTGCGGAAGCGCGGCCGCTGTTCAGGTATCTTCCCGACGCGCCCCTGTTTCAGTGTCCGTCCGACCGTGGCGGATCGCGCGACAATCTCAACAATGCCTTTGACGAACGCGGGTCAAGTTACTGTTTTCCGAGAACAGACCAGGCGGGCATCTCGAATGCCGCCAATGCGCTGATCACATCCTTCGTCTATGCCTCAAAGAAGGTGATCGTGTTTGAGCCGCCCTTCTTCGAGGGCGCGCCTGAAACCGATTTCCGGAACCAGTGGCACAGCTCCCAGAAGGCGAGCGTGCTGGGGTTCCTTGACGGACACACCGAGTTTCTCGTGTCCTCCAATTATTCCGGCGGGGTAAATCCCGTTACCCAGGTTTATTACTGACCGCCCCGCGCGCGCGGTTTCCCCCGCCTCTTTTCTTCTTTACACCAGCGCTGGTTATCCACTATGTTCAAAACGTATTGAACGCAATGTGTACCATCCGCGGGGAAGTGACGGGGACGAAGTCTGCCTCCGGACTGTGATCAAGGGGTGGGTGTTGCCCGGGAGTAAATAATCATGAATACTGAAACGCAGGAGATTCGCCGCCGCTTTGTTGAGGAGGGCGGGCATTTGACGCAATCGCTGGGAGGCGGTCGTGTGCTGGGGCAGATTTTCGCGTATATTTACTTCAGCCCGGAGCCGCAATCGCTGGATGATCTGACGCGGGGTCTTCATATCAGCAAGGGCAGCGCAAGCATGACGGTGCGTCAGCTTGAGCAATGGGGCGCGCTCAGGCGGGTCTGGATCAAGGGAGATCGCAAGGATTATTATGAAGCGACGGACAAGTTGGGTTATGTTGTGCGACGGGCTTTCATGGATGTGATTGGGCGAAAGATGGAGGCGTCCGATGATCTGCTGGACGAGGCGGAAAAAACGTTGAAGTCGGCGAAAAACGGCCGGGCCGTGACAGGCGCTGAAATGGAATTCATGCGTCAACGCGTCGCCCGGTTGCGGTTGTTTCGCACACGCGCCCAGCGCGTCTGGAATAGTTCGTTGTTGAAGTTACTGCTGCGGAAATGAAGCAAACAATGGGATTCATACCTGTTTTCAGGCCTTTTGATGAAGCTGGACCCGCGCCGGATTCCTACTATTCTTTAGGGTTTTAAGGAGAAGTAAATGAAAGTGCCGCTTTTGGATTTGAAGGCTCAGTATAATGACATTCGGGACGAGGTTGAGCCGGTCATCAAAGAAATCATTGAATCGCAATATTTCATCATGGGGCCGGCGGTGAAAGAATGCGAAGCGGCCGTCGCCCGATATTGCAGAACTTCGCATGCTGTCGGCGTGTCTTCCGGCACGGATGCCCTTTTGATCGCGTTGATGGCTGAGGGGGTTGGCGCGGGCGACGAAGTAATCACAACGCCGTACACATTCTTTGCCACGGCCGGCAGCATCGCCCGACTGGGCGCCAGGCCGGTTTTCGTGGATATTGATCCGGTCACCTTCAACATTGATCCCGGGCTGATCGCAGCGAAAATTACACCGCGAACCAAGGCGATCATGCCGGTCCACCTGTATGGACAGATGGCCGACATGGATCCGATCATGGAGTTGGCGGCGCGGCACAAGCTGATTGTGATTGAAGATGCGGCGCAGGCGATCGGCGCGGAATACAAGGGTCGCCGCGCGGGTTCGATCGGGCACTACGGATGCTTCTCTTTCTTCCCATCCAAGAACCTTGGCGGATTCGGAGATGGCGGCATGGTGGTGACAAACGATGCGTCTCGTGCGGAAAGACTCGTCTATTTGCGCAATCACGGGATGAATCCGAAGTACTATCACAAGGTGATCGGCGGCAACTTCCGATTGGATACGCTGCAGGCCGCCGTGGTGGCCATCAAACTGAAACATCTCGACGCGTGGACCGCGGGCCGGCAGGCGAATGCCAGGCGGTATGAGCGCTTGTTCACGGATGCAGGGATGGTATCCGCGGAGGGCGTGCGGTTACCGCAGGTGCTCGTGGACCGGCACATTTTCAATCAGTTTGTCATTCGCGTCCCGCGCAGGGACGAGTTGGTTCAGCATCTCAAGGAGCGAGGCATCGGATCAGAAATCTATTATCCGGTCCCGCTGCATCTGCAGGAATGTTTCTCCTATCTCGGCGGCAAGCCGGGCGATTTTCCGGAGAGCGAGCGCGCGGCGGCGGAGACGCTGGCGTTGCCGATTTATCCGGAGCTGAATGACGAACAGGCCGGTTGTGTGGTAAACGCCATCGCGGATTTTCAGGGGGTAAAGAAAACATGAATACAAAAGAACGTTTGGTTAACAAGCTGAATGCAAAAGAGGCCGTTATCGGCATCGTGGGGCTGGGGTATGTCGGCCTGCCGTTGATGATGCGCTACAGCGAGGTGGGTTACCGGGTGCTTGGGATTGATATTGATCCCGAGAAAGTGGCGAAGCTGAACGCGGGAGAGAGTTACATTGGGCATATTCCCGCAAAATCCGTGGCGGCGGCCCGTGCCAGAGGATTTGAAGCAACAGCCGATTTTGCGCGCAGCGCAGAGGCGGATGCGTTGATCATTTGTGTGCCCACGCCGCTGACCCGGCACCGCGAGCCGGACATCAGCTATGTCGTCGGAACCATGGATTCGTTGGCGCCGTTTCTCAGAGAGGGACAGGTGGTCTCCCTCGAAAGCACAACCTACCCGGGCACAACAGACGAGGAGTTAAAGCCGCGGATGGAAGCGCGTGGTTTTACCGTTGGGCAACAGGTGTTCCTGGTGTTTTCGCCCGAGCGGGAAGACCCGGCGAATCCGAATTTCAAGACCCAGACCATTCCCAAGGTTTGCGGTGGAAATACATCGGCATGCCTGGAGGTCGGGAAGGCTTTGTACGGGCAGGTGATTGATCGCGTGGTGCCGGTGAGCTCCACGCGCGCGGCTGAAATGACGAAGTTGCTGGAAAACATTCATCGCGCAGTGAACATCGGGCTGGTGAACGAATTGAAGATTCTCGCCGACAAGATGGGGCTGGATATTCACGAGATCATCAGAGCCGCTTCTACGAAGCCTTTTGGATTCGTGCCCTATTATCCCGGCCCGGGGCTGGGCGGTCATTGCATTCCCATCGATCCCTTCTATCTCACGTGGAAGGCGCGTGAGTACGGGTTCAACACACGGTTTATCGAGTTGGCGGGCGAGGTGAATAGTGCCATGCCGGAATGGGTTGTTCACAAGGTGACCGAAGCGCTGAACGACCGGCAGAAGCCGTTGCGGGGATGCAAAATTCTGGTGCTCGGTATTGCCTACAAGAAAGATGTGGATGACATGCGCGAGTCACCATCCGTCCATGTCATGGAAATCCTGGAGGACAAGGGGGCCGTGATTGCCTACAGCGATCCCCATGTGCCGGTGTTTCCGAAGCTGCGGGATCATCGCTGGTTTGATCTCAAGACAACACCGCTGACGCCGGAAAGAATCGCCTCGTTCGACTGCGTCGTGATTACAACCAATCATTCGGCGTTTGACTACGCGATGCTGCAGAAACATGCGGCGCTGATCGTGGACACGCGTGGCGTGTATCTCGATCCCGCTCCGAACGTGGTGAAAGCATAGGTGGTGTCGGGCGGTTCTCTCGTAGAGAGGGGTCGCGTCGAGCAAAGGAATCCTCGTTGTCGAAACCGGAAATATCCGCAGGCGTGCAACGCAGTTTTGGGCGTGATGTGACGAGGTTGGCCTCCGGCACGGTGCTGGCCCAGGTCATCGGGGCGCTCCTGACGCCTGTTCTGTCCCGGCTTTTTCCTCCGGCCGCCTACGGCATTCTCGCCATCTTTGTCTCCATTACTTCCATGGCCGGTATCATCGCCTGTCTTCGGTATGAACTGGCCGTGATGTTGCCGGACAAGGATGAGGAAGCGGCCAATGTCTTCTCGTTAAGCCTCTTCATATCCGTGCTCGTGGGTACGGCTTCGCTGCCACTGCTTTTGTTCGGGCGGGAAGCGATTCCTCGATGGCTCAATGCTCCTGAATTGAAGTCATATTTGTGGATGATTCCACTTATGATTTTCATTAACGGAGCGCTGCTCGCCCTCACGGCATGGAACACGCGCATGAGACGCTACGGGCGTCTGTCAGTGAACCGGGTGCTCAATACGCTTGCGACCCAGTTGCCCAAGCTGGCTTTCGGTTTTGCAGGATATTCCACCGGCGGCGTGATGATCGGTGCGACTGCGGGCGGACAGAGCGTTGCTACGGCCGTGCTCGGCGAACAGGTCTGGCGCGAAAACAAAACACTGTTTCGACGGGCGGTCAGTCTTCAAGGCATGTGGAGTGGTGTTAAACGCTATCGAAAATTCGCGCTGGTTGATATCTGGGGTGCCTTGCTCAACAACATATCATGGCAACTGCCGCCATTGTTGCTGGCCTCTTTTTTTTCCCAATCGGTGGCGGGGTATTATGCGCTGTCCTTTCGATTGCTTCAAATGCCCATGTCCCTGATTGGTGTATCAATCGGGCAGGTCTTCTATCGGCAGGCGTCGGAAGTCCGCGCGGATCGTGCCCGGTTAAGTGAGTCCACAGAACGGGTTTTCAAAGCGCTGCTTTCGTTGAGCCTTTTCCCTGTGCTGCTTTTGACCGTGGCGGGCCGGGAGTTCTTCGTTGTGGTGTTCGGGCCGCAGTGGGCGGAAGCGGGTGTTTATGTCCAGATTCTGAGCCCCTGGATTTGCTGCTGGTTCAT
>CAZTYH010000016.1:20612-36735 GCA_964617565.1 uncultured Verrucomicrobiota bacterium
GCGCGCTGCGCGCGGTGAGCGATCGCGCCTATCTTACCCTTCCGACGTTCAAGCAGACGTATGGCGTCGGGGGGCTTCTTTTTCTTCCAAAGATGCCCCGGATATTGCTCAACAACTACATCGAAATCCCACGATTCAAAAAAAGAGATCTTCAGGAGCATTGCTGGGAGGTCGGCTCTATGCCGGAAACTACCAGGCGCAGGGTGATCCAAATAATGAAAAAGCACTACAAGCATGTGCGCTGTCGAAGGTTTGCGCTCAACCCCTATCATCTTGCTTTTTTCGCTTCTGACCGGTCTCTTCCGAAGGGCGGAAAAGAGTCTTTTTAAAGCCTTTTTGGGAAACCTCTTCACCATGACAGCCAGCGACCAAAACACTTCCGCGCCCGAACGTCCGGGGATCCTGCATATAACGTGGTGGGAGGGTGCTCTCTCCAGCGGTATTCTTGAAAACCAGGTCTACGAACCGCTGCGCTGCATGGCGGATGCCCATCCCGAATATCGTTGGATGCTTTTCAGTGCGGGCCCATTTTTAAAGACCGGGTTCAGGGACTGGCTCCTTCGATCCTCTTTGTGCGCCCGCTTTGTCCCCCATGCGCATATTCGCAATCGCCTGGATACAGAAGTGCTGCGCCGGGACCTTGGCAAACATGGGATTGCTTTATTCCTGCGCGAAACCGTGTATGCTCCGCGCACAATCTATCTTCGATGGCCTGTGCCGCTGATGTTTCCATGGTTTCATCTGGCCAGGCTGGCCCGCGTGATTCGGCGCGGCAATGTAAAGGTAGTGCATTGCCGTTCCTATAGCGCGGCGTGGGTGGCGATGCTGACGCGACGATGGATGCGTGTTCCGTTCCGGCTGGTTTTCGACATGCGCGGACTGGTGCCGGAGGAAGGTGTCTTGCACGGCATTTTCAGTCGCGACAGCAAATCCTATCGGTTCTGGAAGCGGATTGAACAAGCTCTTCTTGAAGCGGCCGATCTGATCATTGCCCCGTCGGACACGTTTGCGGAGCATGTGGAGACGCTGACATCGAACCGGAACATTTTCACCCCTTACACACACAGTCCTATTGACGTTTTCTCTGAAACGCCGGCGAATACTGATTGGTACGAGAAATTTCCTGCCCTCCGTAACCGGCCGTCCCTCGCCTATATTGGAGCTTTGGGGCCCACCAGTTTCCATTCCCTGGAAAACCTGGTTCTTATGTATTCTGCCTTCCGGCGCGTGATTCCAAATGCCTTGTTATTGATTATTTCGCGCAGTGATCCGCAGTGGCTTCGCGCACAATTGACGCAGGCGGGTCTTGGGGAAGAGGATTATGTGCTGGCCGCTACAGCCGGTGCCCGCGAGATGGCGGGCCTGTTGAAGCTCGCCCGTTACGGGGCGTTGCCATATCGGGTGGTGACCAGTCCCGAGGAGGAGTTGATCGGTCGAACGATGATGGCTTCCAAAACGGGCGAGTATCTTGCCGCCGGATTGCCCTTGATTTGTCACCCGGGCATCGGGTCCGCCGCGCGCCTGATCCGCGAGCAGGGTGTGGGGTGCGTATATGATATTGCTTCCTCGCCCGACGCTTTACGCGACTCTTTGACAGCCTTGGATCATGATTATCATGCGGTTCGGAAGCGTTGCCTGGATGCTGCGCACATATTCGACGTGCAGTTGAATACAGAGCGCTGTGTTCAGCGTTACAAGGAGCTGATGTGTAACATATGACCACGACGAGGAATCACTCTCGAGTTGGCGTTGTTCTTCTTAACTGGAACGGCGGCGAATACACGATTCCATGCGTAGAATCGTTGTTGGCGGGATCGGTTGTCCCCGAGTGGATACTGGTATGGGACAATGCCTCCACCGACGACTCTCCCGAGAGAATCGGCAAGCGCTTTCCCGGTGTGCAAATCATCCGGTCCGAGAATAATATCGGTTTTGCTGCAGCCAACAACCGGGGTGCCTCCGAGCTTCTGCGCCGGGGTGCAGACCATGTTTGGATTCTGAACAATGATACGCTTGTTGCGCCGGATTGTCTGAAGGTGCTGACGGATGCCATGGAGGAGCATCCTGAAGTAGCAGGTGCGACCGGCAAGATCCTGTATGCCGAGCCGGCTGACGCGATATGGTATGCGGGAGCCCGCTGCCGACCCTGGAGCCTGAAGGCCGATCATCGGGGGGTGGGAGAGAGAGACGTTGGACAATATGATCAGGCCGGTCCCGTCGAATTCATCTCCGGTTGCTGCATGCTCATTCGCCGCGAAGCGCTCGAATCGCACGGGTTATTCGATGAGCGATATTTCATCTATGATGAGGATACGGATTGGTGCCTCAGAATGCGCGAGGCGGGCAGGATTCTCTGGTATGAACCGCGTGCCGTTCTGTGGCATCGCGTCTCGGCTACGATGAAGAAAAATACGCTGGGTGGGGCCGGAGGAACCGTCTCTGCAAAGCAGCACTATTATTACGCGAGAAATCAGTTGTTTACTATCCGGCGACATGCAAAACGCCCCTGGCAGTATGTCTCGGCCTTGGCTTGTTTGCTTTTCAACCGTGTGGTTATATCAGGGGGCTTGGTGTTGTTTGGAAAGTGGGGGAAGTTAGCCTCGTTGTGGCGTGGGGTCGCGGATGGATGGCGAACACCGGTGGACGGTGTCTGTGGCGAGATTGGAGTTCTGAAATGAAACGTGTACTGGTGACCGGAGTGGCGGGTTTTATGGGGTCCCATGTTGCCGACGAATGCCTGAAACAAGGGTTCAAGGTCGTCGGCGTTGACGATTTGTCGGGAGGATTCAAGGAGAACGTTCCGTCCGCTGTTGATTTCCGCCAGGGTTCTGTCACGGATTACGCATGGGTAGCCAGGCTTTTTGAGGAGGCCTCTTTCGACTACGTCTATCATCTTGCGGCCTACGCAGCCGAGGGACTGAGCCATTTTATAAGACGTTACAACTACGAAACCAATTTGATCGGCTCGGTGAATCTGATCAATCAATCCGTACTGCACGGCGTTAAGTGCTTTGTTTTCACTTCATCCATTGCGGTTTATGGCGCGGGGCAGACGCCGATGTCGGAAGAGATGGATCCAAAGCCCGAAGATCCTTATGGCGTTTCCAAATATGCGGTGGAATTGGATCTTAAAGCCGCGCATGAAATGTTTGGCCTTCCTTTCGTCGTTTTTCGTCCGCACAACGTGTATGGAGAGCGTCAGAATATTGCCGATCGGTACAGGAACGTGATCGGTATTTTCATGAACCAGGCGATGAGCGGAAAGCCGATGACGGTTTTCGGCGACGGGCTGCAGACGCGCGCTTTCTCCCACATTCAAGACGTTGCGCCGGTGATTGCCCGAGCTCCTTTGTATTCTGGGGCGTATCAGCAGGTGTTCAATGTCGGGGCCGACAAACCTTATTCCGTGCTGGAGCTGGCGCAGGAAGTGGCGCACGCGCTGGGCGTGAAGCCGGACATCCGGCACCTTGAACCGCGGAAAGAGGTCGTACACGCCTTTGCTTCGCACGAGAAGGCAAAACGGTTCTTTGATTTGCCCGCGCCGTTGACGCTTCGCGAAGGAATCGAGCGCATGGCGGCGTGGGCCCGCAATCACGGCCCCATGACGCCTGTCACCTTTGATGAAATTGAAGTGCCGCTGAACCTGCCGCCTTCGTGGGCGGGCGGAACCAAAAACTGACGCGACCGACAAACCAGATATCCAGGCGAACTTCATGCCGCGACAATTCATAACAGCGCTGATTCTGCTGGGCGTCTTTATTTTCACGATCTTTGCCTACGCCACCGGCAGTCATTTGTTTCTCGCGCTTGGCATCCTGGTGCCCGCGGTGCTGGTTTTTGGAACGCGCTCGGACCTTGTTTTCGTTTCCGTGATCGCGCTTTCGTTGAGCCGATTGACCATACCGGGCATGCCGGTGGATCTTTACCTGTACCAGATCATGATGTTGCTGTTTGTCGTCATGACCATGGCCCGGCTCATTATCTCGAAGGAGCAGTATCCAAAGCCGCCGGGCTATTTATGGGCGCGCATGTTCATGGGCGCCGTGCTCCTTGTCGTTTTGTTCCGTGGGGTTGGGTTCAGGATGTTCGGCGGCGCCAAAGCGGGCGGCGCGATTTATATTCAGATTCTTCTAACAATGTTATTCTATTTCCTTTCCGCCACCGCATCCGTTCGCAAAAAGCAGGTGAAGATAGCGGTTGTGCTGATGGCGCTGTTTACCTTTGTGCCCTTTTTTCTGCAGTTGATTGTCATTTTGTCGCGCGGCGTGATATGGCAACCGCTTCTCTTTTTGCGTATGCAGGCCGGCCTGGCGGAAACCTTCCAGGGTTATGGCGCGGGCAGCGAGACGACCCGGTGGACTATTTTTGCGTCGCTATCCAGCCTCTACCTGGTGCCTGCCGTGGTGTGGTCCTTCCGCGGGAAACGGATTTTCTGGTACGCGTTGTTTTTCGGTCTCAGTTTGATGGTTTCCATATTGTCCGGCTATCGTCATACGGTTCTCGTCGTCGGGACCTTCATCGTCTTGTTCTTGATGGTACAAACCCGGAGGCCCGTGCTGGTTCTCGTACTGCTTTTTTTTGCGGGAGTGGGAGTGCTGTTGATTCTCATACCCAACATGGAGCGCCTGCCTTTTGCCATGCAGCGTGTTCTTTCGATGATTCCCGGCGTTCGCGTCTCGAGCATCGCGAGCATCCAGGCGAGCCAGACGGTGGAATGGCGGCGATTGCTGTGGCGCCTGGCGTGGGCGGACATCGGACGCTATCTGTTGATTGGCAAGGGGTATGCCTATGATTACGGCGCCTTCATCGCCATGTCGTTGACCCAGTTTTCAGAGGCGGATCAAGTTCGCGCATATCTGCTGACGGGCGACTTGCACCAGGGAACATTGGACCTGCTTTATAATCTCGGCATTCCGGGTTTCGCTTGTTTTCTCGGTTGGGTGATCAAGGAGCTTGCCTGGAATATTCGGAGGCAAGCGCAGGCGTGGCAGGATTCCGAGATGCGCCGTTATCACCTTGTTTTTCTCCTGCTGCTGACCGTCAACGCCCTGCAGGCGTTCCTTGCCGGTATTGCCCGTGATTTTCTTGTAACCCTGCCTTTTCAAATGGCGATTCTGCATGCCATTGTCGTGTCCGAAGCGGCCGCTTCAAAGCCGTTGGCCGGCCAAACTCAATCCGCTGCACAACCGGGAATGAATGCTTAATATGTCCACAAAAGAGGTCAAAGAAATCAGTTCCGCATGGAATGACCTGGGGAAAAGCGATCCCTTGTGGGCGGTGTTATCCGACAGGGAGAAACGAAACAGGCGCTGGAATGCGGACGAGTTTTTCAAGACAGGCGAAGAGGTTGTCGGCAGGTACGTGCGGTTGATTCGGGATCATGCTGGAATAAATCCGCCTTTTGGCCGCGTTCTGGATTTCGGTTGCGGCGTTGGCCGATTGGCGCGCGCGTGGGCGGGTTATGCGGAGAAGGTGTGCGGGGTTGACGTAGCGCAAAGCATGATCGAAGGCGCGCGAAAGTATAACGAAGGATTGGTTCAAATAGATTTCTTTGTGAATGAACAATCCGACCTCAGCCTGTTTGAAGACCATGCCTTTGATGTCGTGGCTTCCCATATTTGCCTGCAGCATATGTCATGGTCCGTTGCCGAAAAATACATCAGGGAATTTGCGCGCGTGTGCAAGCCGGGGGGCGTCGTTCTGTTTCAATTGCCGACGCGCTGGTTGAAGTGTGATTGGAAAAGCAAAATCAGGCAAGGCCTCGTGGATGCGCTGCCGTTCGGGTTGGGGAGGCGGTATCGTCTCTGGCGGCATGGAACCGCAACGACCTACGAGTTTCATTGCACCCCGCTGGAGGTGGTGGAGCAAGCCATCCGGTCCTGCGGCATGCAATTGCTGCACAAAGATCCCGACACATCCGCCGGTCCTCTTGTGGAATCGTTCGTGTTTGTGTTGAAGAAACCGTAAGCTGTATCGCTGCCATGGGGCCGGCTGGATGGGCCGCGCCCGTAACAAACATATTCCAGTGCGGATCCCGTCATGACGCATAAAGAACACCACGCGCGCATAGGGTTGGATGCCACGTTCGCGTATTTCCGGCGCGGAGGCATGGACGAATACGTCTATCAGCTGGTATCCCATCTCGAACCCTTGTTGGCCGGCCGCTTTGCTTTCTCAAAGTTTGTCAGTCACGTCCCTTTTGTGACAACGCGATCCGTTGGGGGAAAGGATCCGGACCTTTTGCGTAAGCTTAAAATGCTGCAATGCTATCTCTTTTCAAAAAGACCGGCATGGATGCCCGGCCGCCTGTTCCCGTGCGATCTTTTCCACATGACGATTCACATGTTTATTCCCGTCGGGCGCAAGAAGGTGGCAACGATTCACGACGTAAGCTTTCTCTATGACGACTATGGGGTTAATGACCTGTTCGACTTTCGCGTGCACGCGGAACTGATGGTAAAGCATTGCGCGCATTTTATCGCCATCTCGGCCGCGGCCCGCGATGATGCATGCCGCCTTTTGCGTCTGCCGGAAGAGAAGATCACGATCGTTCACCAGGGCCTGGACCCCCGCTATTTCAAGCACGAAGCAGAGGAATCCGTTGAGGAGGTCAGGACGAGATACGGCTTATCGAATCCGTATGTGCTTTTTGTTGGAAAACTTGAAAAGCGCAAGAATGTTCCCGTGTTGCTCCGGGCGTTCGAGTTGGATTGGCCTGCCGACGTGGACCTGGTGCTGGTTGGCCGTGAAGGGAACGACAGTCAAGCCGTCGGCCAGTTGATTTCGCGTTCTCCAAAGAAAAACCGGATCAAGCGGTTCGGATTTGTGCCCGAGCCGGACCTCCGTGCGCTTTATCAAGGTTCATTTGCCTGCTGTCTGCCGTCGTTCCTGGAGGGATTCGGCTTCACCATCCTGGAGGCGATGGCCTCGGGAACGCCGGTTGTGGCGGCGGCGAATACGGCCATTCTCGAAACGGCGGGAGATGCGGGGCTTTTATTTGGCACGAATAATGAGGGCGAGTTGGTTGAGCGAATCAAGGAGTTGACGAACGACCGTCGCCGGTCGGAGGTGGTTAAGCGCGGCGATGCGCACGCGCGGAACTTCACATGGGAAAAGTGTGCAAGGGAAACGCTCGGCGTATATGAGCGGGTGCTTTTCGGCGGAGGATGACAACCAGTCCATGAGCGACAAAGAAAAAGTGCCCGAACAAGCGAGAAGTTTCGAAGAGTGGCGCCGTTATCACTATGAGACAGAAAAGGAGTTGATCGCAAAAATCCTGGCCATGCCCGTGGAAGCGCCGGAGCGTGGGCGGGTCTTTCGCGAAGCCTATGACGTGATTATTCGCGACATCATTCAGAAGTACAATCCGGGCGGCGGCGAAACCTGTTACAGCGACGTGGTGGTCGGGATCGCGAAGAAGCTGCTTGCGGGCAACAGCCGGGTGTTGGACATCGGCTGCGGCAGCGGCGAGACCGTATTCCAGTTTCTGCGTGCGGGTTATTCGGCGTGGGGTATTGACGTGGAGGACGATTGCATCTGCCGCGCTCGCGCCAAGCTGGCTCTCCTGAATGCCGAATCGCATGTCGCAAGAACAGATGTGTTGGATTATGCACCGGAGGGTAAGTTTGATTTTCTCCTGATGGACAATGTGATTGAGCACCTGCTCCCGGACACGGTGCCCACGATCCTCCGGCGGTGTTTTGAATTGCTGAATCCGAACGGATATTTGCTGGTCGTTACCCCTCACCGATTCTCCGGACCACACGATATCAGTAAATATTTTCTTCCACTTGGCGCAAAGGCGGAGGGCTCGCATCTTCAGGAATATACTTTTGCCGACCTGTCGGAAATGTTGCAAAACGCCGGCTTCAGCCATCGGGCAGGATTTCCTTTTCATCCGAAACTCTTCCGGGCGCTACACTACTTCCCGCGATCATCGGATTGGGCGGCGCGGAAATCTCTCTGCATGGAACAGCTTCTGAAGGACCGGCGGATATTGAAGCTCAACAGGCGGCTGACTCAATTGATGGTGGCGTTGCTGTTCCCCGCCGTGTGTCTTGGGCAAAAACGTTGAAAACGGAAGGCGGAGAGGTGAAGCATCGTCTTGGATTTCTTGCCGGGGCCCCGAGGCTTTCGACGCGTCCGGAAGCGGAAATGTCAGGGCCGCGTGCCCGCATGCTGGGCCTGATAAACGGATTCAAGGCCTTGGGATGGCAGGTGGATTCGTTTGTGGCGGGCGATCATCTCCCGAGGTCCTGGCAAAAACCCGGCTCAAGTTCCCGCTTAAGCCGCACTGGATTCTTCGGCAAGTTGTGCGCGGATATTTTCCGGATGGGAGTCGGCATCGTTTCCTCTTTGTATTGCTGGTGCAGAATGCGTCGCCGCGTGGATTGTGTGTATGAATATGCCGCCGTCTTGCAGAGCCTTGGATGGATTTTCAAATTGAGTGGAATCACCTGGGTGCTGCAGGTGGAAGCCGTGCTTTTCCGGGAAGCCAAGGAAGACAGGAAAACACTGTTGCTTGCGGGATTGGCGAAGAGAATAGAGGTTTGGTCCTACAGGCAGTGCGACATCATTGTGTGCGTCAGCGAGACCCTCAAGGCGTTGTTGGTGAAGGAGTTTTCCGTTCCTGCGGAAAAGATCGTTGTTGTTCCAAACGGCGTGGATACGGAATTTCTGAATCCGGAACGGCATGCTCCTCGAAAACTGTTTGATGATTTTACCGTTGGGTTTGTCGGGAGCCTTTACGAATGGGCGGGGCTCGATGTTCTTCTTGCCGCGATTGCGGAGTTGCGCGGGGAAGGGGCGAAGCTGGCCGTCGTGATCGTGGGGGGAGGGGAGAAAAAGGCTGAATGGGAGGCTTTGGTGGGCGTGCTGGGCCTTGAGGCCTGCGTGCGGATGCTCGGACAGGTGGATTGGCGCGAGGTGCCCGCCTACATAGCCGGATTTGACGTGGGGTATTCGGGACAATTGCCTTTGCGGCAGGGTGAAATGTACCTTTCGCCCATGAAGCTTTACGAGTACATGGCCATGGCCAGACCCGTTCTCGCCGCCGCGCATGAGGATGCACGACGATTGGTTCAGGAGGGCGAAACAGGATTCCTGTTTGTCGCGGGCGACAAGAAAGATTTAAAGCGGGCGCTGCGTAATGCAATTGAATCAAGGAGCCGCCTTGCCGAAATGGGGTGTCGCGCGCGAAGCGAAATCGTTGCGCGTCACACATGGGTTGCCAGGGTCGAGGCTTTGACAAATCGTCTGAATCAGATGGCGACATGAAAAAGCCTGCGCGCGGATGGCTGGAAGGCTTGCCGCCGAATCAAGAAAAGCCCTGCTCTCCAGGAGTCGTTCCCGCGCCGCATCCGCCTTGAATTCGCCAGCGAAGCAGCCTCAGGTAGAAGAGCGGATTACCGATCAAGTATCTTTTCCAGAGACGCCCTGGTTCATACAGCAGCCGACCCAACCACTCCAGTCCATGGTTGGCCATCCAATCTGGCGGGCGATTCGAGCGTCCGGCCATGTAATCCAGGCAGGCTCCGCCGGTCAGCGCGATATGGGCAGACAGATCGCTCCAGTTTTCTGACAACCATTTTTCCTGGAGCGGCATACCGAAAGAAGTCAATAAGACATCCGGTTTCGCTTGATTGATTTGCGCAAGGACCGCCTGGTTCTGTGCGCTTTTTTTTCCCTTGTCGAAGAACCCGTCATGAGTGCCGACCACCCGCAATTCCGGGATTTGCGCTTCCAGCCGCTTCCGTGCCTCTTCAGCAATACCCGGGGCTCCGCCCAGAAAAAAGAGCGAGAAGTTTTTTTCCGCGCAAAAACGGCAGAAGATGGGAAACCAATGGGCGTAGGTGATTTTTTCAGGAATGCGCAAACCGCAAAAACGCGCGCCAAGCATGACGCCGTGCCCGTCGCAGAAAACATATCGGGATGTGTTGAGAAAATCCCGGAACCAGGAGTGCTCCCAGGCGATGTTCATGGCGTTAATGTTCACGTTGGCCACGATCGCCTTTTGGCGCATCGTAATAACGTCTTCGATGGCCCCGTGCAACAAGGGGATGGTGAGCGCGTCTATGCGGACACCCATCAACTCGCAACGATTAGTCAAGGTTTGACAATCCCTTTATAGAGCCTTTTGCCGTTGGATTCGCATCTTTCATGATTATTCTTTAATCGGCCGGTTCAGACAAGCTTTGTGGGAAATTAATGCCTGTTCGACGGAGGTCGGACGGGCTTTTTTCTTCTGTGCCGCCCTCCTCTTGTGTACATTGAATCGGCGATATGCGCAATATTCTGAAAACATTGATGGATTATTACGGTCCGATTCCAGCGGGGATCGAGCCCGATGGAAGCAGGTTTTACCATCGGCGGTTGTTGCATAACACCTTCTGGATGGTCTGGTCGGACACGATGGTGCTTCTCTTCTCCATCGTATTGTCGGGCTATCTGCGATACCTGATAAAAGATTACATGCCGCCGTCGCGCGGATTCTGGATCATTCCGACATGGTGGATCGGGGCCGCAGCCATACGACTGCTGCCGGGATGGGGAAATGGTCCGGTGGAGGAGTTGCGCCGGATTCAAATGCTGTTGCTGGCTGTTTTCGCCATGGCGGCGGCCGTGCTGTTTTTAAGTAAAACGGCCGACGTGACAAGCCGTATTAAATTTCTCCTGATGTATGTGGTCAGCGCGCCGTCGCTTCCCCTGATGCGCGCACTGACGCGGAGATTACTGGTTCGCAAGGAAGAATGGGGAGTTCCCGTCGTGGTATATGGAAATGATGAAACGGCATCGCATGTGATCAGTGTCTTGCAGAAGGAACGAGGGTTGGGTTATCAGCCGGTCGGGATATTTGATCAGGATGAACCCGCGGGGAGCAAAATAATGGGGGTTCCTGTTCTGGGAGGATTGAACGATGCGACAAAATCGGCTGCCGTGGCGCTGCTGGCTGCGCCCGTCATTCCGCGTGAGCAACTTGCATCCCTGCTCGAAAGCTCGCTCGCCGGATATCGAAAAGTAATCATCATTCCCGACTTGCTGGATATTCCTTCGTTGTGGGTTCAGGCGCGTGATTTCATGGGGGTGCTGGGGCTTGAGGTAACGCGAAATCTTTTGAGTCCGATTGCTCTGCTCGGGAAAATTGCGGCAGAAGTCGGGCTTGTTCTTTTGCTGTCACCGTTGTGGGCGCCGTTGGGTTTGCTGCTGACTTTGTTCGTTTGGATCGAGGATCGGCACAATCCGATCTACGCACAAGAACGAGTCGGTCGTCACGGCAAGCGCTTCCGTGCGTTCAAGTTTAGGACCATGGTGCCCGATGCCGAGAGGGCGCTGCAGGCGATGATTGAACAGGATCCCGAAGTGGAAGCGGAGTGGAAGCGCAACAGCAAGTTGCGTAATGATCCGCGAATTACCCATGTAGGCCGATTCCTCCGCAGAACTTCGCTGGATGAACTCCCCCAGCTGCTCAATGTGTTGAAAGGGGAAATGTCGCTTGTCGGTCCGCGTCCGTTGCCTGCGTATCATCACGATAAACTGCCGGAGCGTGTCCGATCCTTGCGCGAGCAGGTTCTGCCGGGCATTACGGGGCTCTGGCAGGTTTCCGGACGCAGCGAAGCCGGTGACGCGGGCATGGAGCGATGGGATGCCTACTACGTTCGAAATTGGTCGCCCTGGCTGGATATCGTTATTCTCGTACGGACCTTTCGCGCGGTTTGGACGGGACGGGGAGCCTATTAATGCGTTTGTTTCGCCAGCGCGGACTTGTGTTCTTTTTCCTTTTTTTATGCGGGCGAACGCTTCTTGCCCTTGGGCCTCACGAGGTGCTCTTGCTGGTTAATGCCAGTTCTCCGCGTTCGATGGAGGTGGCGAATCATTACATTCGCGAACGGCAGATTCCGGCGCGGAACGTGATTTATCTCGAATTGCCGTACGGCGAGAAAGACACCCCTATCGAAATACGGCCCGCCGATTTTACGCGCCACATATGGGATCCCGCGCGCGCAGAATTGCAGCAACGAGGATTGGATCGGCATGTTTTGGCCTGGGTTTATTCCATTGATTTTCCGATTCGTATTTCAGGTCCGGTGTCCGTTTCCATCCAGGGTCTCACGTTTGTGCGTAATCAACTTCCGGACGCTGAGCTGATACGAAAAGGGCAGTATGCATCCATCCTTTATGCGGGTCCGGATCCGGGAGGTCCTGCCGGTGCCCCCAGCCGGAGCTTTGATCGTTATGCTGCGCACTATGGAGGACAAATGCCATTGCCGAGCATGATGCTCGGGTTTTGCGGGCCGCACGGATTGACAGTCGAAGAGACCGTGGCCCAGTTGCGGCGCGCCGGCCAGGCTGACGGGAAGAGGCCGCAGGGCTCCGTTTATTTTTGGACAAGCGCAGACATCCGTTCGACCTGCAGGGAATGGCAGTATTTGCCTGTTGTGAGTGAATTAAAAAACCTTTCCGTGTCCGCGCTGGTTTCCACGTCGCCTCCGCCGCCCGAACTTCCCCTGATGGGCATGATGGCCGGCACGGTATGGGTCGCGCCGTCCTATATGAAGAATCTGCAGCCGGGATCCGTCGGCGAACACCTGACCAGCATGGCCGCCATGTATGACCGAAAAGAGCAGGGGAAAGCGACAGACTGGTTGAGAGCAGGCGCCGCGGCCTCGTCCGGGGCTGTCACCGAGCCCTATGCGTTGTGGCCCAAATTCGCGCATGCACGTTTTTTTGTTCATTACGCTTTTGGCTGCACGGTTCTGGAAAGTTATTACCAGGCCATTCGTTCCCCCATGCAGATATTGCTGGTGGGCGATCCGCTGGCAGCGCCATGGGCATTTTTGATGGAGTTGGATGTCCGTGAAAAGGGGGAGCGTGCAGGGGGCGCCGAAGAAATCACTTTTTTGTTCGATGTGCGGAAAGTGCCGTCTTTGCTCTCGCCGGAGTTTCACTGTTTTGTTGACGGGAAATTTGTCGGCCGCGTCAACAAGCGAGAGTGGGCCTTGAACGTGCAGAGTTTGTCCGATGGCTATCACGAATTGCGTGTTGTAGCTGTTTTACCCGGACCGATCGGGTTTCAGGCTCATGATACAATCGGATTCACGCTGGACCGGCGGGGGCGTGGTGTTGAGGTCGAGGGCCCCGGCGAATTCTCGTTGAATACGAGTTCCCAGGCGGTGGATATTGCGTTGAAGGTTCGAGGATATCCAATCCGCACGGCGCTGATTTGCAACGAACGGCTTATTGCGGTGAGCAAGGCCGATATGACAGGCGAATTGTCGTTCAACCCCGCTCTTGCCGGGGCCGGTCCGGTCTGTATTCAGGCTCAAGCCGAGTATGAAGATGGCGAAATTGTGCGGAGCGTCCCGCTGAACCTGAATATAGGGCGAACCGAAGACAATTGAATAATTCCGGGGTATTATACTCACTGCAATGAAGGGATTCGGTTTGTTCAGCGGGACGCCATACAAGGCGGCAGGGCATCTCTGCGCGCGCCGCGTAGTACCGGTATTTCTCTTGATATCCTGCCTGATTCCCCGGTTAGCCTTTGCGGGTGGAGGACCGCAGAACCTGTTGATTGTCGTCAACGAGCAGAGCCAGGAATCGCTTGAGCTCGGTAAGTATTATCAACAGCAGAGGGGTGTTCCTGAGAGGAATATATTTCGCATATCCGTCACGCCAACAAACAACATGACCATGGCTACCTTCAGCAACGATGTGCGGAGCCCCATCCTCGGTTACATTTCATCTTCGGGCTTGAGCAATCAGGTCCAGGTAATTCTTTTTTCCAGCGGCATTCCATATCGCATCGGCGGAACAGATACCAATCTCCACCAGAACGCAATTACCGCTGCGATGTTCTATGGGTTCAAGAACCATGCATGGAACAGCTCTCCTCAACCGCCGACGGACACCTATCAAGACTACTACACTGCGGAAAGACACTTCATGCGGGATTCGTCACCCGTTTCGAATCGGTATTATCTCAGCGCGCTGATCACGGGCACCAACCTAGCCAGGGCAAAAACGCTCGTGCAGCGCGCGGTGGAAGCGGATTACCTGAGACCGACCGGTACGGTTTACATGTTTCATACTCTGGATCCACGCAATATCCAGTGGCTGCAATTTGACAATCTGGACTTCCTTTCCCGCTTTCTGGAAATTCCGAGGGACCAGGAATATCGAGACGGTTATCTGTCATGGCCGATGACGAATGTGATGGGCGTGATGCTTGGGCAGCTTGATGCGCAGGTGGGCGGTTATATCAGGAGCAGCACGTACGGCAAGGGAGCGCTGGCGGAACACCTGACATCCTATGGCGGAGCGTTGCTCGATCCGTGGATCAGCCCTTATACCCATACCCGGATTATGCATTGGTTGGAAGCTGGCGCGGCGGGTTCCTATGGAACCGTTGTTGAGCCTTACGCGCTGACGAATAAGTTTCCGGAGCCGCGACTTCATTATTGGTATGGTCGTGGATTCAGCCTTGCGGAAAGTTATTTTATGGCTGTTCAAACTCCCTTTCAGGGGGTTTTGGTGGGGGATCCTTTATGCTCACCCTATGCGGTGCCGCCTGGTGTTGCTTTGGGTGGAATAACAAATAACGAAACGGTTTCGGGAGTGATAACGGTTACTGTATCGGGAGTTTCCGCCGATACTACACGGCCATTGGATCAGCTCGAGGTGTATATGGATGGCATGTGGGCGGCCCTGGTAACCAATGTCGTACCTGCGTCCGGAAACGTGGTTACGGTAAGACTGAACGGGGTAAGCCGCAGCTACACGGTAGCCGGTGGCGACACCATCTATGATGTGGCGGCCGCCATTGCAGATCGGATCAATCTTCCACCACCGCTGATTTTCTCCGCTGCCGCATCCGGTGATCGCGTGGAAGTGAAACAGAAAACGGCCGGACTGCCGGGACAAACCAACACGTGTCTCGTTTCGGCTTCGCAGGGTGCGGCAGGGGAATCAACCCTTTTTGCTCATGGGGTGTATACGAATTTCCTGGAGTCGCGGGCGCAGGCCCGCAAGCTCATTACTCTTTCGGGCACACCGGCGTCGGGGGATGTGGTTCGCATCGAGATCACAACGTTGGGCGGTTTGACTGTGACCAACACCGTCGTTTCCGAGGCCACCAACGATACAGGCTTCGTGCTTCTCTCAAACCTGGTTGCAGCGGTGAACAGTAATCCCTTGTTGCAGGGAACGGACGGATGCCAGGCCAAGTGGGTTTACAAACCGCGATGGTGGGATCCGAAATTTGGAGAGGCTTATCTGGTCGCCCGGACAAACGGATGGGCAGGATATAGCCTCTCTGCAAGTGTATTGGATGTGAAACAGCCTGGCAGCGGGCTTACAAACGACAACGTGTCCGGGATATTCAGCCACAACGAGCCGGACCTCACGGCGCGCGCGCAGATTTTCGTGTCGGCGGGCCGAACCAACCTGGCGGCGGATTACGTTCTGGACACAACGACCCTGCCGGATGGGCCGCACGAGATTCTTGTGGTGGCGCGGGAGGGGACCGCCGTGGGGACGCAGGGTCGCTTGAAACGAGGTTTTGTGGTTGAAAATCACGACCTGACGTGCGCCATCACAAATCTCGATGCGGTCACGTATGCGGTGCTGGGGCAATCCCTTGAGGTGCATGTGGCCGCGGAGGATCCCGGCGGAACCGTGACTAATGTCGAGTTTCTCGCGGAAGGGAAATGGGTGGCGTCGAGCAATAGCGAGCCGTTTTCGTTTGTGCTGGGGACGGCTTTGTATGGGATCGGACCGGTCACGTTGCAGGCGCAGGCGTTCAGCGATCAGGGCAAGATAACGCTCAGCGAACCGGTTGTTTTGAACATCGCGGAAACAAATTGGATCACAGCCACGGCGGGTGACAATGGTGCCGTCGTTCCTTCCGGCCTTGTGCTTGTTGCGCGCGGAAGCTCTCCGATTTTCGATATCCAGGCGGACACGTATTACTCTATCGCGCAACTGCAAACCAACAGCGCCGTTGTGCCGGGATACAGCAATACCGCATTCGCACAATTCACATGGAGCAACGTGGTGGCAGACGGTACGCTATACGCCGCGTTCTCTGCCAACCTGGCCACGCAAGGGGTTCCGCATTGGTGGCTGG
>CAZTYH010000016.1:36835-48883 GCA_964617565.1 uncultured Verrucomicrobiota bacterium
TACGCCGCGTTCTCTGCCAACCTGGCCACGCAAGGGGTTCCGCATTGGTGGCTGGCATCCTACAATCTGCCCACAAACGATGCCGCCGCATTGGACGATCCGGATGAGGACGAATATTTTACGTGGCAGGAGTATTACACCGACACGGATCCGACCAACGACGCTTCGTTTTTTCCGCCGATAGGAACTGCGGTTGAAACGGGCGAGTGGTCCGTCGTGGCGGGCGAAACGTCCACAGGGCGTCTTTATGATGTGTATTGGAAAACGAACCTTCTTCCTGAAAGCCTTCCATGGCTGCCATATGGATTGAACCTGTCGGGCACGGGGAGTAATCTGCTGTTCCTGCTCACGAACGATGTGGATGCGGGATTTTACAGGGTCGGAGTGAAGCTGCCCTGAGGGGCTGGCAGGAGTCGGACGTATCTATGATGCATGAGAACCATAAGTTGAAGCCCTGTGTTTTTTTTGATCGCGACGGGATCGTAAACCGATTCCCGGGCGAGGGGCTCTACGTGGAGCGAGTCGAGGATTTCCACATACAGCGCGGATTCCTGGATGCCTTGCGCGTGGTTTCCGCGAAGGGCTATGTGGCGGTCATTGTCACCAACCAGCGCGGAGTGGCGCTCGGGAAGATGACCATGGACGAGGTCCATGCGATGCATGAGCGATTGCGGAAGCATCTCGCAACGGAAGGTTTGGAACTGCTGGATATCTTCGTCTGCCCGCATGGGGACAACGCCCATCCGGACCGAAAGCCGAACCCCGGCATGCTTCTGGAAGCGGCGCGGAAGCACGGCTTGGACCTGTCCCGGTCCTGGATGATCGGTGATTCGGAGCGGGATATCGAGGCGGGCCGACGGGCTGGGTGTGCGGGCACTGTTTTTGTCGGCCACAAGGAGAATGCCGCCGATCACCAGGTCCCGGATATTGAACATTTGGCGGCCCTTTTGGTCAAAGTTCTGCCGTGACAGGGGTGTACAATTGACGCGGCGGCAGGCGGGCCGTATGGTGTTACAGGGCTTTTCGAGAAGTTGATAGATGAGTGAAAGCAATACAGGGTCCGTAATCCTATGGGCGGAACGATGGCGGTTGGCTTCGCTGACGCGTGATGAAATCGTGCGCATCGGCTTGGTATCCATCATCGTGGGGCTTGCGTTTGTCCTGTTTCATTACCAGGGGAACACGACCGATATCCGCGCCTTTGGCCGGTCAGCCATTCTCTGGATGGTTTCACGATGGTCGGACATGGGTATTGATATGTCTCATGGCTGGATCATCCCCCCCATCAGCTTTGCGCTGATCTGGCTCCGCCGGCGCGAATTGCAGGCGGCCGTCAAAGAGACCAGCAAGATCGGTCTGGCGGTTGTCGTGTTTGCCTTGCTGTTGCACTGGCTGGGCGCCAAGGCCCAGCAGACACGGTTATCTCTTGCCGGATTAATTCTGCTTCTCTGGGGTGTGCCTTTCTACTTTTACGGTTGGCAGGTTGCGAAAGTGCTCATTTTCCCTTGCTCGTACCTGATCTTCTGCATACCCATGAACTTTCTAGACAGCCTGACCTTTCCGCTACGTCTTTTCGTGACGATTTCGGCGACAATCATTCTGAACGGATTGGGCATTCCGGTGGAGCGGTCGGGGTCCGCTATTTATTCGATGGGCGCAGGAGGATTCAGTTTCGATGTGGCTGATCCTTGCAGCGGCTTGCGTTCGCTGCTGGCCATGACCGCGCTTACAGCGGTCTACGCGTACCTGACGCAACCGACATTGGTTAAAAAGTGGATCCTTTTTCTGGGCTCGATCCCTCTGGCGATTCTCGGCAACATGGCGCGCATTCTCACCGTCGCGCTGGTCGCGCAGGCGTTTGGGCAGGAACTGGCCGTGGGCATTTATCATGACTACTCAGGCTTCGTGGTGTTTGCTGTGGCGATCATGTTGATGGTGGCATTCGGCGCGATGCTCAATACGGACTTCTCACAGGTGGCGCACCAATGGAAACAAAGGCTCTTAAACCCTATTTCATCGTAATCGCGTTGTTGGTCCTGACCTCGCTGGCCCTGGCCTTCTCCGTGGATGTGACGGTTACGGACAAGGCCGGTGTCATCATGGATATGCCGCTGAGGGTGGGCAATTGGGTCGGACAGGAAATGCGATTTTGCCAGAACCCCACCTGCCTTCGGGAGTTCAGGCTGGGAGACCTTGGCGATGCGGAAAAGTGCCTGTCATGCGGCGGGCCTTTGGACACCATGACAAAGGCAGAGAGGGATCTGTTGCCGGCGGATACAGAAATAATTAAAATGGATTATCGCCAGCCTTCAGGGGAATCCCTGTATGTCACGATTGTGCTGACCGGGAGAGAGCGGGCCAGCATTCATCGCCCGCAGGCCTGCCTTGTCGGACAGGGCAACGAAATCCTCAAATCCGTTATAGTCCCGGTGTCTATCGAGGGGCGGGAGCCTCTGGATATCATGTCGCTGGAAATGATCCGTCGCTTCCGCGCCGGGGACGGTCGCACCATGGAGGTTCCCACCTATTTCGCATACTGGTTTGTCGGGCAGGGACGGGAAACGCCGTCCCATGTTCAGCGAATGGTTTGGATGGCAACCGATCGCATTTTTCATAACGTCTCGCACCGGTGGGCGTACATCGGCGTGTCGGGCGGCCGGCAACTTGAGTCGGACGACTACAAGCAGCAGTTACAGGCCTTTGTGAAGGATTTCTATCCGCACATAGTGGCGCAGTAAGCGACCGGCTTTCATCCGGTCTTTTGATTCAATTTTTCGCATTAAGCTGTACAGGCGGGCCCGGTTTGCATATCAATACCTCGCACATTCCAGCGGAGAAAAGTCGTGTCAGAAGCTGCATCAAAACCTGTGGCGGTGGTAACCGGCGGTGCCGGATTCCTGGGCTCGCATCTTACAGATAAGCTTCTTGGTGAAGGATATCGGGTTGTCTGCGTGGATAACCTGATCACCGGTAGCATGTCCAACATCGAGCATCTGAAGAATAACCCGGACTATCGTTTTATTCACCAGGATGTCACAACGGACCTGGATGTGCCCGGTCCGGTGAACCTGGTGTTCCATTTTGCCTCGCCTGCGAGCCCGATTGATTACCTTGAGCTGCCGATTCAGACGTTGAAGGTCGGCGCGTTGGGCACTCATAAAACGTTGGGGCTTGCGCGCGCCAAGAAAGCGCGGTTCCTGCTGGCCTCGACATCGGAAGTCTATGGCGATCCCCTGGTTCATCCTCAACCGGAAACGTATTGGGGCAACGTGAACCCCATCGGGCCGCGCGGCGTCTATGATGAAGCCAAACGGTTTGCCGAGGCCATGACGATGGCTTATCACCGTTATCATGGGGTGGACACCCGGATTGTTCGCATCTTCAATACCTACGGACCGCGCATGCGACCGAATGACGGTCGTGTTGTTCCGGCTTTTGCTGTGCAGGCCCTGCGCAACGAGCCGATGACTGTTTTCGGCGATGGCCGGCAGACGCGCAGTTTTTGTTATGTCTCCGATTTGATCGAGGGGATCTATGCCCTTGCGAAGAGCGATCATCACGAGCCGGTGAATATCGGGAACCCCCGGGAAATGACGATCCTGGAGTTCGCGGAGAAAATCCGGACGCTTTGCCGGAGCAGCTCCGAGATCGTTCACAAGCCTTTGCCTGTGGATGACCCCAAGATCCGGCAGCCAAACATCGAAAAAGCAAAGCGCCTGCTGGGCTGGGAGCCCCGCATGGACCTGGAAAAGGGCCTGTCGCTGACCATTGAGTATTTCCAGAACCTCATCCGCGAGGGGCTTGTTTAAGCCCTTTTCCGGGCATTTCTGCGGGCTTATTCATAGGGGGTGTGCACATGGCTATTGCTTTGTCCCCAAATGCTTTTCTAATATATTCAGAAACGAGGGCTTTGCCATGCGACTTCACTACATGAAAAAAGACGGCACCCAGATGGAGCTTGAACTGGGAGAGCGGCCCATCACGATCGGACGCAGCCCCGAGGCGGATGTGGTTATTCTCGACGAAAAAGCTTCCCGCCTGCATTGCGGCATTCGCCTGTGGGACGGCGAATTTTACATCAAGGATTTGAAGTCTCGAAACGGCACATATGTGAATGGCGAACGCGTGGATGTCGCGAAGTTGAAGCTGGGAGATAAGATTCGCGTCGGATCCATTGTTTTTTCTTTTGATGCCGATCCGTCAAGCCATGCAACGGCGGCATTGCAGGAAGTGGAAGACGAAATCGCCCGCGGCAAAGGCTACAGCACGATCCTGCGCGAGATCGTCAGCGATCTGGATCAGCCGGCCGCCGCCAACGAAGCGGTGGCAACAGCTAAGGGCGAGCCGCCTCCGGAGCAGCCCATGCGGGTAAAGGTTCGCAAGCCGCGGACGGATACTCGGTAAGAAGCACTCCTTCATGTGAACCGCCACGTTTTGTCGCGCGGCTGCAAAATCATCAAGGCTTTTGCTCTTCCCCTGCCGATTCTTCGCCCGCCTCTTCCTGGCCTTCTTCTGAAAGGTTGTCTCCTTCTTCCGGCTCCACGGTCGTGGCTGAAACCAGCTTGTCGTCGGCCCCCAGGTTGATCAGGCGTACGCCTTGCGTGTTGCGGCTGATGGTGCGGATATCGCTCACCGGCATGCGGATCATCTGGCCGCCACTGGTGATGAGCATGATCGCGTCATTATCGTGCACGCTGTGCGCGCCGACCACTTTGCCGTTCCGCTCGGTTGTCTTGATCGTGATAATGCCCATGCCGCCGCGGCTCTGCACCCGGTATTCGTCGAACGAAGTGCGCTTGCCGTAGCCGTTCTCCGTGATGGCCAGCAGCGTGGCGTTCAGTTCCACCACCTCGACACTGTCCACCCGGTCGCCCTTTCGCAGCGTGATGCCCCGGACGCCCCGCGTGTCGCGGCCCTGGTCGCGCAACTGCTCCTCGTTGAAGCGAATGCTCATGCCGTTATGCGTGATGAGCATGACGTCGTCATTCCCGGCCGTCATTTTCACGCCGATCAGACGATCCCCTTCATCAATGGAAATCGCGATAATTCCGCCGGCGCGTGGATTGCCGAATGCTTCGAGATTGGTCTTCTTCACCACGCCGTTTTCCGTCGCGAACACGAGATGCTGCGTATTCGCAAACTCGCGGACCCGGATCATGGCTGCGATCTTTTCTTCGCTGCTGACGTCGAGCAGGTTGATCATCGCCTTGCCGCGCGCAGCCCGGCCTCCCTCGGGCACCTCATAGACTTTCTTCCAATACACGCGGCCTTTCTCCGTAAAGAAAAGGATGTAGTCGTGCGTGGATGCCGTGAAAACGTGTTCCACGTAATCCTCGTCCTTCGTGTCCATGCCCATGACCCCTTTACCGCCGCGACGCTGCTGCCGGTAGGTGCTGACCGGAACGCGCTTGATGTAGCCGGTGTGGCTGATCGTGATCACGCAACCGCGATCGGCGATAAGATCCTCGACATTCAGGTCGCCTTCTTCCGGGACGATATCGGTACGCCGTTCATCGGAATAGCGCGTTTTCAAGTCAAGCAGGTCGGTTTTCATCAAGTCGTAAAGCTTGCGCTCGCTGGAAAGCAGGTCGCGCAGGTAGTTGATCAGCTTGATGACTTCGAGATACTCCTCGTCAATTTTTGTCCGCTCGAGGTTCGTCAATTGATACAGGCGCATCTCCAGGATGGCATTGGTCTGAACTTCAGACAAGCCGAACTTTTTCATCAATTGTATGCGCGCGTCGTTCCGGTCCTTCGATTCGCGGATGGTGCGAACCACCGCGTCGAGGTGATCGAGGGCGATTTTCAAACCCTCGAGGATGTGGGCTCGCGCTTCCGCTTTTTCGAGGTCGAATTGCGCGCGGCGCGTGAGCACCTCAAAGCGATGCTGGATGAAGCATTGCAGCATTTCCTTGAGGTTCAAGATGCGCGGTCGGCCATGATCAATGGCCAGCATGATCGCGCCGAACGTTGTTTCAAGAGGGGTATGCTGGTAGAGGTTGTTCAGGATCACCTTGGCGATGGCGCCCCGCTTGATTTCGATGACGATGCGAACGCCATCCTTGTCGGATTCGTCGCGAATATCGGAGATGCCCTCGATCCGTTTGTCTTGAACCAACTCGGCCATTTTTTCGATCAGCGAGGCCTTGTTCACCGTGTACGGGATGTCGGAGATGATAATGCTCTCCTTGCCTTGCGGTCCCGGCTCGATGCCTGCGCGGCCGCGAACTTTCAACAGGCCACGCCCGCTTTCATACATCGTCTTGATGGGGTTCAGGCCATGGATCATGCCGCCGGTAGGAAAGTCCGGACCTTTTACAAGCTGCATGAGGTCGGCCACGGTACAATCCGGATTGTCAATGATGTGAACAACGGCGTCCACGATCTCGCCAAGGTTGTGCGGCGGGATATTGGTGGCCATGCCGACCGCGATGCCGGTGCTGCCGTTGACCAGCAGGTTTGGGACGCGGGCGGGCAGGACGGTCGGTTCCCGCAGGCTTTCGTCGAAGTTGGGCTGCATATCAACCGTATTTTTATCAATATCGGCAAGCAGCTCTTCCGCCATCCGGTCGAGGCGGCACTCGGTATATCGGTAAGCCGCGGGCGGGTCGCCATCGAGACTTCCGAAGTTGCCTTGTCCGTTGATGAGCATGTAGCGCATGGAAAAGTCCTGTGCCATGCGCACGAGCGTGTCGTAAACGGCTGAATCGCCGTGGGGATGGTAATTACCGATGACTTCACCGACGACCTTCGCGCACTTGACGAAAGACTTGTTATGCACCCATCCGCGCTCCCGCATGGCGAACAGGATGCGCCGGTTTCCGGGCTTCAGTCCGTCGCGCGCATCCGGCAGGGCGCGGCCGACAATCACGCTCATTGAATAGTCAATGTACGCGCGTTGCATCTCGTCTTCGATGTTTACAAAATCCACTCGTTCGTTCTGTGTGTACATGTTCGCCTTTTCGCTCTTGAAAACAGGATTTAAGGGTTCCTATCAGATGTCCAGGTTGCGCACGTTCAGCGCGTTTTCCTCGATGAAGGCGCGCCGCGGCTCCACTTCATCGCCCATCAGCACGGTAAACAGCTGGTCCGCGCGATACGCATCTTCGAGGACAACCTGGAGAAGTTTTCGTTTCTCCGGGTTCATCGTCGTTTCCCAAAGCTGCTCGGGATTCATTTCGCCGAGACCTTTGTACCGCTGAATATCCAATCCCTTGCGGCCGACCGTTCGTACCCGGTCCAGCAACTCGCCCAGGGAGTGGATCGGCACACGATTTTCGTCTCCGTCCACGAGATTGAAGAAAGGTTCCTCGCGAGGCAGGAGCATATCGGAGCTGAGCTGACGCTGCTCCAGTTTCGTGATCAAGCGAGCCAGTGCCGGCGCCGAATAGATTTCCACCCAGCGAATACCCTTATGGCGGGCTGAGCCGTTGCCCCCGCCTTCCTCGGTAAAGATTTCGAGCTGGATACCGAGTTTGCGCTCCGCGTCTTCCCGCAGCTTGCGAAGTTCCGCTTCGTTGTACACGTAATGCTTCTCTTGCTCGCCTTCGTGTTCGATCGTGACGAGATACTGGGGGAACGCGCCGCTTTTCGCTTCCCTCAGGCGCAGGAACTCCTCGAAAACGATGCCTTTCCGCGACAGCAATTCCTCGATGCGCTCGATCTCCGTGAGGCATTCGAGCAGGCTCTCGAGTTGCTGTTGGGTGAAGCCCTCGGTGCCATCCACTTTCTCCACCTTCACCTCTTCAATGCCCATTTTGAGAAGAATGCGGGTCAACTCTGCATCGTTTTCGATGTATTCCTCGTGCTTCTTCCTCTTGATTTTATAAAGAGGGGGCTGCGCGATATAAATGTAACCGCGATCGAGCAGCTGTCGCATCTGGCGATAGAAAAACGTGAGGAGCAGTGTACGGATGTGCGAGCCGTCCACGTCGGCATCGGTCATGATGATGACCCGGTGGTAGCGCGCCTTTTCGATGTCGAAGGCATCCTGTCCGATGCTTGTACCGATAGCGGTAACCATCGTGCGGATTTCGTTGTTATTCAGGATCTTGTCCAGCCGCGCCTTTTCAACATTAAGGACCTTGCCGCGCAACGGAAGGACCGCCTGGAAGCGGCGATCGCGGCCCTGCTTGGCGGAACCGCCGGCGCTGTCGCCCTCGACGATGAACAGCTCGGTGAGGGCGGGATCCCGCTCGGAGCAGTCCGCCAGCTTGCCGGGAAGAGATCCGCTGTCCAGCGCGCCTTTGCGCCGCGTCAGGTCCCGCGCCTTGCGCGCCGCTTCGCGCGCCCGCGCGGAGAGCACGGCTTTGTCCACGATCCTTCGCGCGACCGAAGGATGCTCTTCGAAGTAAATGCCGAGTTGCTCATTGACGATCGCTTCCACCAGGCCCTGCACCTCGCTATTGCCCAACTTGGTCTTGGTTTGCCCCTCGAATTGCGGGTCGGGCACCTTGGTGCTGATGATGGCCGTAAGGCCCTCGCGAATATCCTCGCCGCTCATCGTTTCGGCATCGTCCTTGATGAGCTTGTTGGCCTTCGCATACTGGTTCACCGTGCGGGTCAGCGCGGAACGGAAGCCGCTCAGGTGCGTGCCGCCCTCGATTGTATTGATGTTGTTGGCGTAGGAGAAAATGTTCTCCGTGTACGTGTCCGTATATTGCAGCGCGATCTGCACTTGAACCCCGTCCTTTTCCTGGTCAAAGAAGATGACTTTCGGATGCAGGACGTTCTTGTTCTTGTTCAAATGCTCAACGAATTCGGAGATGCCGCCTTTGTACAGGTATGTTTCCTCGCGCGCCGGATCTTCCTGCCGCAACTTGATCTCAAGCCCGCCATTCAGAAACGCAAGTTCACGAAGACGCGTGGCGAGGATGTCCCAGTTAAACTCCGTGACCTGGAAAACCTGCTTGTCGGGGAAGAAAGTGATCTTGGTTCCGGAGCCTTTGATCTTGCCGATTGTTTCTAGCTTGGTGACGGGACGCCCCCGTTCGTACCGTTGATGATACACGTTCCCGTCGCGCCGGATCTCCGCCTCCATCCATTCGCTCAGCGCGTTAACACAGGAAACGCCTACACCATGAAGGCCGCCGGAAACCTTGTAACTGGAATGGTCAAACTTGCCGCCGGCATGCAGGGTGGTCAATACCACTTCAACAGCAGGCCGTTTTTCGGTTGCGTGAATATCCACCGGGATGCCGCGCCCGTCATCGTTGACGGAAACGGAACCATCCGCATTGATGACCACCAGGATGTGTGAGCAATAGCCGGCAAGCGCCTCGTCCACGCTGTTGTCCACAACTTCATAAACGCAATGATGCAGGCCGCGAACGCCGGTGTCGCCGATGTACATGGCAGGACGCTTCCGCACGGCGTCCATGCCCCCGAGAACCTGGATGGAACGAGCATCGTAATGCGCACCCATGCCGGCCGGCGGTTGAGCGGATTTCCCGGCAGAATCGGCCTCTTTTTCGACAGTCCCAGCCTTGACCTTTAAATCAGACATTTCCTTGACGCCTTCAGGCTGTAGAGCAGCCTTTTCCGTGGATTTTTTTTCGCGATCAGACATACCTGTTTCTCTTCCTGTTCTTGGTCCGAAAAACCTACCATAAAAATTGATTAAAACACAAATTGAACAGATTGAAATGAGACCATAAAATAGTGGTGTAAAGCCAGAAAAAACGAAACAAAACATCGCATATAAATAATTGACAACTATGTCAATAATAATAGATATAAATGTGAGACTTAATGGCCCTGTTTGACTATGAGCTTTGGAAGGGGTCTTGGAACGTTTTTTCCGCTGGGCTTTTTCTTGTCCGGTGAAAGCTTTTTCCGGAATTCAAAAGACATCAGGCGCGAGTTCAATTCAATGCTTGGCATGCCCAATGCAGTTCCTGCATATTATGCCGCCCCGTACGCGGGAACTTAATCAGCAAGTAAAAAGAAAAGAGAGCAGGCATTATGTATACGGCATCCGATTTGAGAAAAGGTTTGAAGATAGAACTCGAAGGGGTTCCTTACGAAGTGGTCGAATTCCAGTTTGTGAAGCCTGGCAAGGGGCAGGCAATGTACAAGTGCCGGATTCATAACCTTCTTTCGGGCAATGTAACGGATCGCACGTTCCGCGCTGTTGATCGTATTGATAAGCCGGACCTCGAAGAGCGGGATCTGGCTTATTCGTATCCTGAGGGCGATCACTTTGTGTTCATGGATAACAAGACCTTTGAGCAATTGACGATTTCCGCCGATGTATTGGGCGACAAGAAGTATTTTCTCAAGGAAGAAGTTGAGGTTCAGGTTCTGTTTTTCAATGGCAAGCCGATTGAAGTGACGCTGCCGGCATACGTGGAGAAGAAGATCGAACACACGGAGCCGGGAGCGAGAGGCGATACGGCAACGAACGTCACAAAACCCGCCAAGCTGGAAGGCGGATACGAAGTGGCCGTTCCGCTGTTCATCAACGAAGGTGACATCGTGCGCATAGATACGCGCACCGGCAAGTATTTCGATCGCGTGAGCAAGGGATAAAAATTTGAAGCCACGCGGACAGGGGCCGTTATGAGTTTGCCCGGTAATGTCGAACACCCCGAGCTCCGCCGGCTGGATTCATTCCGCAGGACCATGATCCTGAGGCATCGCGTCCTGCAGGCGATTCGCAGCTTCTTCTCCGCGCGCGGATTCCTTGAAGTCGAGACGCCCGTCAGGCAGCGCGCCCCCGCTCCCGAACTGCATATTGATGCCGAGCCTTCCGGGTCTCTTTTCCTTCGGACTTCGCCCGAATTGCATATGAAGCGGCTGCTGGCAGCCGGGTATCCGCAGATTTTTCAGATGGGTCCTTGCTTCCGTCGCGACGAACGCGGACCGCTGCATCATCCAGAATACACGATGCTGGAATGGTATCGCGCGAATGCCGGCTATGCAGACATGCTGGCGGATACAAAAGCGTTGATTCACCAACTGGTTTACGAAGTTGTTGGGAAAGCGGATGTTATGTATCAGGGCCGGGTGCTTGAGCTTTTGCCCGTCTGGGAGCGGATTACCGTTTCCGAGGCCTTCCGGCTCCATGCCGGATGGGATCCCTGCGAGAATTTTGACGCGGATCGCTTTGATCTGGATCTCGTGAGCAAGGTGGAGCCGCGGTTGCCCCGCAATGTCCCGGTGATATTGACGGATTATCCAAAGGAGGCGGCGTCTCTTGCGCGTATCAGGAAGGACACGCCGCCGGTCGCGGAGCGATGGGAATTATACATTGCGGGAATTGAAATCGCCAACGCCTATTCGGAGCTGAACGATCCGGATGAGCAGCGCGCGCGATTTGATGATGCCGTGAAGCGCCGTCGCGAGCTGGGCAAAGATGTGTATCCGCCGGACGACGAGTTTCTGGAACTGCTGAAATACATGCCGCCCTCCGGCGGAATTGCCCTGGGCGTTGATCGGCTGGTCATGATCCTGGTGGATGCGGGCTCACTGGACGAGGTAATTCCGTTCAGGGAGTGATGAAGTGCTGGAGTATGGGACCCCATCTCCCCATTATCCCAATCCTTCCGCTACCGGCTCGATTCTTCAATCGCGGTAACCACACCATTCACGAATTCGATGCGGAGTCTTTCGTATTCGTGCCGCTGCTGAACATCAACCCATAAAGTGTCCTGTATCGTGCGCACGGTGCCGTCAGCGCCCCTTGAGCGGAAAGGGCCTTCCACGCGCTGGCGTTCCATGGTCGTGTAGGTTTCCGTGTACGCCCAGACCTCGGCTTCGCCGGTGGCGGTCTTTCGCAGATATCGCCGGTCCGGATCGCCGAGCGCCATGTACACCATGTCGCGATCATAGCCGATATCCATCTTGCCCTGGCGAATGTTCTCCTGGATGTCCGGCGCAAAGGACGCAAAGAGCTCGGGGTTGCGCTTGATTCGCGCGGACGGAGTGCCGCAGCCCGCGGACAAGAGAAGACCGCATGCCAAAACCGCAAGAATCCACCGTTTATTCATAATTGCACCTTCTGGATAGGCACATGATACAACAGATGCCCAAAAAGACGAAACGGAA
>CAZTYH010000017.1:0-16640 GCA_964617565.1 uncultured Verrucomicrobiota bacterium
GAAATCATGTTTGCTCTTACGGGCAACGGGGGTTCGAATCCCTCCCCCTCCGCCATTCCCTCACAGCACGTGCTCATCCAGGCCGGATAGATAGAGGAGGATGTTGCGGAGGACGTCCGGATTTTCGCGAAGCAGCTCGCGATGACCGACCACCACGACGCGTCCCCGGCCGTATGGAAAGCGAACGGCCATCGGTCGCAATTCTTCATCGGTTATGAGCGGTTCCGCGCCCTCCGCCGTTGCGCGGATCTCCGAGGCCCACCAATCCGTTCGGTTGACTCCGTCCAATCCGCCAAGCAGTGAAGGCGATATGTTGCGTGGGTCGCGTGTGGTGCGATCCAGAACAGTAAAACCCAGATGCCTGCCAAGAACGTTAAGGGAAAAATCTTCCAGCGAACGCGATGCGCCCTTTTCCGTGATCCATGACCATGCCTCTCCGGCGCAGAGCAAGCCGCCACCCGTCCGAACAAAATCTGCAATTGCAGTCGCCCGTTTTTCGCCAAGCGGCTTCGTGGCGCCCGGCTCGTCGGTCAGGATGATCAACACCCCCAAACGTTGATGATCCCGGAAATCTGCGTTGGTTTGCAGAAGCACCACGCGGAACCCCAGTTGTTCCAGTTCCGCTTTTGCCGAAGGCCACGCGACGCCATGCAGCAGATCCAAACCGACCACATTCGGATTGCCCAGCTTTCCACAACCGGCTGCCAGCACCAATCCGCAGCATATAACCAAGAGAAGGCGGTTCATAATAATAGGAGCGTGATTTTAGCCCGCTTATTGCATGAGTGCAACACGGCGCTCGTGCAATAAGCGGGTTAAGGAAAAGTTGGCTTGCTGCGCGAACGCCGGATGTGTAATATGACTTGTGCTTCAAGCTGCACTTCAAGGGGGAGTGCAGAGGGGGTCGTGATCAAACCAAGGAGGTTGTCATGAAGCGCAGTCTGCTCGCCTGTATCTGCTTCGCTTTTGTTTTCATTCTCACCGTTAAGGCGGAGCCGCCGCCCGAGTTCGACTACCAGGGGAAGATCCTGGTGGGCGATCTGCCGCTGACCGGGCCCGGATATTTCAAATATGCGATTTCAAGCCAGGACGGGCTGACCAATTTCTGGGCGCATGACGGAACGGCGGCAGGCGAGCCGGGAACGTTCATTACCAACGATTGCTACAACGGCGTATTCAGCACGATCTTGGGCGCAACGCCAATGGTGGATATTGATCCGGAGATCTTCGCGCCGGAAACGAGCATGTTTCTCCGCGTATGGTTCAGCGAGGATAAGATCACATTCAACGAGATGCTGCCGGCGCAGGATCTATTGAGTGTGCCGTATGCGATGAACGCGCACATGGTGGATGGTTTGCACGCGCTGGATATCATCGCGCGCGCGACAAACGCCGTGACGCTCTCCGGGGACATAAGCGGAACGCCGGGCGACGGAACCACAGTGGACAGTTTGCAGGGGGGTGTGCTTGATATCGGCGCCCTGTCCGCCGGCGAGATTTTAACGTGGAACGGCAGTGTATGGACCAACGCGCCGGCGTCGGGAGGCGGAGGGATGGATCCGGCTATTGCCAGCAATTCCTTTGTGATCAAGACCGGTGACACGATGACGGGCATTCTCGGTATCAATGTGGGCGCCGACAATGACCTGGTCATCACCAATAGTGGAGATACGATTCGTATTGGACGCCAGACGAGCGCCACGAATGCCGGTATCGCGATCGGGCCGCAGTCCTATGCGGACAATAGGGCGGTGGCCATCGGCGGGCGGTTTGCCTTTGCAGATGACCGAGGTGTCGCGGTGGGATACGAAGCCAATGCATTTGACCACGGCGTGGCGGTTGGATACCAGTCCAAGGGTTATGTTAGCGGCACCGGGGTCGGGGCTCTTTCCGAAGGCGATAATTTTGGTGCTGCCGTCGGATATGCGGCCAATGGCTCTGCATACGGGGTGGCGGTCGGCTATTTTGCAATCGGGGATGATTCTGGCGTTGGCATTGGCGGTTCTTCATCGGGCTCATCCACTGGCGTTGCCGTCGGCGTCAACGCCAACGGCGCATTTGCCGGTGCAGCAGTTGGTGTAAACGCCTCCGCTCACTCTCATGGCGCGGCTCTCGGACGCTGGGCATATGGCTATGACTTTGGTGTGGCTGCCGGCTACTGGGCTGATGGATACCAGGGCGGCGTAGGCTTGGGAGCCTTTGCCAATGGAGCCAGAACCAATATTGCTATTGGCTACGCTGCGAGTGCTCAAAGTGGCACCGAGCGTGTTGCCATTGGGCACAATGTGACCAACGACATGGACAACACGGCCCGTGTGCGAGGGAACCTGTACATGGACGGAGGCATGTCGCTCTGGGGTCGCGCGCCATTCGGCTCGGGCGTGTGGCAGCGACTGGTCCCGCTTCCCGATATGGGGAACGTCGTCTGGGTCGCCACCAACGGCACGCCGGGCGGGCCCGGAACCATTGATCGGCCATTCGACATTCCTCAGAACGGTTACAATGCCGCCGCGATGAAGTACACCAACGAACCCGCCACCCTTGTCATCGCCGCAGGACGCTATCCCGGCCTCAACATGAACAAGGGGAATATCCACATCCTCGGGTTCGACCGGCCTCAACTGGATTCGCTGACCGTCAACACCGCCTCGGCCTTCATCCTCGGCAAGCAACGTGTGGAGAGCGTCATCGTGAACGGCGCCGCCGTGGTTGCGGTGGACGCAGGCAGCGACGTGAAATTCAATAACTGCCGGTTTCATGGGGGACTTCAGATCCTCGGGCCGCGCGTGGAAGTGATGAATTGTTTCGCGAGAGGTTCCGACGGCGTCGCTGTCTCGGTGGGTAATGGCGTGTCGCCCATCGAGGAGATTTCCATCTACAACTCCTCGATGTTCAACAAGGACTCCGCGAACCCGACCTTGCTTGTAAGCGACATGGTCTACTATTTCGAAGTTATCGGCTGCGAGATCGTCAATTATGGCCCGGAGATCGGACCCGGCGTCTTTGCGCCTCCATCGGCCGCGATCATTGACTTGCAATCGTTGCCGTTGTCTCCCCCTGTGGGACCTGCGGGGCAAGTGCCCCATCTGTACGCGCATAACGTGATTCACGGAGCAGAGCACGGCACGTGGGTGGGGGTCACGCTGCCCACCGTCTTTGATCCGGCGGCTGCATTGGGGCACACGATCTGTTTCGTTAACAACACGGTCTGGGGCGACGTGGGGATGGGCAGCAACGTACAGTTTCATGCCAACAACGTGGTTTACGGGGACATCAACAACACGGGGGGTGGCATGACCTGGGGTTGGGGGCAAGCGGGCGCGGGCGCGGGGCTTGATCCCTACGGCAACGTGGAGCACCAGGGCATCTATCCGGGCTGGGGCGGCACACAGCGAGGCTTCCCGGCCACGTGGCAGGATTGATGGAGGGTGTCATGAAAAAAGCCCTCATTATGCTTTGCGCGGCGACGGCCGGCGGGTTGATCCTGTCGGCCGGCGCCGGGCGCGTCGGCGGTAACGCGGAGATCGTGTATGACCGGATCGGCGCCGGTGGCGCTGCTTACGCGACGGATGGATCGGTTAAGCTCGGGGCGTCGCTGGGCCAGAGCGGGTTCATGCTGATCACGACCAATGCGAATGGCGATGTGTTCTTGAACGGATTCTGGAAGGCGGAGGATTCCTGCACCCTGTACAATCCATCCATCACGGACATCACGCAATGGACAAACGGAGTGGCCATTACATTCATGGTGGTGAATGGGAACACGTACTCGGTCTCTTACATTACAGGAGAACAGGGCGGTCTGCCGGCCGGGGAGGCCGCGATCACGAATCCCGTGCAGACGGTGGCGGGCGTGGGCGTGCCTGGCGCGACAACGACGGTCTGGCATAACGTCAGCGCATCAACGAATGTTGTGCGCTTCTATGTTATTCGTTGCGAGTAGCGGCCGTGTTTTATCCGATTCGGCGTTTGCGTTGAGCGTTCAACGCTCGATGGTTCTTTATTTTTCCACCACCAGTTCCACCCAGTCGTCTCCGACGGTGGAGCAGGGGCATAACTCGACGCGATACCGGATCTCTTCGCGCAACGCATCGAGCGCGTTTGCCGGGCTCAGGCCGTGGGCGCTCACGCCCAGGGAATCGCATTCGGCCACATATTCACCATGCTCATCGGCATGGACTGATGCGGAGAACTTCATGCAGTAACTTCGCCCGGGATTGGAGCGGAATCAAGGGGTGGCCCTGGTGGCGCTTCGACGTCGGCTGGTTGCGGGCTGAAGCTCGCAGAGGACTTCCGCGTAAACGCGGAACCGATGCGCCGGGATGCCGGAGTTCCGCCTTCAGGCGGAAGAGTTCCCGGTGCTTCAGCGCCGGGGATGTCGGGCTCACGAATACAGCAGGCAGGTATCCCGGCTTTTCAGGAAGGCATCAGTTTTCGCTTTCCATGCAGTAAATATCCGCTCCGGCTTTTCGCCTTTCAGCAAACCTTTCCGCACGGCATCGGTGCCCATCAGTTTGTCGAAAAAAGCAGGACGACTGCCCGGTGCGCCCCAGATTTCATCTTTACCGTGCACGCGCTGTAGCGCATCGAGCAATGATACGGCGGCCTTGATGGGGGTGAAGTCAACAGGATTGGTCACACGCAATCGGATGCCCTGAACGATCTGTCCGCGATAGGCCCCGAGCGCCGCGCGGTAGCGGCACGGGCTAAACGACACCCCCGTCGCGCCGCCGTGACGGAGCGCGCTGCAAACGGCGGCGGTGTTCAACCACGGTGCGCCGATGGCCTGGAACGGGTTGCGTGTTCCGCGCGCATGATCCACTGCGGGAAGCGCTTCAAAGAAAACGGTGATCGGGAAACACAATCCGCTGTCCCAGGAAACGATGGCGGGCGACGATGGAACCCAGCGATAGGGCGGTCGCGCCTGCCGCCGATAGCCCTCCGCGCGAGCGATTTGCAGATCTACATCGAGCATCAGTGTCTTCTGCAGCCATAAGGCCGTTTCGCCCGGTGTCATGCCATACACCACGGGACTCGGAATGCAGCCGACAAAGCTTTGAAAACGGGGATTCAGCACGGGGCCATCTACAGCGCTTGCGAGGGGGATGGGCCGGTCGGCAACAATCACTTGTTTGTCGTGCTCCGCCGCCGCTTCGAGAATGTAGCGCAGGGTGGAAACATAAGTGTAGGATCGCGCGCCCAGGTCCTGTAAATCGAAGATAATCACGTCCAGGCACCGAAGCATTTCAGGCGTTGGGCGCCGCGTGTCACCATAAAGAGAGAATATTGGAATGTTCCATCGGGCGTGCCGGCTATGCCCCATTTTCTCGCCGGCGCCGCCACGCCCGGTCACGCCGTGTTCCGGCCCGAGAAGGCAGGTGAGTTGTTTGCCAAGCGCCTTTCGCAACGCGATGGATGAATGCGTTCCGCTGGAGGTGACGCTGGCCGGATGACAGACCAGTCCGACGCGCGCCTTGCGCAGTGCCGCCGGATTCATGAGCAGGAGATCAATGCCGGGCCGGACGCCCCGTTTCATTGAGCGCCTCCGGGGCATGGTGTCAGCGTGAGCGATTCGCCCCAGAAAAGGAGTTCAGATGGCACTGCCATTTTGCTCTGCAACTCCAGCGCGATGTCGTACGAGGCGGGGAATCCATCATAGACATGCTTCAACTCGGCGTAATGTTCGTGAATCACGTTCCTGGGTTTTACGCGGCGTAACGCAATGTTCACCGCGTCAAGGGTTGTGCCTTTGCACTTGGGATGTCCCTGCTCATATTTCTCGTTAGGATTTCTCCAGGGGATGAATAGAAGGTCCACTTCCGCGTCGTCCGGTTTTTCCAGGCTCCGGGTATAATCCGCATCGCCTGAAAAGATGAATGTGTACCCCTCCTGACAACGGACTTCATAGGCGATAAGCGGCACCTCGTCCATCGTCTTTCGCCACACATGCAAGCTTGGTTGGGCCCGGATGCGAAGATCGTCAATTTCTATCTCCCAGTCATTGCCCACAGCGTGAAGATTCGGGTCGAATCCCCAATCCGCGGCCAGGGAGGCGGGCATGAAAACAGGCTTGCCGAGACGCAGGCAGGCCCCCGCCAGTTCGCGATCGTAATGGTCGTCGTGGCGGTGCGTGATCATGAGCAGGTCGAGAATGCCGGCAAGCTTGTGCGTGAGCTCGGTATTGGCCTCCCATCCGAAACGGCGGGGCAGGGGCACGACATCCATGCCCATGACGACTTCGTCGCTCTTGATAATGACTCCATGGTTGTACATCTGCCACAAGCGGACCTCGTCGCGGCGGAGTTCGGCGTCGGCAATTTCGTTCACGGCATTAGCAAGCCGTTTCTGCAACGGCGGCCATACCGCGCACGGGCTTTTTGCAAGATCGTGCACGTGTCCCTGCCGTGTTTTGGATTCAAAAAAATCACCGATCTGCCGGAACGCACGGGTTCGTTCCTTCACGGTTTTGAATTGCGGGGGGTGCCGGCTGAGGATGTCTATTCCTTCGAGCAGTGCGTCCATGATTACGCTTCTCCGCCGATGACGGCATTGTCTATGAGCCGCGTTTTGCCGATGAATACAGCCAGCGCGATCATGCAGGGGCGATCAACAACCTCAACCGACGCGAGCGTTTTGTCGTCCACAATCTCAATGTAATCAATGCGCGCATCCGGCCCGTGCAGGATCGCTTTCTTGATTGATTCTTTGAGGCGGGCGGACTCCCTGATGTCGAGTTCTCTATACATCAACTCGGCCTTGTCGAGAGATCGTTTGAGCAGGCAGGCCTGCCTGCGCTCCTCGTGGGCAAGGTAAGCATTTCGCGAGCTCATCGCCAGGCCGTCTGATTCGCGGATGGTCGGACCGCGTATAATTCGGACGGGGAAGTTAAGATCGCGGACCATGCGCTCGATGATCCGGAGTTGTTGCCCATCCTTCTCGCCGAAGACGGCGATGTCTGGAAGCACGAGATTGAAAAGCTTCGCGACAACGGTGCAGACTCCGCGGAAATGACCGGGCCGGGCCGCGCCGCACAACACCTTCGAAAGATTTTCTTCAACGACACAGACCGAGGCATCGGGGGCATACATGTCACCCGCCTCGGGATAGAAAATGATGTCCACGCCTTCCTGTTCGCACATCCGTTCATCGCGCGCAAAATCGCGGGGATACTTGTCGAGGTCCTCGCTCGGGCCGAATTGGGTTGGATTCACGAAGATGCTCACGACCACAACGTCGGACGCCTTGCGCGCGAGCCGGATCAGCGAGAGGTGGCCTTCGTGAAGATATCCCATCGTGGGCACGAGGCCGATGCGTCGGCCACCGGCGCGCAGCGCTTGCGCGTGTTGTTGCATCTCGCGGGGTGTGCGCAGAATCTTCATGGGGAGAGCGTGGGGTGATGGGGTATTGGGGGAATGGAGTGATGGAGTGTTGGAGTGATGGAGTGTTGGAGGCGTACCGAAGTTTCCTCGAAAAGCTCGGGATGATAGATGGGGTTTTCGCAATTGTTAAGAGGCTTCATGCCATGCAATCCTTCCCCAATACTCCAACTCTCCATCACTCCATTCTTCAGTAGCTCTGCTCCGGTCCGGGGAACTTTCCTTCGCGCACTTCTGCCGAATATTCCGCCAGCGCTTTTTTGATTTCCGGGCCGAGGTTCGCATACCGCTTCACGAATTTCGGTTTGAATTCGCCGTAGAGTCCGAGAATGTCGTGCAGCACTAGGATCTGTCCGTCGCAGCCGGCGCCGGCGCCGATTCCGATCGTCGGAACCGGGACGGCCGATGTGATCGCGGAAGCAAGATCGGAAGGCATAGCCTCCAGCACGATGGCAAAAGCGCCGGCTTCCGCCACCGCGCGCGCATCGGCAATAAGGTCTTCCGCTTCGCCTGCTTTCCGGCCCTGGACTTTGTATCCGCCCATCGCGCGGATGCTTTGCGGGGTTAGGCCGATATGTCCCAGCACGGGAATGCCGTTTTCGACCAGTGCGCGGATCGTCGGCGCGCGGAACGCACCGCCTTCAACCTTCACTGCGCCCGCCCCGGCCTCCTTGATGCATCGTCCGGCATTGGAGAGCGCCTGCTCAACGGAAACCTGGTAAGTCAGGAAAGGCAGGTCGGTCACCACGAGCGAGTGCGGCGCGCCGCGCGCGACCGCCGCGGTGTGATGCAGCATCTGGTCGAGTGTTACCGGCAGGGTATTCTCATAGCCCAGCATGGTCATGCCGAGAGAGTCGCCGACCAGAATAAGATGAATACCGGCTTCGTCCAGCATCCGGGCCATCGAAAAATCGTAGGCCGTCAGCGAAACGATCTTTTCGCGACCCTTGAGGGATGCGATTCTCGGCGCTGTCCATCGGGTTAATTCACTCATACTGTCAGCATACCACCGATTACCAGTGCCGCGTCAATAGATTCACCGCTTCCCCGGCGGGCAGGCTGTCAAGGATTTGCTGGGTGGTGCGGGTTTCGCCCGGCAACACGAGTTCCGGGCGCACATCAGCAAGAGGCTGCGCGACAAACCGGCGTTCTTTCCAGTGGCGGTGGGGTACGCATAGCCCTCCGCTCTCCACGTGCATGTCCCCATAGTAAATCATGTCCACATCAATGCCTCGTGGAGCATACCGATCCAGGCTCCGCGTCCGTCCGAGTTCGTCCTCCACCATTCGCATCAGGTCGAACCATTCGTGAATCTCGTAATCAGTATCCAGAATGAGCACCGCGTTGAGAAATTTCATCTCCGCGTATTCCGGTTTCACGCCGACGGGTTCGGTTTCGTAAATCGGCGATTGCGCCAGGAGCTTGACGCCCGGCATGGCAAGGAACCGATCGCGCGCCGTCGCCAGGTTCGCTTGCCGGTCTCCGAGGTTTGATCCGAGACTGAGCCCTGTTTCCATGGTAGCGCTCCCTAATCGAAATTCGCTGACTTCAAGCGACGTTGAATGAATTCGCGCAGCCCTTCCGGCACTTCGTCCTGCGGAAGTTCAAGGATCCATCCGTCCACCTTCACGGCTTCCTTGCTTCGGCGCGATTCATAAAGATGATTGGCGCGCAAAAGGAGCGACCGCCAATCCGTCTCGTTTTCGGCAACCCATTTCGCGGTTACAAAGTCGGTTTTCGATAATGTATGGCTGTGCCATTCGATCGCGGCGTTCATGTTTTCGGCATTATAGATCCGCTTCCAGAACCGGATTTGCGGCAACGGGCTGTACAGCGCGATCGCCACAGCCGGAGCCAGCAGCCATTTTGCAATGCGGTTTCGCTTCAGGGGTTCCAATTGCCGGAGCGCCCACACCAAATAGATGAGCGCGTGCCCTGCAAGGCCGCCCATGATCCACGTGATGCGCCGGAGCAAGGGGCCGGTGTAGAGAGCACCGCCCAGCGTAAGGAGCGGAAGGTAGTCTCTTTCTGAACCGTAAGGAAACGTCATGCCCATCATGAGCCAGAGATTGGCAAGAAATCCGCCCACGACGAATGCACCCGTGAAGAGGACGATGCAGGAACGGGCCAAGCCGGCCTCGCGTCCTTTTATCAGGATGAAAGCCGTGATGACCAGCAAAGCGTACAGAATCACAAAAAGCGCCAGGCCTTTTGCGACGGCAAAAGCTTCGAACGACATCTCGCTGCCGGTAAGCATGCTTTTACAACCCCAACACGTCCTTCATGCTGTAAAGGCCGGCCTTGCGCCCCGCAACCCACGCTGCGGCCCGCAATGCGCCATAGCCGAACGTTTCGCGACTGGTTGCGCGGTGCGATAACTCGAGCACTTCCCCGTCCGCCGCGAACATCACCGTATGATCTCCAACGATGTCGCCGCCACGCACCGCGTGAAACCCGATTTGCTCGCCGGGCCGCTCTCCCACGATCCCTTCGCGCCCGTGTACGGCGACCTTTTTCAGATCCCACTGCAGCCCGCGTGCCGCGGCCTCGCCGAGGCCGATGGCGGTCCCACTGGGCGAATCTTTCTTGCGACGGTGATGCCGCTCAATGATCTCGCAGTCATAGCCTTTGTCTTTCAGCGTGGCCGCAGCCTTCTCGACCAGCGAAAAGAGAAGGTTCATTCCGAGGCTCATGTTGGGCGCCATCACGACAGGGATTTTCCTTGCCGCTTCCTCAATCACCGCTTTTTCTTCCGCGGTCAGTCCGGTGGTTCCGATCACCAGCGCCTTGCCCGCCTCGGCAACGCGCGGCGCGTTCCCGGCCGTACCTTTGTGGCCGCTGAAATCAATCACGACATCGCAGCCCGGCAGCACCGCTTTCAGATCGCTGCCGATTACGATGCCGGTTTCGCCGCATCCCGCGGCGAGCCCCGCGTCTTTGCCGCGCTCCGGGCAGTCCCAGAGGTCCACCGCGCCCGTGAGCTTAAGAGTCGGAGCCACGCCGGACTGAATAAAGCGGACCAGCGTTTTCCCCATGCGCCCCGCAGCGCCAACAATCACTACATTGCTCATTTCAAGTCTCCAGTTACTGCATCAGTCCAAGCGCTTTCAGCGTCGCCGCCAACTGCTGCCTGTTCCCGGCGGATGTCTCGCACAGCGGCAGACGGTACACCTCTTCGATCAAGCCCATCATCGCCAACGCGGCTTTGACCGGGATCGGATTGGTGTCGACAAACAAGTCTTTGAACAGCGGATAATATTTTCCGTGCAAAGCCCGCGCGGTCTGCCAGTCGCCTTTCAGAGCGGCATGCACCATGTCCGCCACGGCTTTCGGGGCCACATTGGACGTCACGCTGATTACACCGACGCCACCCACGGCCATCATCGGCAAGGTCAGCGAATCATCACCGGAAAGCACTTCGATGTTGCAACACGCGAGAATCTGGCTGACGCGATCCACGCTTCCGCCCGCTTCCTTCACCGCGACCACGTGCGGGTGTTTTGCAAGTTCTGCGATCGTTTCGATGGCGATCTCGCGAGCGGACCGACCCGGAATGTTGTACAGCACGGTCGGCAGGCCGAGATCGGCTACCGCCGTGAAATGGCGAAGGAGTCCCGCTTGATTGGGTTTGTTGTAATAAGGAGTCACCTGAAGGGTCGCGTCGGCGCCCGCTTCTTTCGCGTGCTTTGTCAGCTTCACCGCTTCGGCCGTGGAATTCGCGCCGGTGCCGGCGATCACTTTGACGCGTCTATTCGCGGCCTCGATGGAAACCTCGATCACTTTTTCGTGTTCATCGAAATCGAGCGTGGGGGATTCGCCGGTGGTCCCGACGGGGACAATGCCGTCTATGCCGTTCTTGATCTGGATCTCGATCAACTCGCGGAGCTTGCCATAGTCCACACGGCCGTCCCGGTTGAACGGAGTCACGATCGCTGTATATGCACCTTGCCACATAACAAACCTTCCTTTGCTTCCATGCGTTTTCCAATGATTGGAAAACCCAACCCCCATTTTTCCAATGTTTGGAAAAAATGCAGTAACAAACCGCACATACCTTTTACAACCCTTTTACAAGCCTGTGACGACTTTCCGGCGGCCCGGGTGTCTACTCGTTACCAGAAAGGTCGGGGCAGCGCGCGCTCTTGACCTTCGAGTCGAAAAAACCGTCAAATGGGAGGAATAGCGATGAAGAAGGCAAAAATAGTAATGGCGGCGGCCGCTGTGGCGGCTGCCGTGGCCATGCCCGCGCAGGCGCGGGTGGAGACACGGGGCGTGTTGTGCCGGGCGGAGCTGGACCGCGCGGTGTTGCTCGCGGGCGATCGGCAGACGGCGGTGGTGAAGGTGACACTCGATGCGCCTGAGGCGCCGCGTGAAACGGAGCGCCCGCCGGTGAACCTTGTGATCGTGCTGGACCGTTCAGGCTCCATGGGCGGCGATAAGATCGAAAGGGCGAAGGAAGCGGCCATTGAGGCGTTGCGGCGGTTGGGGCCGCAGGACCTGTTCTCTCTCGTCGTGTACGACCACAATGTGGAGACACTGGTTCCCGCGCAGAGCGCGGCGAACACGGAGTGGATTGAGTCGCGCATTCGTCAGATACGTCCGGGTGGCAACACCGCGCTGTTCGGCGGCGTGAGCCAGGGCGCGGCGGAGGTGCGAAAAAACGTCGAGGGCCGGTATGTGCACCGGATCATCCTGCTGTCCGATGGGCTCGCGAACGTGGGGCCGAGTTCTCCGGCTGATCTCGCCCGGCTGGGCGCATCGCTCCTGAAGGAAAAGATTTCCGTCACCACGGTCGGCGTCGGCAATGACTACAACGAAGACCTCATGACCCAGTTGGCGCAGCGGAGCGACGGCAACACCTACTTCGTGGAATCAAGCCGCGACCTGCCGCGCATCTTCGCGGCGGAACTGGGCGATGTCCTGAGCGTGGTCGCGCGGCGCGTAATATTGGAGATCGAATGCGAAGGCGGGGCGCGACCGATCCGAATTATCGGCCGCGATGGGCGCATCCGGAAGGATGGCGTGGAAATTCATCTCAACCAGCTTTATGGCGGGCAGGAGAAGTATGTGCTGGTGGAGCTGGACATTCCCGGCGGCGAGCCATCCGAAGTGAAGCCCATCGCCGTGGCGCGCTGCCGGTATGAGGACGCGATTACGGCGCGCGAGGTTGCCGCGACGACACGCGTGACGGCGACTTTCAGTGAGCGCAAGGAAGAGGTCGCGCAGTCGGCGAACATCGCGGTACAATCCGAAATCGTGCGGAACGCGGCGGCGGAAGCGAAAGATCGCGCGGTCGAGCTGTGGGATGCGGGCCGGCGCGATGAGGCGGTCCGCGAGCTCCGGGACACGCGGCAACGGCTGACAACAAAAGGCGCTTTCTATAATTATGCCGTCAGCGAAGAGGCCTTGATGGAGGCGGATAAACTGGAAACGGAGGCGTCCGAGTTGAAGTCCGATGGAATGAGCGCCCCGCGCCGCAAGTTGTTTCGCGCGAGCAGCTACCAGACTCGTACGCAACAGGAGAATCGCTGATTTAACGAGGCGGGGCTTCGCGGTGTCCCGCGAAGCCCTGGCCCGCAACGAAGGCGGATGATGAAGCGAGTGCCGATCATATTATTCTGGCTGATGCTCATTGTGCCCGCGCTGGTGGTCGGCGCGGTCGCTTTTCGTTTGCTGGGACACGAAGGCGAGCGCTTGCAGCGCGTGGCCGAAGATGCGTTGCGGGCGCGCGCACAGCTTGTGGCCGGTGAGCTGGATCTCGCGATGCGCGATCTGCGGGACAGTATGGTCGGGCCGTTGGCGGCGTTGGAGCCCGATCGCCTGGCGGGTGAACTCGACGACTGGGCGCAGTACAATCCGCTTATCCGGAATGTTTTTGTCGTGGAGGAAAGCGGCAAGGTCCTTTTACCCGATCCCGAAGGGCCTTTATCGGGCGAGGAGCGATCGTTTCTGCAGCGCTTCGATTCGTTGTTTGAAGGCCGCGAGCCATGGGAACGACCGGTGCCGGATAGCGCGCCCGTCACGGTTGCGGACGATGTTTCGAGTTATTCCGTTCGCCGTTCCTTTGCGCGGTGGTCGGAGGTTGCGCCTTCCGCGTCGCGCGACGAGCCCGATTACCGGTCCGGCTGGATCCCGTGGTTTTCGGAGAACAAGCTCCACCTGCTTGCATGGGTCAGGAGGGCTGATGGGCCGTACTACGGCGCAGAGATTGAAGTGACAGCCCTGCTGGCGCGGCTTGCGCCGCTGGTGCGGAGTGAAGCAGGGGAGGGAATAACTTTCGCGCTGAGGGATGGCGACGGCCGGACGCTGGTGCAGTCGGGCGTCGTGGATACATCCGGAGAGACAGAGCCTGTCCTTGAAGTCGCGGCGAGTCCGTTGCTCCCGCATTGGAGTGTCGCGGTCTTCGGCCCCGTGCCGGGCGCGGGGGTTGCGCGCGGGTTCGTGCTGATGGGCGGATTACTCGTGGTCATTTTTATTGCCGCGATCGTAATCGGCGGTTCGCTGCTGCTCTGGCAGGCGCACGCGGGACGTCGCGATGCGGCCCAGAAGACGACTTTTGTTTCCAACGTGTCGCACGAGTTGAAAACACCACTCACCACGATTCGCATGTATGCCGAACTTCTTGCCGACGGACGCGTGAAAGAAGACGCGAAGAAAAAGGACTACCTGCGCGTCATCATTGATCAGGCCCAGCGCCTCACGCGGTTGGTTAACAACGTCCTCGACTTCAGCCGCATCGAACAGAACCGGAAGCGATACACTATCGAGGTGCTGGATGCGCGCGAGTTGCTGGTCCGGATACTCGAAATGCAACGGCCGCGATTTGATGAGGCGGGCATGAAAGTTTCGTTGAGCGGGCCGGAGGAAGGTTTTGCCGTGCCGCTGGATCGCGACGCGTTCGAGCAGGCGGTTCTGAATCTCACCGACAACGCGATCAAATACGCGTCCGACGGACAGGAATTGCAGGTCGAACTGGTGTCCGGCGTCCAGGGCAGACGGATCCGCTTTCTCGACCGCGGACCCGGCGTGCCTGTGTCGCATCGAGAGCGCCTGTTCCAGAAGTTTCATCGCGTGGATGATTCGCTGACGTCGCGTCATCCCGGCACGGGGTTGGGGTTGAGCATTGCGCGGAAAATGATGCGCGACATGGGAGGCGATATCGTGTTTGAGCCGCGAAACGGCGGCGGGGCCTGTTTCATTCTTTGCCTGCCGGAAGGGAGGGCGTCATGAGCCGGAAGGTAATTCTTGTTGCGGAAGACGACGCCAATATCCTGCGCGGGCTCGTGGACACTTTCGAGAGCGAGGATTACGAAGTGCGGTCGGCGCGAACCGGAACCGATGCCCTGGCCTTGCTCGCGCGCGGGGCCGTTGACCTCGTCATTTTGGACATCATGATGCCCGGCAAGAGTGGTTACGATGTTTGCCGCGAGATCAGAAAGAAGGATGAAAAAACGCCGATCATCATGCTGACCGCCAAGAGCGAGGAAGTGGACAAGGTGGTTGGGCTGGAGCTCGGTGCGGATGATTACGTGACAAAACCGTTTGGCGTGCGCGAATTGCTTGCGCGAGTGAACGCCGTGTTGCGGCGATCGCAGCGGCCCGTCGCGGACACATCCGAGGAAGGCGCAGAGGCGGTCTTTCGTTTCGGCGCTGCGGAGGTGGATCGAAAGCGTTTTGTGGCGCGTGTCGGAAAGCGCGAGCATTCACTCAGCGTGCGGGAGTTGAAGTTGCTGGATCATTTCCGGGCGCACGAAGGAGAAGTGTTGAGCCGGGACGACCTGCTGAATGCCGCGTGGGGCGTGGATTACCTCGGCACCACCCGCACACTGGACCAGCATATCGCACAGTTGCGCAAAAAAGTGGAATCAAACCCTACGGACCCGAAAACCATCCTCACCGTTCATGGCATCGGGTATCGGTATGTGGCATAGGATGCCAGGTAGAGGGGGGTTCTTTCCGCTCCCCACGTGACAAGCGCGTGGGGACGCGTGAACACGACTGGCTGCTCGCGTGCACTCGGTGTGGTGTCTACCACTTCGGCGTTCGTTCGCCGCGGACGAGGTCATCCCACGTTTCGCGGGCGCGAATGAGCGCGTGCTTTCTCCCGGACACCATGACTTCCGCCGCGCGGCCGCGGCTGTTGTAGTTGGAGGACATGGCAAAGCTGTATGCGCCGGCGCTGAGCACGGCAAGCAGATCGTCCTCGCCGACTTTGGGGAGTTGCCGGTCGAGCGCGAGGAAATCGCCTGATTCGCAGATTGGGCCGACCACGTCGGCCATGAACGAGCCGCGCGCTTTTTTCACTGCAATTACCTCGTGATACGCCTCGTAAAGCGCGGGACGGATGAGATCGTTCATCGCCGCGTCCACGATCACGAATTTTTTCGACGGACCGTTTTTGACATACTGCACGCGCGTCACAAGAATGCCCGCGTTGCCGACCAGGAACCGGCCAGGTTCGAGCACGACGGAAAGTTTCAAGCGCCGCAGGACGGGCAAGACGATTTCCGCGAAATGCGCCGGGTCCAACGGTTTTTGATCGGGCCGGTACGAGATCCCGAGGCCGCCGCCTATATCTATATAATTGAATGACGGATAACGCGCTTTCAGTTCAAGGCACAGGTCTTCCACTTTCCGGAGCGCATGCGCATACGGCGCCGAAGAAAGGATCTGCGAGCCGATATGCATGTGCAGGCCGGCGATCTCCAGGCCGGGCAATCGCGCGGCGAGGGTATACGCTTTTTCGGTGCGGCCCAGGTCGAGTCCGAACTTGTTCTCTTTTTTTCCGGTGCTGATGTACTTGTGCGTTTTCGGGTCCACGTCCGGATTTACGCGCAGCGCAACTCGTGCCGTGCGGCGCAGGCGGCGCGCGCATTCGGAAATGCGCTCCAGTTCCGGTTCGGACTCCACGGTGAAAAACAGGATGTTCTGCTTCAGCGCGTATTCGATGTCTTCGCGCGTCTTGCCGACACCGGCGAAGGCGATTTTCGACGCGGGAACCCCTGCGCGCAGCGCGCGGAATAATTCGCCGCCGGACACCACGTCGGCGCCGGATCCGAGCTGCGCGAAGGTGTTGATGACCGCCGCGTTGGTGTTTGTTTTAACCGAGAAACAGATCAGCGGTTTCGCTGGTCGTAACGCCGCGGTGAGCGCGCGATATTGATCGCGCAGGTGGCCGCGGCTGTAAACGTAGAGCGGCGTTCCATACCGCGAAGCCAGTTCGTCCACCGCCACCCCTTCGGCGTGGAGGCGGTTTTTCTTGTA
>CAZTYH010000017.1:16740-47362 GCA_964617565.1 uncultured Verrucomicrobiota bacterium
CGGACGCGAAGGCGGAGGGCATTGAGTTTGATGAAGCCGGTGGCGTCGTCCTGGTTATAGCCGACGTTGCCTTCGAAGCTGGCCATGTGGGGATCGAACAACGATTGCGGCGACTTGCGGCCGGCGATCGAGCAATTGCCTTTATATAGTTTCAGCCGGGCCGTACCTGTGACGCACGCCGCAGCTTCGTCCATCGCCTTCTGCAGCATCTCGCGTTCGGGCGCGAACCAGAAGCCGTTGTACACCAGCTCCGCGTAGCGCGGGATGAGCGAGTTGCGCAGGTGCAGCACTTCGCGATCCATCGTGATCTGTTCCACCGCCTCGCGGCCCTTGTGAAGGATGGTTCCGCCCGGAGTTTCGTATACGCCGCGGCTCTTTATTCCGACGAAGCGATTTTCCACGAGGTCCGCGCGCCCAACGCCATGTTTCCCCCCGAGCTTGTTCAGGGTCTGCATGACCTTGAGCGGGCTCATTTTTTTTCCGTTCACCGCGACCGCGTTACCGCCTTCGAAAGTGATCTCCACGTATTCCGCACGGGCTGGCGCTTTCTCGGGTGCGACGGAGAGCTTGAACATGCTCTCGGGTGGTTCCGTCCACGCGTCTTCAAGGATACCGCCTTCGTAGGAAATGTGCAGCAGGTTGCGATCCATCGAATAGGGTTTCTTTGCCGACGCTTCAACGGGAATGTTGTGGCGCTTGCAGTAATCGAGCATCGCCTTGCGCCCGGTGAATTGCTCGCGGTAGCGCGCTTCGCGCCACGGCGCAATCACGCGGATGTCGGGCATGAGCGCGTAGGCGGTAACTTCAAAACGGACCTGGTCGTTGCCTTTGCCCGTCGCGCCGTGCGAGATGGCCTGCGCCTTGTTTTCCCGCGCGATTTCGACCATGCGCTTGGCGATCAAGGGGCGGGCGATGGACGTGCCGAGGAGATAGCCGGATTCGTACACCGCGCCGGCGCGGAGCATCGGGAAAATGAAGTCGCGCGCGAATTCCTCGCGGAGATCGTCAATGTAGATTTTGGAAGCGCCGGTCTTCCGTGCTTTTTCGCGCAAGCCGCTGAGTTCCTCTTCCTGGCCGAGGTCTGCCGCGAAGGCGATGATTTCAGCTTTATAGGTTTCCTTCAGCCACTTCAGGATGACGGACGTATCCAGGCCACCGGAATATGCGAGTACAATCTTCATGAGTTTCACCTCTTCCTTTCCATCAAACGGGACAGGAATAGTTGCAAAGCGGATGCGCGTAGTCGAGTTTGAATGAACGGCAGGCTTATTCCTGGCTCTTCTGCAGGATCCTCACGCGCCAGAGGGGGGCCGGGGTATTTTCGCTCGTGAGATAAAGGGTGTCGCTTTCGGGGCCGTAGCAAATGGATTCACCCTGGCCGCGCCACGGAACGGGGAGTTGCCGCCAAGGTTTCCAGAAGGCCAGTTGCCATGATTCGTCCGGGCCGCGCTCGAATTCGAAAGCTTCGTTGTAGGTGATCACCACGGCTCTTGTGCCGTCCCGCGACATATCCATGGCGGTGACCTTGCGGAATTGAAATTCACCGATGGCGCGGGCAATCAATGGCTCCGTCGTGGATTCCGGAGGGATGTCGAGCTGGTAGATCAGGCACGGGAGATTCTTTTTTGTCTTCTTTGTGATCAGGTAGATCGAACAGCCCTCGGCATCCACGGCAATTGCTTCGCAGTCATGCTTTCCATCTTCGTAAACGAATTCAATTTTCCGGGCTACAGCGACCGTGCCGGTAAAGGAAATGTCGGGACCGACTTCGGGTTCTTCCACGAGATACAGTATGCACGACTCACGGATTTCGCGGTTGTCGCCGGTATCCGCAATCAGGAGGTGTGGAACCCCGTCAATTTCACACGAGGTCATGTCTTCCCAGTCGTAAGCGGTCGCGCCCTGGATGCGATAGATGCCTCGCGAAAGGCCGGTTTTGTCGAACGCGTAAAGGAACGGGCCATCGCCCGAATCATTGTGTGTCCAGAGAATATCGTCCGCGCGCCGGCTGAAAGCCAGTCCACTGCTTTCATTCACGCGCTGGTCTTCCAGGTCGCCCAGCCGGACAATTTCGGCCTGGCCGATCGCGCCGCCCTCCGCATCAAGAATGGCCTCCGTTACCGGCGGCGGCTGGAAGGCCGATGCGCCGTAGAGCATGGCGATCGCAAGCGCGACAGCCGGCAAGCCCGAGGGGATCAGGCGGCGAACAGCTTTCATGGTGAACCTTGAGCCAGTTTGGCCTGCCATGCGGCACAGGCCTCGACAACGATGTTCACGGCTTTCCGGATCTGCGGAGCCTTCACGTTGAGCGGCGGCAGGAACCGGATGACCGTATCCGCCGTCGCGATAGTGATGAGGCCTTTTTCCCGCAGCAGCACTTCCAGTTCCTTTGCGGGCCGGTCCAGCACGAGGCCGAGCATCAGGCCCTTGCCCCGCACCGCCTTCACGAAAGAGAATTTCCGTGTTTTCTTCGTGAGTAACTGGGTGAAGAGTTCACCCATCGCGATCGCGTTCTGGAGCAACCCTTCGCTTTCCAGTGTTTCAATGACGGCCAGTGCGGCCGCGCAGGCAAGCGGATTGCCGCCGAACGTGCTGGCATGATTGCCCGGCTGAAACACATCCGCCAGTTTCGGCGATGTAACCAGCGCGCCGATCGGGAAGCCGTTGCCGAGGCTCTTCGCCAGCGTGAATGCGTCCGGCTGCACGCCGTAGGCCTGGAAGCCGAACCAGTTTCCGGTCCGTCCCATGCCGCACTGCACTTCGTCGCAGAGCAGCAGGATATTCTTCTCATCGCACAAAGCCCGGAGGCCTGCCATGAATTCGGGGGTCGCCGGGACAATGCCGCCTTCGCCCTGGACCGCTTCCGTCAGGACGGCCACCGTCTTTTCGTTGATCGCCGCCCGCACCGAATCGAGATTGTTGTATTCGGCGTAGGCGAAGCCGGGCGTAACGGGCTCGAAGCCTTTCTGATATTTTGTCTGACCCGTTGCCGCGAGTGCCGCGAGCGTTCGGCCGTGGAACGAATTCCGCATGGTGATGATCTCGTACTTGCCCTGCGCGTTGCCCCAGAGCCGCGCGAGCTTGATCATTCCTTCGTTGGCCTCGGCCCCGGAGTTGCAGAAGAAGCACTTACCCTGCAGCGACCGCTTGGAAAGGGCCTCGGCAAGCCGCGGCTGGTTCTCGTTGTAATAAAGGTTCGAGACGTGCATCAGTTTCGCGGACTGCTGCCGGATCGCTTTCACCACGGCCGGATGGCAATGGCCCAGGCCGAGTACGGCGATGCCGGCCAGGAAATCCAGATACTCCCGGCCGTCGGCATCCCAGACCTTCAGGCCTTTGCCTTTGACCAGCACCAGGCCGGGTGCGTACGTGGGCATGACATATTGTTTGTGCGTCGCAATAATTTCTTCAGACACAGACATGATTCACCTCGTTTTAATAAAGAAAATTCAAACCGGCGGTTTCCGGTCTACTGCACGATCTCCGTTCCGACACCCTTGTCGGTGAACAATTCCAGCAACAGCGAGTGCGGCAGGCCGGCATCAATGATATGGGTTTTTCTGACACCGGCCTTGAGCGCCTTGATTGCGCCGCTGATCTTCGGAAGCATGCCGCCGGAAATCACGCCCCGCCGGATCAGCTCTTCGATCTCCGCAAGCTCCAGCGTGGAGGCAATGGATTTCGGGTCTTCCGGGTTCATCAGGATGCCGAGCACATCGGAAAGGAAAACCAGTTTCCGTGCGCCGAGTTTTTCGGCGATCGCCGCCGCGGCTTCATCGGCATTCACGTTATAAAGCTTCTTGTCCGGTCCCCGTCCGAGCGGCGTGACAACCGGCGCGATCTGCGCGAGCTGGAACGCCTTGATCGGTTCGACGTCCACTTCCGTCACGTTCCCGACATAACCCCAATCCATCGCAGTGCCCGTTTTGTCGTCGGTCGCGGTGTGTTTTACGACGGAGATGATATGCTCGCCGTGAATTCCCCGCGCCTTGCACCCGAACTCTTCGAGTGTCCGCACGATTTCCGGGTTCACTTCATGATTTAAAACCTGTTCCACGATTTCGATCGAAGCTTCATCGGTCACCCGCAAGCCCTGGAGAAAGACCGGCTTGAGCCCGGCTTGTTTCATCCTTGCGGAGATCGCTTTCCCGCCGCCGTGGATGATGACCGGCCGCAGGCCGACGCATTCCATGAACGCGACATCCCGCAGGACGGCGTCCACGAGTTCCTTTTGCTCCATTGCGCTTCCGCCGAATTTAACGACGACAGTCTCGCCCCGGAACCGCTGGATATACGGCAGGGCCTCGATCAGCACATCCGCTTTCTGGATCACTTTCTTCATGGATCAACAGTATTGAAACAACGGGGCTCTCGAATCAAGATCACATGTTGATTCGCACGTATTCCTCCGTGCAATCACAGGAATATACCACCGCTTCACCGGCACCGAGATGAAGGTTGATGCTGATGGTGAAGGCCTTTTGCCGCTGAATCCGCTTGAGATCCTCGAGCGGGGTGGGGGCGGCAAGGCCGTTCAACGCGGCGGGCAGATCGTCGTAATGGATGTCCACCCGCTCCTCGTCCACCCGTGCCTTGGAATAACCGAGCGCGTCCATGATCCGGCCCCAGTTCGGGTAATCGCCGGCCCAGGAGGTTTTGACCAGCAGCGAGTTTGCGACGGCCCGCGCCGCGAGGTCGGCATCCGTGCTGTTCCGGGCGCCCTGCAACTTGATGGTCACCAGCTTCGTGGCGCCTTCGCCATCCGCCACCATCTTGAGTGCGAGATTCATCGTCACGGCGTGCACCGCGTGCGTGAATGCTTCCCAGTCCGAATGGCTCCGCCGCAGCGGCTTGTTGCCGACCTGGCCGTTGGCCATGAAGAGCACGGTATCGTTTGTGCTCCGATCGCCGTCCACGGTGATGCGGTTGAAACTCTGCTCGACGGCCCCGGAAAGACATTCCTGCAATGAATCCTGCTCGATCGCGACATCCGTCATGAGAAACGCGAGCATGGTTGCCATGTTCGGCTCGATCATGCCGGCGCCCTTGGCCATGGCAGCAAGCACTGCGGGTTTGCCGTCCACCTGGAACCGGACGGTGCAGTGTTTGATTTTCGTATCGGTGGTCATGATGGCCTCGGCTGCATCCGTGCCGCCCTCCCGGGAGACGCGGGGCACCGCGGTCCGGATGCCCTTTTCGATGACATCCATGGGAAGCCGGACGCCGATGCGTCCCGTGGAGCAAACGAAAACGGAATTCTCTTTAACGCCGAGGCCCTCGGCCGTGATTTGAGCCATTCGCTCGGCATCCAGCATGCCCGCCGCGCCGGTGCATGCATTTGCGTTACCGCTGTTGATGACGATAGCCCGGCCGCTTTGCGTTTTAATCCGTTTCCGGCAGAGTTTCACCGTGGCAGCCTTCACCTGGTTGGTGGTGAACGTGCCCGCCATGACAGCCGGCGCTTCGGAGTAAATCAGCGCGAGATCCTTCCGGTTTTTCTTCTTCAACCCCGCCGCGATGCCGCAAGCCTTGAAGCCCTTGGGCAGGACGATATCTTCCGTCAAAACATTCTTCAACTTGCTCATTCTTCACCTCGTGTCCGGCGCAGCGCCGGAAATAAAAAGAAACAACCCCGAACGCAAGATAACGTCCGGGGTTGTATCCAGCAATTGTGCAAAAAACCAATCAGCGCTTCGAGAACTGGAAGCGCTTCCGCGCCCCGGGGCGTCCGTACTTCTTGCGTTCTTTCATTCTCGGGTCTCTGGTAAGGCAGCCCGCTTTCTTCAGCTTTTCGCGAAGAGCCGGATCCGCCACCAGCAGTGCGCGCGAAATCCCGTGCCGCAGCGCGCCGGCCTGACCGGTGATGCCGCCGCCGGTAAGAGAAGCGACCACGTCGAACCGCTTCAATGTATCGGTGAGCTTAAGAGGCTGCTCGATATAATTACGGACGGCTTCGGCAGCGAAATACTGCTTGAATTCCCGTCCGTTGATAAGCACCTTGCCGACGCCGTGCGCCAATCGCACGCGGGCCACGGCGGTCTTCCGCCGACCTGTTGCTGAAAATTCTACCACTTTCTGTGCCACGACCATTCCCCTCCGTTACAGTTCCAGAACTTGCGGCTTCTGCGCCGCGTGCGGATGTTCGGTGCCCGCATACACTTTCAGGCGCGCGAACATTTCCCTGCTGAGTTTGTTCTTGGGCAGCATGTTCTTTACCGCGTGTGAAATCAGGTATTCCGGATGCTTCTTTCGCATCTCGCGCGCTGTCGTGCGACGCAACCCGCCGGGAAAGCGCGAATAGCTGGTGTAGGTTTTCTGGTCTTCCTTCGCACCAGTGAAGCGAACCTTTTCCGCGTTCAACACGACGACGAAATCGCCGAGGTCGGATTGCGGTGCGAAAGCGGGTTTGGATTTCCCGCGGAGCACGTGAGCTATTTTGGAGGCCAGCCTTCCGACCGGCTTGTCCGTTGCGTCCACTACGTACCAGGCCCGCTGGACGTCTTTTTCATTTATCAGCGTTGTCTTCATTACAATCCCTTTTCCCTGAAAATAGAGGGGCAGAACATAGCGGACGGCATGGGGGGTGTCAATGCCTCAGTTTATAAAGCACGCGCTGCCCCTGTTCAGCGCCGGCGAAGGCGGGCCGCCATATAGATGACATAGGAACAGAAGAACGAAATGAAACCCGCGATAATCAAGGTTCCGCCAGCCGCCGCGAGGGTGGGGGATGAGGCGCCCGTACGCCGTCCTGCGATAAAAAGCGCCAGGCCGAACAAGCCCCCGGCATACCCCCCGATTCTGAAAAAAAGATACCACTTTTTCACGGTTTAACCCTCGGTCGGATCATTCTCAAGCTGACCAGATAAGAGGGTCAGATGTCGAGAATGATGTTGGTGGGTGATTTCGAATCCTTGGTATCAAGGTATTGAATGGTCCGATACTCGTTCACGGCGTTCAGCTTGTGCAGCACACCGGCAAGACTTTCCGCCGCTTCATTCGTCAGCTGGATAATCTCTTCGAGTTCGGGTTTCCCGGCATCCTTGGTGAGCCGTTTGATCAGCTCCAGGTTCGTCATGATAACGGTGGCGGGCTGTCCGAGATGGTGACACGCAGCTCCTACGCTGGCGAGCATCACGCGTTGCCGCTCAGACTGGCGAAGGGCTTCCTCGGCCTGCTTGCGATCACTGATATCGTCGAAGGAAAACACCATTCCGACAATTTCGCCATCGGAATCCCTGTTGCAGGCCATGGAAACCTGTGCGTAGAAATCCTGCCCATCGGCACGCTTGGCCTGCATCTCGCCGCTCCACGACTCCCGCTCCTCCAGAACCTTGCCGACCATCTCGGCCGTGGTCTGGTCGCTGATCAAAGAGCGGATGTCTTTCCCGATAATATCTTCGGGACGTTCCAACCCCCACATCTGCAGGAATGCCGGGTTGGCATATTCGACCTTGGCGGACACATCCGCAATCGCAATGCCGTTGCCTGCGTTTTGAATTGCGTTGTGCTCCGTTCGCAGCATTTCTTCAGCCTTTTTGCGCAGAGTGACATCCCGTATAAAGAAACAAAGAAGCATCTGTTCAAACTTCAGCGCGTTTACGGCAATTTCGGCCGGAAAGAAAGTTTGGTCCTTCCTCAAACAATATGCCTGTAAAAGCGCAAATTTCTCATTTTGTAAATTTTGACAAAGGGTTTTAAGCAGGGAACCATCCGAACCGGAGATAATATCAATGATGGATTGGCCATTAAATTCGGAGTGTGTGAATTGAAGAAATTCGGAAGCACGGACGTTGCTGTCAATAATATGTCCTTCTATATCCGTGATGATGGCGGCGTCGTAGATGCTTTGAAGCAATTGGCTGTATTTCGAATCGGCCTGTTCCGCTGCCTTGAGGCGTGCGGTCTTCGGTGTTTGCGGCCTGATGCGCAATCGGGTTGTTTCCGGGACCCGCTGCTGGCCCTGATCCAGCAGATCGGGCGGAATCTCGATCCTCATCGTTGAAGAGAAGTCACTGCCGCTTGGCATATCCTGCTCCTGCTTTTCTCCAGATTTCTCATCCATATCCGCGCCTCATCTCGATAGGCGCAGATGCCGCTTGATCGTTAGTGCATGAATCGTACCAACCTTACGACGCTTGACGAAACAATCGAGCGCGGCTGCACCCGTTAGCAGGCAGGTCCCCTGAACTGAGAGCCCTCCCACTGATAACCTAGCATTTTACTCTCGACTGGCACAGCAAAAAGTTGCGTTTCGCGGAATGAAATGAGAAGGAGGAGAGAAAATGGAGTAATGGAGTGTTGGAGTGATGGAGTGTTGGAGAGGTGAGTATTCTGAATGCCGGTTGTGTCCGCGCGATTGCGGAGTGGATCGGACAGCCGGCGTTGTCGGCGTGTGTGGCGAAAGCGCGGTTTGCCGCATCGCGTCGCATGGGCCCCATTTCGGAGAAGAGCCATCGTTTTCCGGATCGAAAGGATCGGGCACTATTTTCTTCGCGGGTTGTTCCAGTCATTGTTTCTTCTGTCAGAATTTCCAGATCTCCAACGAGAACATGGGCAGCCGCGTCACGCCGGAGCAATTGCTTGCGATTGGGCGTGAACTTGTGCGGGCCGGTGTCCACAACATCAACTTCGTGACGCCCGATCACTTCTGGCCTCATGTGGAGTTTCTCTGCCGCGCGTTGCGCGAGGAAGGGGTGCGCATCCCTTTCCTGTTCAACAGTTGCGGATATCAGCGCGAGGACATGATTGTCCGCTATGCGGAATGGATGGACATCTTCATGCCCGATTTCAAGTTCGCGGAGCCGGACCTTGCGAAGCGATGCATGGGCGACGAACGCTATCCGGAGCTCGCGCTGGCCGCGTTGCGTCGCATGGTGGAACTGCGCGGCTTCCTGGATCCGTGGGATCCGACAGGCGCCGAGCCTGCCGCGCGGGGCGTTCTGGTTCGACATCTGATTCTTCCCGGCGAAGTGGAAAACAGCATTGCTGTGCTGCGGTTGCTGCGCGAAGAGTTCGGGCGCTTGCTGCCGCTTTCCGTGATGAGCCAGTTTCATCCCGTGGCCGCCTGCCGTGAGCGACATCTGCTGGATCGTCGCATAACCGCAGAAGAACACGAACGAGTCCATGGCGAGGTCGTGGATCTCGGTTTCAAGCATGTCTATTTGCAGGCCGTGCCGGAGGCCCCGGAATTTCTGCCTGATTTTTCAAGAAAAGAACCGTTTAAGGGGAACAGAGGGCGATAGAAAAAAAGCAAACGGGGTTACCTGTGCTCAGCAAGGGAGTTGACGCGCAAAGAACGCAAGAGGCTTCTTGTAAAGTTTTGCAAAAGCAAGAGCTTCGATAAAATCCACCCTGCGCTCGCCGAGTTCGCATTTGGAAACGTAGCTGTGAGGTTTTTTCAGCTTTCGCGCCACTTGCACTTGTGTCATTCCCGCCTGCTTTCGCGCAAGACGGAGTCGCACGAGAAACTCCTGATACGCTGGCGAATATACATTCATCGGCAATGCATGCTTGACCCAGAATAAGCGGCATGAGACAATTTCCCCAAGTTGGGGAATTCTTTTGCGGAGGGGTGAATGGTAGAGCGACTTCGTCGTTTGATGGGGCGTACCGAAATCCGAATCCTGGTTCTGCTGGTGTGTTGTATTCTTCTGGCCGGGCTGGCCGTTTCCATTGCGCAATGGACGAGAGCAGCTTTCCGCTTCGAATTGCCGACGGTTTCTTCCTGGGACGAATTGGTGATGGAATATCTGCAGTTTCGGGACAGCGCGTTCCCCTTGGTTGTACCCGATGAATGCCTGCCGCTCGGACAATTGGAAGCAGCGCTTGACCGGTACACGCTTGGGGAACTGGAGCGGCAACCGGGCTGGTATTGGAACTTCGACGGCGGGACGCTTGTCTTCGATGCGGACAGTGAACTGGCGAGGCAGTTGGGGGAGTGCGCGGTGATTGTCGTATATGAGGATATGGAAAACGGGGAGATTCTGATTTTGCGGGTACCGGAGAAGGAGGGCGAGGCTTACCGGGAAGAGATTGTGTATCGCGCTCCGGAGTGGAGGGAAGCGGAGAAGGGCGAAGACCTTGAAAGATATCTGTGGCGGGAGCTGTCGAAACGGCGGATCGCGTGGCAGGTAACGCTGAAGACGAGAAAGCTTGCGGAAGAGGAATTGGCCGCCGCCGAGCTTGAAGCGCTGTCAAGGGAGCCGGAAGAAGGCGAAGGGGGCGTGTTGCTTCGGTTCGGGGAGGAATGGACGAATATCTGGCTGTCCGTCCAAGGCCCGAACAACGGCCTGACCAATGTGGTGATCGGAATCCACGTGCCGGACGGGTTTACGAATCGGGTGGATATCTTCACCATCACGAATCTGCTTTCGTTCCCATGGGAACTGGTCGCAACGATCCCCATGGACGACACGACGAACAGCGTATACTGGGCAGACCCTCTGTATGATGAGTTCGAGACGTGTTCCTACACAGCCGGGAACGCGGACGTGGACAGTGACGGCGACGGACTGCCGGACGCGCATGAGCGGTTCCTGTACGGCACCGATCCGCACAACTGGGATACGGACGGGGATGGAGCATCGGACGGCGATGAGATTGCGGCGGGTACCGATCCTTTGAACAATCCCGGCGACTCGGACGGCGACGGGCTGAGCGACGATCTGGAAATCGTGCTGGGAACCGATCCGTACTCGGCCGATACGGATGGGGATTGGGTTGGAGACGGATACGAAATGGAATGGGGGTTCAATCCTTTGGACCCGACCAATAAGCCTTCCTTAATGATGAGCGCGGGCGACGGGGGCACCCACACGCGTTCGACAAATGTCACCATAGCCTTTCCCGGACTGGTGGCCGAGCACATCATCATTGGCGAGACCGCCGATCTAACGAATGGCGTGCTGTATACGTTCTCTCAGCAAATTGAATATGGGCTGCAAAGCGAAATCAACGGCGTACGAACACTCTATGCGCGGTTGTATCGCGACACAGTTGTCCAGAGTCCTTTGATTAACGGATCCATCATTTTTGATAATGTCGCTCCAACCATCAACAACCTTTCGCCGACCAACGGAGCGAGCACCGATAAGCGCTGGATTATGGTTTCCGGCGTGGCAACCGACGCGTACAGCGCGGTCCAGGTGTTTATTGATGGTCAGTGGGCGGATGGCGTATCTTCAGAGGGTTTGTTTCAGTATGACCGTTACATGTTGAGTTCCGGAACGAATGCCATTGTGATCACGGCAAGGGATATGGCCGGTAACATTGCCACCCAGCAGCTTGACGTGGTGCAGGACACGAGCGGAGACACGACGCCTCCGTCCATTGCATTGATTATGCCAAGAGATTTCGAGGTGGACGGCGGCGTTACGAATTGGCTGGACCAGACCACATTCGGGACAAACGAGGTCCTGTATGTTCAGGGTGTGACCGACGATGAAACAGCCGATGTGCGACTAATGGTTCATGCCGAAGGACAGACAAACGGCCCCTCTCCAGCGGTTGTGGTGGGCACGCAAGTCTGGGGTTCTGTTCAGCTCTTTCCGGGCACCAATCTTCTTGAAGCCTTGGCTTCGGATGCGGCGGGCAATACCGCGACGAGCACATGGGTAGTGATCCGCGACACGAATTTCTTCTTTGAGATCACAAGCCCGGTGGCGTACCAGCAGATGAACAGCCCTTCCGTGACGGTTTACGGAGTTGCTTCTCCGGCTTTCCTGGCGGCCACGATTACGGTGAACGGGGTCGAGACAGCCATCACGAATCAGGGAACGCATGTCAGCTTCGCGACACTCTCCCCCGTGCCGCTCAATGTAGGCCGCACCGAAATCGGCGCTTTGGCAATGTTGGATGGCCGCAGTTACTACGCCGACCCGCAGGTATATGGTTATGAAGTGCTTACAATGGACTCGATACTGCATTACAGGTTCGACTTACGCTGGTCGCCAATATATTTAGATGAATGTGGAATCGTTGGTTACGATACTTGGGTGGCAACAGCGACTTATACGAAGGCATGGCTTGCGGAAGATAGATCGCTGATAAAGCACGATGAATGGGAAGACGTATACTGTGGAGTATATTGCAACACGGACTGCGATTATTGGAGCACGGCAACGGTCACGCACACCACCAGCGATATATGCCCTTGGCCTGTACGATTTGGCGGAGAAGAAAAGGATTTTGACTTTATCGAAAAAGCTTGGGATTGGCAAGAACGCGTCTGGCATTCGATGGATTGTTGGATGGATGAACATTGGGGGCATGACGGAACCCTTCGCTTCATCAAGCGCTGGCCAACACAGGAAACTCAAATGGTTCTCTTCCATTTCGATTACATTGACTATCGTCGAGCGCCAGGAGTGCCATTCGATCCTTCGCAGATCACCTATCGAGGACAAACCGGTTTCTGGTACAATGGCAAGACGACGTTCCTTGTGCCGCTTCGGACGGAAGTTGAGCACACGATCAAGGCCGCCGATTTCGCATGGCCCTCGTATGTTTATTTTACGTCCTACCCAGGCTATCCCACCCACACAACCGTCGAGCAAGGCCGCCTGCTTCAAATTGGGCAGTTTGGGAATACCGTCCTCAAAGTTCAGCTTGAATCCGACAAGGCGATGAACTCGCCGAAGGAGTTCAAGTTCGACAAGACGACGGTCGAGTCGCCGTGCGGGAAGAAACCCGAAAACGCCGAAGCGCTGACCGTCTACTTCTACCAAGCGTTCAACTACATCACGAGACAGGTTCAGGACTTCGACGTGGCCCTGAAGTTAGTGCCTGAAGATCTCCCCGGCGTTCAGTGGACGAAGGTGAGCGGACCGGCGTCTGGCACGCTGCTCGACGACGATCAGGCTTGGGCAACGTTCCGAAACCCGACGAAGGGCGGCGTGTACCTGTTCGACGCGACGCTCGACGGCAAGACGACCCGGTCGCAGCTTTGGCTGCCTACTGCCGGTCCGGAGATTGGGTCTTGGTTGGAGACGGAAATTGCCCACCTTGCCACATTCGCTGCCGACTACCTGAGCAATGCTGGGATTAGCCGAAGGACTTTCCTTGTGGGCAAACTCTGGCGGGCGCTCGACTTCGGCCCGATGGCTGCAGGCGCGGACTGGATTGGGACTTTTACGAGTCCGTCTTCACCGTGCGGCGGTCCTCCACTCGCTGGCGGTGATGCAGAGCGACACACCATCTTCGGCATAGTCGTTGAGCGACACAAACTCTCCAACCTGCTCGTCGCGTATGCGGGCCGAGCTATCACAGGGTGGGCAGAGGACACGCTCATGGACAAGTTCAACGACTACGGGACGCCGGACGATGTGCATGCCATCGCCTCGTATTTGGCAGGGTTTGACATCTTCAGCGGGACGTCGGTCCAAGACAGTATCGAAGCACACGGATACGACATGCAGGCTCCCGGCTGGTCGACGAGGGAATGGCCGAGTGAAGAGAGTCCGACAGGTGGCGGCATCAATCGTCCGTCGGCATTCAATTGAAAGGAGAAAAGAACATGAGCAAGCGTAACCGCTTGATCGTTGGGTTCCTCGTTCTTCTGTCTGCAATGGGTTCTACCATCAGCTCTGCGGGTGAGGTTCAGGTCTTCGTGGACAGCCTCAACACCAACTGGTGCGCGACGAACAACGCGGGGTTCAAAGAAACGTTCAACGCCCGCCTGGCGGCTCATTCCAATGACCTGGCAGCGTTGGTTGTGAAGGCGGACTTCTACACGTCGATCGAACTCAACCTCTCGGCCGCGCAAGCGCTGGTGCCGGTGATGGAGTCGACCATGAGCGGCCTGAACTGGTCGGGTGACAAAGAAGCGGAGGCCGTCTGCAAGGAGATGATTCGATCCTTGGAGTCTCCAGCGGAGGCGGAATCCGCCGGGTATCTCCTCGGCCTCTCCAGCAATCAGGTTGAACAACTCCATGCGGAACATCCTTCCGCGCATCCTCTGTCGGACTTCCTTCTGCGGCTAGGAACAGTCCAGTACGGGGCGCCCTGAAAGGCATTTCCGAAATGGAACTCCTGGTCGCAGCACTGATCATCTTCGTTTGCATCGCAGCCTTTGTTCTGCTTCTTGTGAAAGGTCCCGCTCTGGCCAGGGTCGCGGTAACCGTTGTTGTCATCCTTGGCGTGATCAAAGTCACGTCGGTGTGGTCCGCCACCAGAGAGCGACACACAATTTGGAGCAGATCGGTGAGGCCCCTCGGCGACATATTGAGAACCGCCCAATACCATATTCGACAACGTCAGGCAGAGAAGGCCGACACCATCATCTCCCACTTGAACGAGGGCGGGCTTCTCTTCGGGACGTTCTTCGGCACAACGAATTATCCGTCATATGAGGCGCTGGAGGTGCCGCTGAAACAAGGGAGCGGCACCGTCGGTAGTCAGTAACGGTCTGAACGAGGCCCTACCCAGCACCCGCCGCGCCGCCGGAGGCGGCACGTCGGCTGCTACCGCCCGGGTCGGGCGGATGGGGCGGGCGGATGGGGGTCGCGTCTCCAGATTCAAGAATTGAGCCAATCAATCTCCCGTCGATCAGCCCCAACCCTAAAACATACGCAGTGCGAAGCGGGAAGGGTTGCTGCACCCTGGCCCGGGATTCATGCTGAAGGTTCACTCTGAAGCGCGACGCGCCGGGATCAATAACCAATCCATTTCGTTTGGATTGACGTATCAAGGGTTTTGCCCCTTGCTGACTTGTCTGCCTTTGGCAGAATTGCCCGACCCTTTCAGGGTCGTGATCGAAGTGTCTTGAGAACACATAGCTGACCGCAAAACAAGAAAATGGGACGTTCTCAATGTCCGGAAAAAATGAAAGGCGGCGAGCCTGCGTCACAACGACAAGGGGATGGCCAACTCACTCACCCGCAGGGATATCGCTTGGCTCCGCTCGGGATGACGGAGCTTTTTCTCGTGCCACGAAACTTCTGGGACACAACAATCGGCGCTGATCAGCAAACCCACAGTTCCACGTTGCGCGCGTGGGCCACAGCCTGACCCGCGGGCAGCGACATCGGTTCGCGCACCATGCGATCCACGATGAGCTTCTTGTCCGGTCCCGCGGCGAGAAAGACAATCAAATCGAATTTCTCGAACAGCGTGGCCGTCACGGAGATGCGATCCGGTTTGACCGGGCGCGCAACAGGGATAGCCATGTGGCCGCGCCCGCGCTGGACATCGGTAACGGAGAACAGCGAGGCCGTATGACCGTCCGCGCCAAGACCGAGGAGACCCATGCGCAGCAAGGCCCCCTTGGCCAGGAAAGCCTTGAGGTCGGCATCGTATTGTTCCGCGGCCTTCTGCAATTCAAGTTCCGTCTGAACGCGGATGAAGCGATCAGCCGGGATGTGCAATGCTGCGAGCAAGGGGTGGATGCGTCCGTAGTTGCTGTCGGGAGAGGAATCGGGCACAAGGCGTTCGTCGCTCAACAGGATGTGCGCATGCGGATCAACGGGCACACGATGACCGGGCAATCTTTGATAGGCGGGCATGGGAGTTTTTCCGCCTGAAAGCATAACGCCGAAAGGCTGCGTGTTTTTTTCACCCAGCGTGCCGGCCAGCAAACCCGCGGCTTCGGCCGTCATCGTCATGGAGTCACTGAATCTGCGAATTCTCATAACCACTCCGTTCCGTAACGCGCAGCGATTTCATCGGCTGCGGCGGGCCCTTCGCTTCCAAAATCATAGGGCTCGGGCTTGATCCGCCGCTGCTCCAGTTCATGGAGGACCGGCGTGAAGATATCCCACGCGGCAGCGAGTTCGTCGCCGCGGATGAACAGGCTTTTTTCGCCGCGGATGGCGTCGAGGATCAGCCCTTCATAAGCTTCCGGGATCACGGTGTTGAAAGCCGTGGCGTATCGCAAATCCAGTTCCGTTTCATCCAGCGCCAGGGTCAGGCCGGGCACTTTGTTGACGACCTTGAGGGCGATGGTCTCGTCCGGTTGAACGCGGATGACGAGTTGGTTGGGTGGAAGCGGAGACTGAACGGCCTCGAACAGATTGCCGGCGGGCCGGCGGAAGCGGATGTGTATCTCGTTGCACTTCGCGTTCAACCCTTTTCCCGCGCGGATGAGGAAAGGAACTCCCTGCCAGCGCTCGTTGTTGATGCGCAGGAGCGTGGCGGCGTAGCTGGGGGTGATGGAATCCTCGGGCACGCCCTGCTCCTCCGTGTAGGCCGGATTCTTTCCGGCGCGCTGGTATTGTCCGACCACGAGATCCTCGCGCTGCAGGGGCGGCATGCATTTCAGCACGGCGAGCTTTGCGTCGCGAATGGCCTGCGCGTTGAGCGACTCGGGCCGGTCCATCGCGACGAGCGAGAGGATCTGCATCATGTGGTTCTGGATCACGTCGCGGATGATGCCGTATTCATCGAAATAACCCGCGCGCGAGCCGATCCCGATATCTTCTTTCCACGTGATCTGCACCTGCTCGATGCAGCGCCGGTTCCAGAGCGGTTCGAAAATCGCGTTGGCGAATCGAAGCACCAGCAGGTTCTGGATGATCTCTTTGCCGAGATAGTGATCAATGCGGTAGATGTCCCGCTCGGGGAACGCCTGCGCCAGCTCGCGCGCCATGCGGTCGGATGATTCGCGGTCGCTGCCGAACGGTTTTTCGATGATGGCGCGCGACCATGTTTTTCCGGGCGTGCAGGTGACGAGTCCGGCGCGCCCCATGGCCCGAGCCACATCCACAAAGATGGAAGGCGGAATGGCGAGATAGTAAAGGCGGTGCGCGCGGCCGTTCAACTCCAGCGGCTTCATCGCCTGGTAGAGGTCCATGAAGGAATCCGGCGAATCATACTGGCCCTGCACGTAATAGCAGCGCGCCAGGAACTCGGCCATTTTGCGGTCGCAATCGTGTTCGGGCACATAGCGGCAGGTGAGGTTCTCCGCCACGCGCGCCCGGAATTCCTCGTGCGTCATGGCGCTTCGGGCAAATCCGAACACATGGAAACGGTCCGGCATGAAGCCCTGGCTGTACAGTGAAAACAGGGCCGGCAGCAGTTTCTTGCGGGCAAGATCGCCGGAAGCGCCCACGATGATTACGCTCAGGGCGTCGTCCCCGTTTCCCCTTGAATCCCGCGGTTTTTTCATATTTGAGTTTATACCATAACATAGATCGTCTTTCATTGCATTGAACATAGAATGTGCTTGCAGGGTATCGTCCATATAAACGACAGTAGAACCCCGAATTTCGGGGTTGCTGCGGGGATGTCCTGAATGAATTGGTACTTGCGAAAGAAAGACGGAGAAATCTACGGGCCGGTGGATTTGCAGACGCTCCAGCTCTGGGCGACCGACAGCCGTATTGCTCCCGAAGACGAGGCCTCCAAGGATCGAGAACACTGGGGGCCCGCATCAGATATTCCCGAACTCGGCATGGATTGGGTTGTCGAGTTGCGCGACGGCGTTCTGTTCGGTCCGACCCACCTGCTTGCCGTTAAGGACCTGGTCCAGGAAGGGTCTGTTTCGCGGCGCGGCAAGATCACGAATGTGCGCTCGAAGGAAACGACCGTCGTGAGCGAGGTTCTCGTCGCCGCACTGATCAGCCTGACCTCCAAGATGCAGGGGGCGATCGAGACGCTGGAGCAGCGGCTCGGAAACGGTGCGAACGGAAACGGTGGGGCGAAGCAGGCTGTGTCTTCGGCGATGCACGGCCAGGATCGCGAGCAGATGGAGGCGGAAATCCGCCGACTGAACGAGCAGCGCGATCATTTTGAGGAAGAAGCGACGAAGTGGAAGAATCTTTACGAAGAAAGCGCGGGCAATGCCGTGGCGCGTGAGAATGAGTTGAAGGCTCGGTTCAGTACCGCGAAGTCAACCGAAGCGCGCATGGATACGCTCAAGGCGGAGATTGAGGACGGCAAGCAACAGGTGGCCACTGAGCGCGCGGCCGCCCGCAAGAAGGAAGACGAGCTCAAGGAGCAGATCCGAAAGCTCAAGACCGAGGTCCAGCAGGCTCAGGAATTGCAGCAGCAGGTGGATAAGTGGAAGTCGCTTTACGAGCACGCGAAGTCGAGTTCCGAGGGGAAGGGGCGCGCAACCCGCGTCACCAGCGGTGATAATTCGGACATGGTGCCGCGCGTTCGGCTGGAGGAAGTGGAGCGCAAGCTGGCGCAGGTGCAGAAGAGCTACCAGAACCTGCTTCGCAGTGCAAACCGCAACGTGACGCCGGGAAGTCGCGCGACATCGCCCGGGGTGGACAACCTTCGCCGCTGGCAGGTGAGTTGATTCGCCTCAATCGTACGGCGACACCCATACAATCGTTTCCCCGGCCTTCAAGCTCGCCGAAATTATTTGGCCGCCGTCCCATGCGCGCGAACCGGCTCCGAGCGCTTCAATCCATCGGTTGCCCTGCGGCAAGGACAATTCCACCGCGGCTTCATCACGTCCGAAATTGACCGCCACAATGATGCCGCCACCGGGCGCCGGACGCTCGTAAACCGCCACGTTCTTCGGCAGGGGTTCGCTCGGAAAGCGAATGGACTCTTGCGCGAGCGCGTCGTGTGTTGTGCGGAGCCGGGCCAGTTTTTGAAAACTATCGTGAATAGTGCGGCCCGCTTTCGTTTCGAGTTTTTCCCACTGCAGCGGATTGGCGCCCACCACTTTTGGCGTGTCTTCGCCGAATTCCTGTCCCGCATAAACCATCGTTACCCCGGGTGCGGTCATTGTGACCGCGAGCGCGGTGATGGCGCGACGAACCGCTTCGTCTTCCGCATATCCCGCGTCCTTGAGTTCCCGCATGACGCGTTCTTCGTCGTGGCTCTCCGTGTAGGCGATTCGTTGAAAGGCGTTGGTATAACCGCGGAGCAATGGATCCATGATCCGCGTGAATTCTTTGCGATCCAGTTTCGCGTCACGAATCATCTCTCGCAACCGCCAGCGGAAATGCGCATCCCATGTGGTGTCCATTTCCGTTTGATTGATCAGGTCGGGATCATCCGGCAGGTGCTCGGCGATCTGCCACGTGCCGGCATCCGCCTGCTTTGCGGCATACGCGAACCAGCTTGCGCCCCAGTCGTTGTAGCCTTCCCATCCGACCCATCGCGTGGCGTCGTAACGGAAGCCGTCCATGCGGTATTCCTTGATCCAATGGCGCAGCATGTCGGCCACATACCGCTTGAAGGCATCTGACTGCTGGTCCAGGTCCGGAAACCCCCAATTATCGCCGAGGAAAAGATGGAAATACGGGCTCGCGTCGTAATCCAATCCATAAAGCTGGAACAGCGGCGAAGCCCAGTCCATGTGATTCAACACCACGTCTTTGACGAACGCCAGGCCGCGCCGATGCGCTTCGTTCACGAGTTGCTTCAACTCGTTCGGTGTTCCATAGGAAGACTCGGGCGCGAAATGGAATGCCGGATTGTAGCCCCAGCTTTCCGCGCCGGCAAATTCGTTGATGGGAAGAGGCTCGATCGCATTTACGCCCAGGTCGCGGATGTAATCCAGCTTTGCGATCGTTCCAGTATAGCCGCCGCCGGGATGCATGTCCTGAACATGCAACTCGTAAATCAGCAGGCGGCTCAGCGGCGGCCGCTCATAAACATCGTCCGTCCATTCGAACGGCGGTGCGCCGACTTCCAGGACCGTTCGCGCCATGGACGGTATGTGTGTTTCCTTTCCATCTGCATCTTTCCACTCCACGTTATGCGCGTAGGGATCGGCGAGAAACATTTCGCCGTCCAGGGCATACTGGTAATGCCATGTGCCGGGCGGAAGCTTTTTGCGAAGCCACCACCACGCGCCGTCCGGGGAGAGATTCATGACGTCCGTTTCCGGATCCCATTCGTTGAAGTCGCCGACAAGCGACACGTAATGCTTGCCCGGCGCGTAGAGAGCGAAGGTGACGGTTCCGTCATGCTCCACGGCGCCGGGCTGCAGGTCGGGCGGCGGCGGTTGCACGGAAATTTCGGGGATGGACCAGAATTCGATCCTCCCGAGTCGTACCTGGGAGTCTTTTTCCGCTTGAGCCACGGCAACGCGGCGGCCGCGCTTCAAGCGGGCGGAGGGGATCGTCCATTCAAGCGGGCTTGCGAGAAGCGTCACTTGCGGAACACCGTCCAACCAGACCGTCACCGGCGCATCGCCATCGAGCGCCAGCGTCACATCGCCATGCAGCGCTTCTCCAGGGCCTGGGTTCAGAAACAGGATCGAAGGGGCAAGCTGGATCTCGACGTTGTAATTTTTCCCCATATCGGTATCCCACACGCCGTTCCAATGCGCGGCCATGTGGATGCTGGTCACCACCTGCTCGGCGCGGTTGAAGGGGCCGAGGATCAATGTGGAATTGCCTGCGGCATCCGGCGCGGGGAGAGGAGAATCCACTGCAAGACCGTCTTCGGACGGGGTGGTTCCCGGAGGCCGGTAAGCGGCGGCCGGCGGTTGCCATTTGCCATGAGCGGCGTTGACGCCCCACCGTAATTTTCCACCGGGTGTGCTGCGGTGTACTATGACGATGACGGGATCGTTGATGGCCGGGGTTTCGGGCTGCACGCTGATGCGGCCCTGTGAAACCGGCACGTGGTAATCTTTTCCGCCCGCCGTGTCCCAGCTTCCGTCATCCCATTGAATCGCGAAATCAACGGACCCGACCGGTTGCGCCGGATTGTTGAATGGGCCGAGTTGAACCCTGCAGATTCCGTGTGCGTCAGGTCCTTCGAGCCGTGTGCGCGTGGCGATTCCGTCGAGCTTGGAGCCGGCGGGACGGTATGCCGGGATTGCCTGCTGCCACTCGTTTCCGCGTGCGTTTACGCCCCAGTGAAGAAAACCGGCCTGTGTGCAACCGTGGACCACGATATGAATCGTGTCGGACAGCAACGGATGGGTCGGAGCATGGGTTATCTCAACGGATAACGCGGGGGCCGCGCAGAAAAGAGCGGCGAAAAAAATCAATATGGATTTGCGGCGCAACATGAGCTTAACGAACGGATATACGAAGAACGGCTGTGCGATTCCTGGCCCTGTTTTCGGGGGTGTCGTTGGGGTAGGGAGTCCATCGCTCTCCATAACTCAATGTCTGGAAAACCGAGGCGGGGATTTTCGCGCTGCGCTGCAGATGTTGCGCCACTTCGTTGGCGCGGGCGAGTCCCAGGTCCTGGTTGCTTTCGTAACGGCCGCCCATGTTGATGGGCACGTTGTCGGTGCAGCCGATCACCGTTATGGAGAGCCTCTTGCCGTAGGGAGCGAGCTGACGGCCCAGGGTGTCGAGGCTGCGGCGGGCTGCGGAACTGAGCCGCACGCCGCCCATGAAAATTCCCGAGTCGAATATGACAATACGCACATCACCCTGCGTCTTGACTGTGGCGCCCGGAACCTTCAGCGAAAGCCCGTCGGTGGATCGGTTTGGTTGAACCGGCGCAGGGGTTGCGGCTGGCGTCTGAGCGCGAGGAGGGGGCGGTGCTGCCGGTCGCTCTGCACGCGGGGTCGGATCGGGCGATGCGGGTGGTGTAGTGGTTGCGCCCTGGCTCGGGGATTTTTTCCTGCCGCTTGATATGGCAATAATCGCCAGCACGACGAAGACCCCGACCACGATGGAAGCGACAACCTTCATCGCGATTTTTCTTTTCCTGTCTCGATCGGCCCACAGGGGGACGCGAACGCGGGTCAGTGGATCGAGCACACCGGTCAATGGCTTGCCGGATTCGATGCTGCGATGAAACAGCGGAGCGGACGGGGCCTGCTGAACGGGATAGGAGTAAGGTTCTGACGAAGAATCCGGTTCGACCGCTTGCGATGGGGGGGCGGGTTCGGGCTCAGGGGGGGGTGGCGGCTGCGCCTCCGCCTGCTTGTGGGCTGCATAGGTGAACAAGTCCATGGAATCCGGGCGTTGTGCCCCGGAGCCTCGCGTGGAGTCTCTCGCGCGTCTCAGATCGTCATAAGCTCTGCTCATGCGCGTGCCGCGGTGTTCGCCAATGCGCGGAATTATAGCGGCTCCTTGGTGTTTGTGCAATGAAAGCAATTGGGCGAGCTTGTTGTCAAAAAAAGGAAGGGCTATACTATGGCATCAATCCCCTGGGACCAATGGAGGTGGTGTCATGTTGCTCGATGCCCTGACAGACAAGGAGAAGGAAATGGTAATGGCAACGGGTGCGATCCGGGAGTATTCTGAGGGGGACCTGATTCTGCGCGAGGGGGATGCGAGTACATCACTGTTCATGATAATCGAAGGGGCGGTGCAGGTGCGTAAGGGGCTGGACCAGGATCGGTACAAGCAACTCAAGGATCTGATGGCCGGCGATTTCTTTGGGGAAATGTCTTTTCTGACCTCAACTCCGCGATCTGCCGATGTGCTGTCCGTGCAGGATTGCAGGATACTCGAGATCCCGCGCGACGAATTCTTGGCGCTGGCCCGGAAACATCCATCCATCGGGATGAACGTTTATCGCAACATCGCGGAAGAACTCGCAACGCGATTGAGGCGCAATAACGATGATCTCAAACGCGCGATTCTCTGGGCTCTCGAGGAAATGATTTCGTAATCGGGACCTTTACCGGACGTGCCGCGCAATGGCCGCCGGAACTTCTTGTCCGACATTTTTCGTGCGCGCAGCCTCAAACCGTTTCCCTCCCGGGAACCGTTGTTGCTCCGTGTCTTCCCGCCTCCTCCGGCTCCAGTATGCGCCGACAACCCGGAAGACCTTATGACCTTATGCGCATATGCGCATAAGGTCATAAGGTCTTCGGGCGGTAGGCGGTGGGCTGAGCAGGTTGGACATGGGGGAAAAAGAATGCACATTTGTGCGTGGGTGAACGGAAGAGTGCACAGGCCGTCATGGAATGACGGCGGTGGCTTGAGGCAAAGGCTGCCGTTACGTGATTATTTCTTGGCGGTCAGTTTGCGCCCACGGGAACAAGCCGGTCGGCGGCGATCATCTCGTCGTTCTGGCGGCGCAGGTTGATCCAGTCCGTCAGAACCTGAAGGGCTTCCGTCAGCATGACGTCGCTCTTCTTCGAGTCGGCATCCGCTTCGGGGCTTTCCAGTTCGTCCAGCAACTTCTGCATCTCGCGCTCTTCCTGTGCCATCGCGAGCCGTTCGTCAAGATTCAGGGAAATCTCGCGCGAGCGATGACGCTCCGTCATGCGGTTCACAAAGTCAACGTGCGCTTTGTATCGCGGCTCTTCCTTCAGCCTTTTGGCGGACCGGTCCTTCAGCGTGGGCAGAACGTCGTCCAGTTCCCCGGTCCTGCGATACAGGGAAGGAAAAACCTTCGTCCACGGAAGCGCGTGCGGCAGATGTTCCTCGCCGATTTCCAACACGTCGAGCACCGACGGGATGACGATGTCGGGGACAACGCCTCGAAGCTGGGTCGAGGCGCCGTCAATCCGGTAAAAGGTTGCCGTGGTTACTTTCAGGGTGCCGAGCGCAGGCTTGTCGTTGCGCAAGGGCGTCAGGCTTTGCACGGTTCCCTTGCCGTGCGTTTTAGTGTCGCCGATGACCACCGCTCTTCCGTAATCCTGCAGTGCGGCGGCAAGAATTTCCGATGCCGAGGCCGTTTGACGGCTGACCAGCACAATCATCGGGCCGTCATACACCGTCTCCGGATCGTCATCCGTCAACACGCGCGTACTCGCGCGATTGTACACCTGTACCACCGGTCCGCTGTCAATGAACAACCCCGTTGTTTCTATCGCCTCCGAGAGCAGTCCGCCGCCGTTCTTTCGTAAATCGAGGATCACCCCTTCAATATTCTGCTCCTTCAGTTCGCCGAGCAGCCGCCGCACATCGTGGGACGACGTGCGGGGAATCACGGTGCCTTTTTCGTCCTGCTGCATCCCGGTATAAAATTCGGGAAGCGTGATTACCCCGAAACGCCGCGTGACACCCGATTCGTCGAGGATCTCCCGCACCTCGCTCCGCGCCGCCTGCTCCTCGAGGCGCACCTCGTCGCGAATGATGTCTATCTTCTCAATCGTGGAGCCGGTCGGATCGGAAGCCCGAATCACCGTGAGTACCACGCGGGTCCCCTTCTCGCCCCTTATCAGCCGTACGGTCTTTCGCAACGGCCAATGCAGCACATCAACGGATTCCCCGGTGTCCTGTGCGACGGCGATGATCTTGTCGCCCGGGCTCAGCCTCCCGTCGCGGTCCGCGGGGCCGCCGGGGATCAGCCGGTCAATCTTCGCCGCGCCGTCCTCGGTGGTCAGCATCGCGCCGATGCCGGTGAGCGAGAGCTTCAGGCCGATGTCGAAATCCTCCATGCTGCTCGCCGACATGTAGTCGGTATGCGGATCGAACGCCCGCGCGAAAGACGTGAGATAGCGATCGAGGACCCATTCGAGGTCGTTGTCTGTCAGGGTGGTCAGGTACTGATGATAGCCCTTGCGAATCCACTCCTCGGGCGTCAGCGGCGGGATCGGTTCGGCGTCGGTATCCGGCGTCTCTGCTTCGACGGACGCAGTGGCGTTCGTTTCGTTCGCGTCGGCGACTTCATTGGTGGCCAGGGTCCTGGACACCATCTGGCCGAGATATTGGTTCTTGATACGCTTTCTCCACAGCTCGTTCCATTCCTCCTGGTTCGCGGGCCATGGCTCGTCCTTGCGGCGCCATTGGTAGGTCTCCTGCGCGGTAAAATCGAAACCTTTTTCCAACAGGGCATCCACGTAATCCACCCGGTTGCTCACTCGCTCCTTAAGCACGTCATAGATGTGGAAGGGCAGTGTGGCTTGCCCGGTTCGGAACTGATTCTCATCGGATCCGAGTGCCGCCGTGAACGATTCGATGTCGGAAGAGAGAAAGTAGCTGTGCTCGTAATCGAGCATGTCGAGGAAAATGCGAAGCGCCGACTCAGCCATTTTTTCGTCCGACGGTTTGCGCGTGATGTGGAGCCGGGGCAATTGGCGCGCCACCAGTTTGACAATCTCTTCCTGGTTGGTAACCGGCGTGGCCGCCGTCGTGCCGAATAGAACAACGGAAAGCAAAGCGGCTGTAGCGAAGGTCAGCCCGGTTCGTTTTAGCGAAAACAGCTTTTTCATATCATTACTAATATCTTACATCGGTTATGGGTATTCGGACAGGTTATCCTGTCATATTGCTGTAGACAGCACAATTTCGTGCCTGTTCAGCCTTTTATGGCAAAGGCAGGGGGCTTGTGTTTTGATTTGGGTGGCGGCCGGGATTATGATACATGCGGGTTTGACATGGGATTTGATGCATGGAGTCGTTGCGCACATACATAGTGGTTGTTGTCGTGGTGACCGTGGCGCTCTTTGCCGCGCTGCTGGTGCAATCCACGGGAGGATTTTCTCTCTCGCGGCTTGAGCCGCGCACTTCGATGCGCGCTTGCGCGCCTTCTCCGGCAAATAATACATCCGCTGAGCCGGCGGAAGGCGAGATCGTCACGACCGTATCCTCCGTCTCAGGCTCCAGGTTCACGCCGTTGAACAGCCTCGTTTCGGACGATGAGCGGATGAGCGATCTGGCGGAACAGAATCGGCGATTGCGATCCGCAAACCAGGTCCTCGAAGAACGCCTGTCGGCGATCCTGAACTGGATTCTTGTCAACTTCCGCGGGAAATTTCCGCTTCCGGAATCCCTTTTCGGGCGCGTCAGGATCAATCCCTTGATGGACGGCGAATTAGTGAACCCGGAAGTCGCCGAACTGCTCAAAATGACGCACGACGAAGAAGAACGCATGAACGACGCATTCGCGTTCGCGTTCGATTACCTGCGCGAAATCGAAGCGGCGATTCTCACCGTTTCCAATCCGAAGCCCGGCAAGGTCATCCTTCACATTCCGGCTTTCCATGAGGACGGCGCCTTTCTTAAAGAAGATCTTTACCGCGCACTGGAAGCGACGCTCGGGCAATCGCGATTCGGACGATTTCTCGCGGTGGCCGAGGACGGTCTGAAAGAAAACTTCTACCAGTTCGGCGAAGCTTCGCGAACGATGGTTTTCGAGCTCACCTATGTCGGCAACGACCCGCGGCCGCAATTGCTGATCAAGGACGGATACGTGGTGGAGATCGGACCCGATACCCGCAGCGTGACCGCGGTGGAATCCGTTGTGACCAACCTGCCTGCGAAGTACGCGGCCTACATGGGGTGGTTGCCTGAATACGTGAACGACCATGCGGTTGACTGAGCCGCGCGCCGATGATCAGGCGGGAGGGATTTCCTTGTTCGGCATTTGCGAATGGATCTTTTCCAATTCCTTTTTGAGACAGTCGTCGCAGAGGCCGTGGCTGACCCAGTTCATCTGGCCCGGCTTGACATCCATCCACTTGCCGCAGTACGCGCATTTGACGTACATCAGCTCGGCAGATTCTTCAGCCTTGTCCGCTTCCTCATTCACGCCGCATACTCCTGGAACGAAATCCTGCCACCCCTACCACAGACACATACCCCGATCCAGTCCAATTGTATTCATTCGTGCTTTCGCAAATAAAAAGCCGGGTTATGCTGTATGCAGGAGATTGTTCCATGAAGAGACGCATTATTGATGCACACGCGCACACATTTCCGGATGACCTCGCGGCGCGCGCCATCAAGCATTTGATCGGAAATTCAGGGGAAACGGCTTTTACCGACGGCACGGTTCGCGGACTGAAGGAATCCATGCGGCATAACGGGATTGAATTCAGCGTCTCCCTGCCGGTGTCCACGCGCCCGAGCCAGACGCCCTCCATCAACACGTTTGCCATTGCCGGGCTGGGCGATCGCGAAATCGTTCCGTTCGGCACCGTGCATCCGGATTACGCCGACTACAGAGCGGAGATCGCCCGCCTCAGGGATGCCGGCATCCAGGGCGTGAAGTTTCATCCGGATTACCAGGAATTCTTCGTGGACGAAGAGCGGCTGTTTCCCATTTATGAGGCCCTGGTGGAGGCCGGCTTGATCGTTCTCTTTCATGCCGGCGTGGACATAGGACTCAAGCCGCCCTATCACTGTCTTCCCGACAAGCTGGCGCGGGTGCTCGAGCTGTTCCCGCGGATGAAGGTGATTGCAGCGCACTTCGGCGGATTCCAGATGTGGGACGAGGTGGACCGGCACCTGGTCGGCCGCAATTTGTATCTCGAAACGTCTTATACCTTGGCGTGGCTGGACCACGGCAGGTTCGTGGACATGGCCCGGCGGCACGGCATGGAGCGGGTGCTTTTCGGAACGGATTCGCCGTGGGCGGACCAGGGGCGGGAAGTGGAATTGCTCGGGCAGTCCGGACTGACCGATGAAGAGCTGGACAAGGTTTTCTTTGCCAACGCCGCGCGATTGCTGAAGCTGCCGGGATAAAGCGCCTGCGCACCGCAATTCCTTCTCGCATCCGCGGTCCACGTGCGTTACGCTTCCGTATCAATTGCGCTCGCGTGCGGGGATGTTTTCCCGGAGACACCGGACATGATTCTCGGCAAAATGCCGTTTGCACGCAAGGTAACGTTGATCGTGACGGCTATGATCGCGTTAAGCGGCGTCAGCATCACGGGCGTTGCCGCCTACCAGTTTCGCAGCGAGCTGTACATGCAGGAATTCAGCTCCGCCTTCACCGTGTACATGGCCGCGGCCAACTACCTGACTGCACACAACAAGACGCACCGCGGCGTTTACCAGAAACGGAGCCTGGATTTTGTTTTTGAGAAAAAATTTCTGCTGCTTGAAGGAGAGCAGGGCGCGCGGATCACGCACCGGCCTTCCAACCTGGCCGTGTACGACGGGCGCGGCATATTGGCCTATGAATACGCGGATGATGGAAGGCCGAAAGCTCCGCGCTATGTTCAACGCGCGGAGCTTCCCGTGCAATATCGCGAGCGGTATGACGGCGAAACAAAGTCCATCCATGTGGCGGGCTTGATTTCGCCGGATGGCGATGTGCCGGGCTTTGTGTTCATCACCTTTCCCTCCGATATTCAGGCGAAGATCGCCGTCCTGTTCAGAAACACTTTTTTGGTCATGGCCGTTGTGATCCTGATTGCGATCGGGCTTTCGTCGTGGCTGACCAGCCATTCACTTGCGCCGGTGGAAAGCCTGATCCAGGCTGCCAAGCGGGTGCGTCGCGGGGATATGGATCAACATGTGATCGTGGCGGGGGAGGATGAGATCGGGCTCCTGGCGCAAACGTTCAATGACATGGTCGGATCGCTGGGGCGTCGCATCGCGCTGATGCACCGGATGCAGGAATGGACCATGGAGCTCAGCCGCATTTTCGACATCCGCAATCTCTACAACAGCTTCATGGAAATGTGCCTTGCCGTTTCTCCCGCGGAAGCGTTCCGGCTTTATGTTTACAATGATAAGGCCGGGCGGCTGGAGATGGTTGTGTCCCATGATGCGGGCGAGCATCCTTCGCCTGGAAGCGATGCGTTGATCGAGCGAGCGTGCCGTGACGGCCGCACGCGGTTCCTCGACCGGAGCGGCAACGATCTCCCTCATGCCGAGGCCACGGTGGAACTGGCCATTCCCCTGATCGCGAGTAACAAGTCAGTCGGCGCGATGTGGATCGGGCGGCCGCGCTCGGAAGGCCATTACGAAGACGAGACGATCACGATTCTCCAGACCATGGCTCAGCACGCCGCCGCGGCTATCGAGAATGTGAAGCTCTACAGCGAGCTGTCCGAGAAGGAGCGATACGAGCGGGAAATGGCGCTGGCTCGCCAGATCCAGGCCGGGATGCTACCCGTATCCGTGCCGGAGATCGAGGGCTTTGAAGTCCAGGGGGTTTGCCGGCCCGCTTTTGAAGTCGGCGGCGACTATTTCGATTACGTTTCCGCCGGGGACGGGCGGTGGTTCATTGTGGCCGGAGACGTTTCCGGCAAGGGCGTTCCCGCGGCCATGATCGTCAGTATCGTTCGCACGCTGATCCATACCTGCGTGCAGTTCGAGTCGTCCATCCCATTGGCGTTGCGCTGGGTGAATCGCAATCTCACGCCGGATTTAAGCTCAGACATGTTTGTGACGCTAAGTGTTGCCACGCTTGCCCCGAACCGCTCGTCGCTGAGCTTCCTGCGCGCAGGCCATGAGCCCGCGCTCGTATTGCGGAAGGCAACCGGCCGCGTGGAGAAGGTGGCGCCGTCCGGCACCGCCATGGGATTGCTGGAGATGAACACGTTCGACCGTTTGCTCTGCGAGGAAACCCTTGAGCTGAGTTCCGGCGACCTGCTCCTGCTTTATACCGACGGTGTGACCGAGGCGATGGACGACCAGGAACAAGAGTTCGGCTTTGACCGCCTGGAAAAATCGCTCGAGAAGTGCGCCGGCCGGTCCGCCGACGAGGCCGTGAAGCAAATTCTGGCCGAAGTGGATGCCTTTACCCGCGGTTACGCGCAACACGACGACATCACGCTGGTCGCGATCCGGAAAACAAACGCCGCGTGAATGGCATGCTGTTGAAATGTTATCCCGCAGACCGCGCTTGAGTCCGGGCGTTCTTTTTATATGCTTACGCTCATGCAAACAGAACAGATGGTTCCGCCGATTCAATGGGTGCTTAACGAGCGCGCCGAAACCGGCAAATGCTCGTGCCCGGTGAAAGATATTCTTCCTCCGGATATCGCACGCAAGGCGCGCCAGTTTCACCGGCAGCTCGAAGGCTACCGGATGAGCCCGCTGAAAAGCCTCGGGCGGCTTGCTGCGATGCTGAACCTCGGCGGCATCTGGATCAAGGACGAGTCGGTGCGATTGAGTCTGAACTCGTTCAAGGTGCTCGGCGGTTCGTTTGCCATTTACCAATACCTCGCGCAGAAGCTGGGCGGAGAAATCTCCGTGAAAGATATCCTCGCGGGCGAGGCGCGGCGGAAGCTCGGTGATCTTGTCTTTGCCGCCGCGACCGACGGCAATCACGGGCGAGGCGTTGCGTGGTCAGCGACGCGGCTGGGCTTCAAGTCCATTGTTTACGTCCACAAGTACACCTCCGATGCGCGCATTGATGCCATTCGCCGCAACGGCGCGGAGATCACGGTGGTGGACGGCACGTACGACGACGCGGTTCGGCAGGTGAACGAGGATGCGAAGAAGAACGGATGGCAGGTGATTTCGGACACGTCGTGGGAGGGATATGAGGATATCCCGAAGTGGGTGATGCAGGGCTATACGACGATGCTCGCGGAGGTTCAGGAGCAATTGGCCGGGCAGGGGTTGTCGCGGCCGACGCATGTATTTGTCCAGGCCGGAGTGGGCGCGCTCGCGGCATCGGTGATCGGGTTTTACCATCAGCTTCTGGCCGAGCGCCGCCCGAAAACGGTTGTGGTGGAGCCGGTCGAGGCCGCATGCCTGCTCAATTCCGCGCGCGCGGGCGATGGCCATCCACACCATTTTGACGGGGAGTTGAAAACGATCATGGCGGGCCTTGCCTGCGGGGATCCGAGTCCGGTGGCGTGGGATGTGTTGCGCAACTGCACGGATGTTTTTTCCGTGTGTCCCGATTATGTGGCCGCCAAGGGCATGCGCGTGTACGGCACGCCGCTGGCGGGAGACCCGTTTATCGTGTCGGGTGAGTCGGGCGCAGTGACGCTGGGCGCGTTGATGTTCATTATGCAATGGGACGGCGCGAAGGCGCTGCGCGAGGCGCTCGGGCTGGGGCCCGATTCGCAGGTCCTCCTCATCAATACCGAAGGCAATACCGACCCGGATGATTTCCGGCGCGTGGTGTGGGAGGGGGCCGATCCGGTTCCCGAACCGTTCAAGATGCA
>CAZTYH010000018.1:0-46118 GCA_964617565.1 uncultured Verrucomicrobiota bacterium
AGAGAGGCGGAGAAGAACGCGGCGTTGACCAGCACGATGGTCGCGCCGGCAGGAGTGTTGAGCCAGAGGGCAATGAAAATGCCCGTGACAACGGAGAGCGCCGCCAGCATGGCAGACGTCACAAGCACAGCCTTGAAGCTTCGGCACAACTGGAGCGCGGTGACGGCAGGAAAGATCAGGAGGCTGGAAACGAGCAGCATGCCGACCACGCGAATGCCAAGCACCACCATCAATGCCGTCAACACGGCCAGCAGGCGGCTGCTGCGTTCCGGACGAATGCCCGACACGCGCGCGCTCGTGTCGTCAAATGTCACGGCAAACAGTTCGTGATAGGCCAGCAAGATCGCGACAACTACCCCCACCACCAATCCCAGTGCCAGGCGTGCCTCCATGCGACCGACCGCGAGGATATCCCCGAAAAGAAAGCTGAACAAATCCACGCTGAATCCGCCTCCGAGGCTTGAAAGCAAAACGCCAATAGCCACCCCGACCGCGGACACCATTCCGATCGCGGCATCGCCATACATCGTGGCGCGCGTGGGCAGATGCAGGATCAGGAGCGACGCAAGAGCCACGAGAGGAATGGAAACGTAAAGCGGAGCCCATCCCATCAACAGCGCCAGACCCACCGTCGCGAAAGCGAAGTGCGCAAGCCCATCGCCCATCATCGAATGCCGGCGCAGCACGAGAAAGACGCCCAAAAGGCCGCAACCCACCGCGATGAAAACGCCCGACAGCAGCGCGCGCTGAACGAAAGCGAACTGGAGAAATTCCATCACTTCGCGCATGACCCACCTCCCCCGTCATGCTGATGACAGATCGTGTGCTGTGCGACAGAACCAAACTGGCGATTCATTTCCGGGGAGTGGCAGAAATCCTGGAACGTTCCGGAAAACAACACGGAACGGTCGAGGTAAAGCAGATGCGACGCATGTTTCCCCGCCGTGGCGCTGTCGTGCGTGATGAGCACAATAGTCGAGCCGCCCTGCCGGTGCATTTCCGCAAGGAGCGCATAAAAACTCTCGCGGCTATCGGGATCGAGCGCGAGCGTCGGTTCATCCAGAATAAGCAGGTCGGGACGATTCACCAATGCGCGGGCCAGCAACACGCGCTGCCGTTGACCACCCGAAAGCTCTCCGATCCGCCGATCCGTGAGGCCCGCCACACCCAGGCGCTCCAACGCGCTCTTCACGGCCTCGTCGTCCGCAGCCCCCAACCACCGTGGAAAACGCTTGCCGGCAAGCCTTCCCAGCGCCACCACTTCGCGCACGGTAGCCGGAAACTTCGGAAAAGCAGGCGATGCGAACTGCGGGAGGTATCCGACGCGCTGCCACGCCCCAAACCTGCGCGGCTCGACGCCGAAAAGAGTGACAAAACCCGAGCGGGGCTGCAGCAAGCCCATCGCCGTTTTGACCAGCGTGGTTTTACCGGAACCATTCGGTCCCACGATAGCCCAGAACTCGCCGGGCCCGGCCCGCCATGAGACGCGGTCGAGCGCCATGCCCATGCCGTAGGCCACGCTCAGATCGGTTGTTTCGATCACGTTCATTCACACTCCAGCGCCGCGCGCAGCTTGACGAGATTGCCTTCCATCAATGAAAGGTAGGTCTCGCCCCGCGCGCGCTCATCCCTTGTAAGATTATGCGCACCGTGCAGCAATTCCAGTTTCGCGCCGGTCTCTTCCGCCATTGTACGGGCCACGCGCGGTTCGATCAGTTCCTCGTGAAAAATCGTTTTTTGCCCCGAGGCTCTGATCACCCGGATCAATTCCGCGACCTGGCGAGGAGTCGGCGTCGAATTGGGCGAGAAACCGGGATACGGGGAAACATGAGACAACCCGTACCGGCGCGCGAAGTAACCGAAAGCAAAATGCCCGCCATACACGATCTCACGGCGACGGCACGTGGCGAGCCCGGCTTCGATCTTTCGATGCAACTCCCGAAGTTTCGCGATGTACGCCTGCGCGCGCGCCTCATAAAGCGAGGCGCCTTCAGGATCAGCTTTCGCGAGCCCCTGCGCGATGGCGGACACCATCGCCTGCGCGAGAACCGGGTCCAGCCAGATATGCGGGTCGGTATCGCCATGTCCATGGTCATGGCCGTGAGCGCAATGCTCGCCATGCTCATGGTCGTCCGCCCTCTCAACTTCGCGCCCGGCTTCCACCACGACCAGTGCCGGATTATCAAGCCCCCGGAGGACATCCTTTGCCCACGGCTCCATATCCTCGCCGACATAGACGAATGCATGCGCTTTATTCAAAAGCAACATATCGGAAGGCTTCGGCGCGAACGTATGCGCCTCGACGCCCGGCGGCAGCAGTTGCACAACATCCACACGGTCACCACCGACCTCACGAGTCCAGTCGTATAAAGGAAAAATGGTGGTAACTACCGACACCTGTGCCTGCGCTGCGGCGCCGGTCACCAAGACCAAAACCAGCACCTGCATGAATCGAATGGCCTTCATCATGCTCCTTCGACGCTCAATGCCGAATGTCCGATGTTCAATGTTTCCCCTGCGCTTTCCTCTTGCCTCACCCACTCCAAGTCTATAACGTGGACGTCATGCCTGATAGTGATAAATCAGTATCAATAGTGCAGCGGCGGACCCGGCCACGTCAAGCGGTAACGAACGCTTTCCGTGAAGCGGCGAGGCCGTTGACGCCTGAGGAGGCCTGCGCGCTGGCGCAACGGAAGCATCGCGCGCTCGGGATCGCAACGGTGTATCGCACCATCAAGCATTTGACGGGAGCGGGCCTGCTGATCCCGGTCCGCGTGCCGGGCCATCCGACACGTTATGAGTGGGTGCGACAGGATCATCACCACCATTTCCACTGCCAATCCTGCAACAAGGTCTACCCCATCGCCGGCTGCCCGCGCGGCATCCAGGCGCTGACACCGCGCGGGTTTACCGTGAAGCATCATGAAGTGACGTTGTACGGCCTATGCCCGGCCTGCGGCTTGAAACGCAAATCGAAAAGAAACTGAATCACAGCGCACGGCCGGTGGTCGCCGTGGCAAGCGAGCAGTGCTTGATTCCTTTCACCGCGCGCAAACCGGATTCCAACTCCGCAATATCTTTCGGCTTGCCCCGCACGGCAAGGATTTCGAGACAGTTGTCGTGATCTAGATGAAAGTGCTGTGTCGCCATGACCATGTGATGCCAGTCATGCTGAATATGATTCAATCGGCGGGCCAGGTCGCGTTTGTGGTGGTCATAGACCAATATGATCGCGCCGGCGACCTCCTTGCCTTCCAACCACTCCCGATGAATCAGGCTTTCGCGAATCAGGTCCCCCACGGCCTTGGATCGCGTAGGACAATGCGTGCGCGCAATCTGCCGGTCGAATTTTTCGACCAGTTTTTCATCCAATGAAACGCTTAAACGAACGAGTTTTGACATTTTTCCTCCATCAACCGGATTCTGCCTGTATTAAGAACCAACCTCCCGTTCTTGTCCATTCCCCACTATACGATCAGGCCTGTAATCCCATATATTAGGGGACGAGAGAGGCATGGGAACCCGGGGCCTTTATGGCAAGAATTCTTGTTGTAGATGATCAGCCGATGGTCTTGAAGTGCCTGAAATCGGCGTTGTCGGCCGACGGGCATGACATTGCGACCGTAACGGCAGGCGACATGGCGTTGAAGCTTGTCGGTTTTCAAAGCTTCGATGTGATCATTACCGACTATGCCATGCCCGGCATGGACGGTTTGCGGTTTCTTGAAATCGCCCAGGAAAAATCGCCCGGCGTGCCCGTCATCATGGCCACCGGTTACGGTACGGCCGACACGGCGCTGGAAGCCATGCAGAAAGGGGCTTTTGATTATCTCGCCAAGCCGTTCTCGCTGGAATCGCTTCGCACCACGGTCGGCGCCGCGCTCGAATATGTGAAGGCCCGCAACAGTATTCCGGCCCTGACCAACCCCGAACCATCCACTCTGCCCTTCCCTCACATCGTCGCCGCAAGCCCAAGCATGAAGGATGTCTGCGCACGGATCGCAGAACTGGCTCCTCGCGACGGGGCCGTCTTATTGCAGGGCGAGCCGGGCACCGGCAAAGAGATCCTGGCGCGGACCCTCCACGCCAGGGGGGCTACGCGGGATGAGCTTTTCGAACGGGTTGATTGCGCTCGCCTGCGGGAGGGCGGAACCATCGGCTTGCTGTTGGACCACAGCAAAGCCGGCTCGATGTATTTTCGCGATATCGGGTCCATGCCGATGCTCATGCAGAAAGAACTGGCAGGCGTCATTCTCACTCGAAGATTCAAAGCGCGTGAAGACGGGGCGATCCAGTTGCTCCGTACACGCATTTTTGCCTCCACCGCAACGCATCTTGAAAAGCGGGTCGAGCAACGGATGTTTGATAACGATCTTTTGCACGCCTTGAAGGAAACGACGCTCACCGTTCCTCCGCTGCGCGAGCGCCCCGAGGATGTGCGCATTCTCATCGGTCTTATGCTGCGGCGCTTCCTGAATGCGACGGAGAAGATGCCGATTGACCCGGAAGCGTTGATGGTGCTGGAAAACTACCCCTGGCCCGGCAACCTGCCGGAACTGGCGGAAACGATCCGCAATGCCAGCTGCCTGTCGGGAGGCATGCGCATCCGCGCGCAACACCTGCCGCGGGGGCTCCTCCGCATGGCGACCACCGGCGACCAGGAGAATGATCGCCAGATTGATCTCAAGCAGTTCCGCGGCCGCGTGGTCAAAAACTTCCTGCAGAACATCAAGCAGGAATACGAACACGTGCTCAACAAGATCGAACGCTTCGCGCCGTAACCCATCGCGTGCGCGTCACGAGCACGGGGATAACCCGCCTGTCACGGGTGCGATTCCATCTCAATCGTGCGGATTCAACCGCAGGTAAACCGCGCCGAGCGGCGGCAGGCGAAGCCCGATAGACCAGTTGCGGCCCATCCATGGCATGTTGTCCGCCCACTTGTCCCCCTCGTTCACCACGTTGCTGCCACCATAGGCTGCCGCGTCGGTATTCAGCACCTCGGTATAACGGCCGGGCTCAGGCACGCCGATCCTGTATCCTTCCCTCGGCACAGGCGTGCAATTGCAGACGCATACGAGAATGTCCCGCGGATCTTTTCCGCGTCGGAAGAATGAAATGATGCTCTGCTCCCAATCGTGCAGATCAATCCACTCGAAACCCTCCCACGAGAAATCAATCTCGTGCATCGCGCCGTAGAGGCGGTATTGCGCGTGCAGGTCTCGAACCAGTTCCTGCATCTTGCGGTGCGGTTCATATTCCAGCAGGTGCCAGTCAAGGCTCTCGTGGTAATTCCATTCCCGGCCCTGCCCGAATTCGCCGCCCATGAACAGAAGCTTCTTGCCCGGATGCGCGAACATGTAGGCATAGAGCAGGCGGAGATTGGCAAATTTCTGCCACCCATCGCCGGGCATCTTGTCCAGCATGGATCCCTTCCCGTGCACGACTTCATCATGCGAGAACGGGAGAATGAAGTTTTCCGTGAATGCGTAGATCAAGGAAAAGGTCAGCTCGTGGTGATGGTATTTTCGGTGAACCGGCTCCTTGCTGATGTACACGAGCGTATCGTGCATCCATCCCATGTTCCACTTGAAGTCGAAACCGAGACCGCCCAGGTACGTCGGCTTGGACACCATCGGCCAGGCCGTTGATTCCTCGGCAAACGTGATGAAGCCGGGGTATTCGCCGTGAACGACTTCGTTGAAGCGTTTCAGGAAATCAACCGCCTCCAGGTTCTCCCGGCCGCCGAACTGGTTCGGGACCCACTCGCCTTCCTTGCGGGAATAATCGAGATAAAGCATGCTGGCCACGGCGTCCACGCGCAACCCGTCTATGTGATAAACATCCGCCCAATACATCGCATTGGAAAGCAGGAACGTTTTCACTTCGTTGCGGCCGTAATTGAAGATGAGCGTTCCCCAATCCCGGTGCTCGCCCTTGCGCGGATCGGCATGCTCGTACAGGTGGCTGCCGTCGAAATAGGCAAGGCCATGCCCGTCTTTCGGGAAATGCGCGGGAACCCAATCGAGGAGGACCCCGATGCCCTCCTGGTGGCAGCGGTCCACAAAGTACATGAAATCGTCGGGCGTACCGAACCGGGAGGTCGGCGCGAAATAGCCGATGGTCTGATAGCCCCACGATCCATCGAACGGATGTTCGCTGATGGGCAGCAACTCGATATGGGTATAGCCCAGCTCCTTGACGTATGGGATGAGCTGATCCGCAAGCTCCCGGTAGGTCAGCCACCGATTGAAGTCGCCCGGGATCCTGCGCCACGAGCTGAGGTGTACCTCGTACACGCTGATCGGCTTGTCGTGCCACCGGGTCTCGCGCCGCTGTGACATCCATGCCTCGTCGCGCCACTGATACCGATCCAGATCCCACACCACGGAGGCCGACTTCGGACGCAGCTCGGAAAAGAACGCGTATGGATCCGCTTTCTGCCCGAGGAAGTTGTTATGTCCTTTAATCTCGAATTTGTACAGGTCACCCGGCTGAAGGTGCGGGATGAAGATCTCCCACAACCCGGAACTGCCGCGGTGCTGCATCGGGTGATGCCGGCCGTCCCATCGGTTAAACCAGCCGATCACGCTGACGCGAATCGCGTTCGGCGCCCACACTGCAAAGTGGACACCCGGCACGCCGTCAATCGTCATCACGTGCGCGCCCATTTTCGTGTAGGTGCGGTAATGCGTCCCCTCGCCGAAAAGGTAGAGATCGAAATCGGTGATCTGCAGCGGGAAGCGGTACGGATCCTCCAACTCCCACTGGTGGTCGTCGAAACCGGTCATGCGCAGGCGATACCGGAATTTCTGGCGGCCGGACAAAACAAGCTCGAACAACCCCTGATCATGAATGCGTGCCAGCTCGAGCGCTTCGCCCGTATCGGCGCTGATGACCTCGACCTTCCGCGCATAGGGCTGGAACGAGCGGACCACGACGCCTGGCGACGACGGGCCGGTCTCATTCATGCCCAACACTTCGTAAGGGGAGCCGTGGGTCCCGTGAACTATGGCATCAATGGCTTCACGCGCAAGCAAGGGTTTCATCATAATTACATCTCCAATATGCGTCCGTATTCTAGAGGTTCCCGTACGGACTACAAGGTAACATCGAGGCAGATTATCCTGCCGGCGGGCAGCCTCTCGATTTCCCTCCGCCGGACGCGTACCCCTCCGCGATCCCGTTTTTCAAACGGCACGTTACGCCGTCCGATGCAAATGCGGGAAACTTCATATTTTCCGGGCTTCAGGCCGCGGGGGTTCCGAATCACAACCCTCAACGTGCGGCCGGCAAAGGGCACGGTCGCGGCCGCTTCGCCATTGTCGTCGAACTCGTCCGGTATCAACTGGGGATCAAGGACCAGGTCCCCCAGCTCTCCCCGAACACCGAACGCCTGGGTTAAAAGCAGGTAAACAAGCCATGACGCGGTGCCGGTGAGATAGCAATACATGCCGCGGCCTTCCGCATTGAAGTATTCCGGCACACACGGGAAGATGCGGGACGTACCCGCGTTCAATGTCGAACAATAAAGCGTCGCCCAGACCTTGCGCCCCGCTTCGGGTCTCCGCAACCTGTACAGCGCAAAGGCATACATGACGGCCATGTGACAAAACACGGCGCCGTTCTCCTTCTCGCCGTAAGCAAACGAAAAGGCGCGGCCGAGGTCGGGCTGGATACCGCCGAAATCGGTGTTGAGACGGATGCCACCGGTCACAGGATCTTTCAGCCAGTGCTCCACGGCGCGGATCACGCGGTCGGCCTGCGCTGCATCAGCGATCCCCGCCATGAGCGGAAAGACCTGCCCCGTCAACGTCATGCGCACGCGGCCTGCACGACGTCCCTCAACACGCCGGCCGCGATTATCATAATACCCGTTGAAGAAGCCCTCCGCGTTCCCGAGCGCCGTCCATTCATCCTTCCTGATTCGGTCGGCAAGGTCGCGGCTCTTGGCGCGAAGGTCCACGGCCAGGCGTGCCGGATCCACGGCTTTCTTCGCGCCCGACACATCACGGGCTACCACATCCATGTATTGATTCAGCCGGTCCTGCTTCGCCCGCGCGGAAGCATAATTCACACGGCGGCCGCCGGGCAATCGGTCGAGGAGAAGCAACAATTCTTCCGCGAGCAATATGTTTCGCGCTCCTCGCCGCGCAAGCACTTCGACCATATCCGCGATGCGGTCGAGGTTCCATGCATAGAAGGCGCTGAATGCGACGGATTCGCCGCGCTCGTCCGCCATGTCCAATCCGTCGTTCCAATCCGCGCCTTCCAGCCGACACACGTTATGCCCACCCACATTAAAGAAGGCGGTCAGGTTCTGCACCAGCATATGCTCGAGAATCGTGCCCTTGTAAATTTTTTGGTCGCGCGTTCGCAGCTCATCGCCATCCGACTCGCACCATCGCGCATCCCGCTGCTTGCAACGATGCGTCTGCGGATCCTTGAAATATTCCCGCTCGCGCAGGAGGAAAGCGGTGTCGCCCGTTTGATCCACGTAAAGCAGCGTCGTGTAGGTCGGCCAGCATCCGTGGTCCATCCAGGTCCTGGGAATGCTGTTGCGATCGGCAATGAACGCTCCGTTCGTTCCGATAATCGTGGCATTCGAACCATCAATCCGCACGCCGCCGAAGTTGTGAAGGAGCATCGGCTTCACCTCGGCCGGGTCCGAGAGCAGCAATGCCAGGCAGTCCTGCCAGAGATCGCGCCATCCCTTCCCGCCGCGGCCATAATCGTATTGCGGCAGATAGGAATTCCCATAGAGACGGCGCAGCATCGGCTGGAACCCCACCCACGACAGCCAGTTGTTGAGCCGCGGATCGGGTGTCGAAAAAGCCACCTTGCCGATACGGTCGTGCCAATAGATTTTTGTCGCCTCAAGCGACCTTGCCACGCGAACCGGACTTCTTGCCCAGCGAGTCCACCTTTCGACGCCCGCCGCATTGCGATCTATCCCTCCGAGGAATACAAAGCGCGCGGAGGCCCCGCTTTTCAGTTCGATTTCGCCGAAGCGGAATCCGCCCAAGCCTTCCTTGCCCTGGAAACTCTTCAGCGATCCGGCCGGACCCGTCTCCCGCCCCCAGACCGCAGCGGGTGCCGCAAAGTTTCCGCCGTCACCGAGAAAACTCTCCTGCGTCGGCCAGATCGCGGAGGGGGCGCAGCCCTTCGGCCCGAAACCGAGCACGGCATAGGTCGTTGTGTTAATTTGATGTCCACGCTCGTCAAAGGACATGGTCGGACACGCCGAGACGCCATGCCGGTGCAACCTCACACGATTCAAAAGCGCTGTCACATGCCGATGGTCCCGCACATCATCCGCTGAACGCGCATACATGGAGAGCGCGGCATACGCATTGAATTTCAGGGGCGCTTTTGACCGGTTGACGACCTCGACCATCATCAGTTCAACTTTCTCGTCGAGATCCGCGGGACACCAGAGTGTCGCTCGGATTCGATAGCGCCGCCCCGGACCTTCCTTGGTCAGACTGAACCATCCCGGTCCGGCATTGACAATGGATTGAGGAACACGCGCCTGACGTACATGCGATTCGAGTCCGTCGGCGGAAAGACGCGAGAGCGAGAAAGGCGGGCGCCCCGGTTCGACGATCCAGAACCCGCGATGCACAAGCGAGTTCGCAAGGTCTTCCGCCGTCAGAGGAAACCCGAGGTATTCATTATGGCTGCCCGCGGGGCTGCCCTGAAGATCGGGTGTGGTCCATGACCGCATGCCCGCTTCGTTGACAAGCGGAAAGTAAAGCCGGCCGATGGATTCCGTGTTGAAAGCCACAAACTCCCCGAAAGCCGGGTTGCCGGGCTCGGTGTCCACGAAATCCCACCAGCAATCGCTTTTTTTTCTGAAGACCGATGTCTTTTTCATAAGGGTCTCTGCGGGACGATGAAAAACGGGGTCATTGTAGGAATCGCCGGGACATTGTCACGCGCAAACCCCGGGCAACTGCTATTGCCGAAAACGCCTTTTCCGGTGTATATATATACTGTGCGGGGATGGGAGAGCCATACCTCGGGACAGGAGATGTTGCGGGTGAAGAAAACACGAAAATGGGTCAAGCCCATCGTGGTGGCCCTTGTTGTGACGGCGGTTGGGCTTGTTTATATAGGCCTGCGGGCATATCGCACTGTATCAATCGGGCACGATATGTACACGCAAGTCCGCTACCTGGTCGCCAACGGCGGCAGCATTGGCGAGGTTCCGGCGGAAAAAGCTTTTTCTCTGGATTTCCTTCAGGTCATTTTCGGCGACAACCCGGAACTACTTCGTCACCTCAAGGCCCTGGTCAGCAAAGGCCTTGCAGATGACCCCGCTCTGCATCTCGGCGAGGTGGCCGCCATGCTGGTCACTTACCAGACCGATACGGATGGCGCTGTTTCGGACGTGGTTTTTTATGCAATCGGCGGGTTCCCTCTTACCCGCCGGAAGCCCTCTTTGCACACCGGTGGCTACTTTTTCCAGCAACTGGACCAGAATCTCTGGCAATATGGAAATGTCCTGATCAGCTTTTTCGGCCGCGATATCGTTATGTTCGCGGAAGACGAGGAGATCTCCGCACGGCAGGAAGAAATTGTGGAATCCCTCCTATCGGGCGAAATCATGCCGCTGGTCAACCGGATCGCAAAGCCCATGCACTTTACAATGGTGCTGCCCGAACCGCGGCACATTATCCCGCGCCAACTCAAACCGCACATGCGAACGATCGTTTTGAAGGGCTTTCTCAGCCACTACAAGGGAAAGATCGAGGCGCATATTCTAAGTCCATCCCCCCGCTCCGCCTCCTATGCCCTGAACTCACTTCGCGACTTGAAGCTGGCTGCCAAGCTGACGCTGAGGACGCGCTTTCACGGGGTTGAGCGCGAAACGCTCTGGGGTCCCGTCAGAAATCCATGGTGGGCCTACGAAATGGCCCAGGCGCTGGAGCACTCGGAATTCACCAGCGAAGCAAGCGTTGTTAAATACAATACGGAATTCGAGCGCGTGATGGTAAATGCCATTCTTAAAACAATCGAACGGTTCTCGCGCGATCTGGCCGCAATGCGATTGACCCAGGACGAACGCCTTGACCCCCGGCTTGTTGACGCAAAACTGCGCACGGCAAAACCTTTGCATTATTGGAGTGAAGCGCATCAGTGGGGTCCGGACTGGCCGATACCTCCTGCGGGCATTACAAATGTGACAGAAGGCGCGTCTTCGACTTTGCCGCCGCAAACGGAAACTTCCAGCATGCAAGCAGACCCGTCCGGCACAGCATCCGCCCTCTGATTAATGTAAATGGATTCATGAGGATACCTGTTGTAATGAGTCGAATGGTGTTCTCCCAAAAACATGTCATCCCGGTATTGCTTTATCCTTGGAACGCACCTTAAACTGTCTTGTTTAATTTCGCGGCGGTGCTTTTTTCTGCCTGCCGCGTTGAACAGAAAAAAAGTAGATAATCAAGCTATGCTCGTAACGCGAACAACGTACGGGGCACAGGGGGTGTGTAGTTTCGTCTTATCGGCGAAACGCTTCGCCCCCATTCTGCTCACGTTGCTGACGTTGATTCCGGCGAGCGCCGCCGACTTCAATATCACCCAGATATCCAGCGATGATATCGTCAGTCGCGAACCGGTCATCAGCGAAACCGGCCTGGCGGCATGGGGCGCGTACATAACCACCGTCGGCGGCCAACTTGCCGCCGATATCATGATCTACAGCAACGGCACAACACGACCGCTTTTCCGGACGCGCCTGAAAGATAACGCCGCCAACATCCGCCCTTATGTTCACAGCAACACGATCGCCTGGGTGGGCGTAATGCCCGGCACCGCAAGAAACGTGTCGTGGCAACTGCGCCAGGTTCCGAGCCCTGATCGAGACGAGGGTGCGCCGGAACTGGAAGCCACTCCGCTTCTACGATTAACCGAAAGCGGAGAACAAATATGGCTCCCGCCTCCAACGAACGGCGTTCCGCTTGAAGAACCGGCGACGGTCCCGACGAACGGCGCAGCGGCCGCGGCCGACACCGAAACCACCGTGCCGGAGGTCGCGACAAGTGACACCAACGAAGTCACAGAAACCGAACCTCCTCCCCCCGCTTCCGAACCTGCCGTCGTAAAACCAGCGCAGGACACCTCCACGCTGGAAGATCGCGCGCGCCGACTTACCAGCGGGGATACAGAGGTGATGCTCTGGCGTGGCGGCACCGATGTCTATCAGCTCACAGCGGATAACCGCGACAACCTGGGACCCACCGCTTGGGGCGACCTCGTCGCATGGCAGACCGCGAAGGGTTGGCCCTTCGGCTGGGAAATCATGGTCTGGGCCAACGGGCAGGTCATCCAGCTGACCACCAATTATTATTACGATCTGGCCCCCAAAGTTCACGGCCCCCAGGTGGTCTGGCACGGATGGGATGGCCACGACTTCGAAATATTCCTCTATGACCACACCAGGGGCGCAACTATTCAGATCACGAGCAACCAGTATGACGACCTTTCTCCCGCCCTGTGGAATGGCGTTGTTGTATGGGAGGGTTACGCGGGGGCCAATGCGGATATTTTCATCTGGGAGAACGGCCGTACACGAAAGCTCAGCAGCAATATCGAAGACGACCTGAATCCCCGCATCTGGAACGGCCAGGTGGTCTGGCAAGGCTTCGATGGCGACGACTTCGAAATCTACCATTACGACGGAAGCAGCACAAACAAGCTGACCAGCAACACATATGACGACGTGAATCCCGACATCCGGGACGGAATCATCTGCTGGATGGGTTACCACGACAACTGGGATGCTGAAATTTTCGCCTGGGATGGCGGCCCCGACGCGATCCGGCTGACCGACAATGAATATGAGGATCGCAACCCCCGTACGGCGGGCAAACGGATCATCTGGGAGACCGACCAGGGTGGCAAATCCATCATCTTCCTGGCCGAGCCGGGGCGATGACGGCGCGTTCGACGGCAAGCCATCCGCCCCGCGAAGGTTTACAGCCCCCCTCTTCCTGCATATGATAGCCATGGGTGCGAGAGGTCTTCCAGGGAGTTTGGCGGGGAACAATGAACCATCGCAGATACCAGGCTGCTGCGCATTTTCCGGTTCTTATCTTTTTGATCATGTCCGTCCACACTGCTGACGCCCGTACCATTGGTCCCGATGCGTTCGGATATATCGGAACCGATCAGGTTGCCATCTCGTGGGACGAAATCGCACCGGAAGAAGGCGGGCCGGGAACGGCAATCGCATCCCTCACGGGTACAGATGACAAGTATGCCGCCATCCCCATCGGCTTCGGGTTCCGCTTCTATGGTACGCGATACACCAGCGTGTTCGTAAGCGTCAACGGGCTTCTTTCCTTCAACAGCAACGGACTTTCAACCTCGTTCATTACGGACCCCATCCCTACGTCAACTCCGCCGAACAATCTGATCGCGCCGTTCTGGGACGACCTTTCCCTCTGGCCCTCCCAGAATGTCTATTATGCCGTTCTGGGTACAGAACCTTACCGCAGGCTCGTGGTTCAATTCTACGGCGCTTCACATTTCGACGATCCGAATGCGCGCTATCATTTCCAGGTCATCCTCTACGAAACATGGAACCAGGTCCGCATGCAGTATCGCGATATGCGCAACGGACCGGACAAATTCCTGGGCGATGGGCGGCAAGCCACGCTGGGCATCGAGGATGCCGGCGGCGCGAACGGCCTTCAGTGGTCACGGAACGAAATCCGCTCGGTTCTGAATGGCATGTGCGTGGTCTTCTCCCCTCCCGTAGCTGCGGACCTCCGCATCGCGAAGGAAGCTTCGCCCGATCCGGCATACTTTAACTCCGAACTGGTTTACACGCTCGTTGTCTCCAACGCCGGGCCTGACGCCGCCACCGAGGTGCGCGTGCAGGACACGCTCCCCTCCAGCGTCATCTTCACGAGTGCCGAAACCAGCCAGGGCAATGCCTACTATTCAAACGGCGTGCTCACGTGCATGCTGGGGACCATCGAGGAAAACGCCTTTGCCACCATCACCCTCCGCGTCCTGGTGATGGAAGCCGGCATGCTGACCAATACGGCAAGCGTGCTGGCGCTGCAGACGGATCCCGACCCATCCAACAACAGCGCTTCGAAGGTTGTAACGGTCATCACCCACGCTGAATTGAGCGTCGAAGGTCAACCCTCGCCCATCGGCGCCTCGTCGCCTTACGATTACGGCAGCCACACCGTCCTGGTGAACACCCCGTTAACCAACGAGGCAACCAGTCCCATTGATCCCGGAACGGGCACGCGGATTGTCTGCATCGGATGGAGCGGCCCCGGCCTTACACCCACCGAAGGCTCGGGTGCCGAGGCCGTTTTCCATATCATGCAGCCCGCCACGCAGACATGGCATTGGATAACGGAACACTACCTTTCCATCACTTCTCAAAATGGTGCGGTGCTCGGCGCGGCGGAGGGATGGAAGCCCTCCGGATATATATATGACCTGGTCCCGGCCTCGGCGCCCGATCATTACTTCAGTCATTGGGTCGTCAACGATGCTTACGCGGGCTCCAACGTGCCGCTGAAAATCACCATGGAGGCCCCCTGGCAGGTCGTGGCGGTCTTTTCATCCTCGTTAATGAATGTGACCGGCCAAACCAGCACGGAACTTTTTTCGTGGCGTCATGATCCTTCAACCGGCACTTTTTTAGCCAACCTGCGCCTCTGCAATCTGCCCGGTTCTCAGCTTCGCCTGGGGAGGCCTTTCTGGTACGCGGTTCAGCCGACAGCGAATTACTACCTCATGCATCCCGACGGAACAAACGAACTCGATGGGTTGCCGTACGTGGATATTACAGCGCAAGTGGAAGCCGCGCTGGCGACAACGGGCAACGGAGACCTTGTTTTGGATCCAGGCGAATGCGTGGTTGTAAGCGATATCGAATTCTACCTGAACAAGCCTTCCCCCTTCACCGGCGTGGTCTATGCCTCCTGGGCCGATGCGCCGGAAGATGAAGACTATGATGAACAGAATGCAGACACCGATGGCGATGGCTTCACCAACATCCAGGAGCAGCGTGCAAACACGAATCCGCACGACCCCGGATGCTATCTTCGGGTCGTCGGCGCGGAATTGATCAACGGCAAATTGCGCCTGACCTGGTATGGCGGCACCAACGTAGCCCAGCACATCGCGTCAACCGGCCAGGTGGACCAGCCCGACACGTGGACATCCGCACAGACCAACACGCCTCCCATGCCCCGCACCAACACGGCAGAAATCGAACCCAACGATCCCAGGCGCTTTTTCAGGATCCTCGTACCGTAAACGGATCGTCGTTTACGTCCAATATTGCCGGTCCAGCGACCGGTATTGTATCGCTTCCTGAACGTGGTGTATCGCGATGTTTTCGGACTCATCCAGGTCGGCGATCGTGCGCGAGACCTTGAGAATGCGATCGTAAGCCCGGGCGCTGAAATTCAAGTCTGCGATCGCCATCTTGAGCATCTGCTGCGCATCGTCTTCCAGGCGGCAGTGCTTGTGAACGTCTTTCGCCCGCATCGCCGCATTGCAATGCACGCGACCGACACCTTTGAAGCGGCCCTGTTGTTTCTTTCGCGCTTTGACCACGCGCTCGCGGATGGCGGATGACGGCTCTCCGCGTTCCATGGAAGAGAGCTCCTCGTAGCGAACCGCCGGCACCTCGACGTGAATATCAATCCGGTCCAGCAGCGGACCTGATATCTTATTCCGATACCGCTGGATCTGGATGGGTGTGCAACGGCACTCCCGTTTCGGATCGCCGTAGTGTCCGCACGGACACGGATTCATCGCCGCCACGAGCATGAAGCGGCACGGGAACGTGACACTGGTTGTCGCGCGCGAGATCGTCACCACCCCGTCTTCCAGCGGCTGCCGCATGACTTCCAGTACATTGCGGTGGAACTCCGGCAGCTCATCCAGGAACAAAACTCCGTTATGCGCCAGGCTGACCTCGCCCGGCACCGGATGCGAACCGCCCCCCAGCAAGCCCGCGTCGGAAATCGTGTGGTGCGGCGAACTGAACGGCCGCCGCGCGATCAAAGCCTGTCGCGCCGGCAATTTGCCGGCAATGCTGTGGATTTTTGTTGTCTCAAGGCTCTCTTCCAGGGTCATGGAAGGGAGAATGGAGGCCACCCGTTTCGCCAGCATCGTCTTGCCGGTTCCCGGGGGCCCGACGGCGAGGATGTTGTGTCCCCCGGCCATGGCCACTTCAAACGCGCGCTTGGCCGACTCCTGCCCCTTCACGTCCGCATAATCATCATCATAGATGCTGTGCGACTCGAAGACCGCCTGCACATCCACACGGTGCGCAGACACCTTCAGCTTGTCCGCCAGGAAATCCGCCGCCTGCCGCAACGTCTTTACCGGGTAAACCTCAAGTCCTTCCACCACCGCGGCCTCTTCCGCGTTTTCTTCCGGAACAAGGATTCCGTGCAATCCCTCCGCCTTCGCATTGATCGCGAGCGGCAATACGCCTTTCACGCGGCGTACTTCCCCGCTCAGCGCCAGCTCTCCAACCACGCACAATTCGTCGAGGACTTTCTGCTCGATGTCGCCGTGTGCCGCAATCATTCCCAGCGCGATCGGAAGATCGAAACTGGGCCCCTCCTTGCGGATGTCGGCAGGAGCAAGATTGACGGTTGTACGGCCCATCGGCGGGGCAAAGCCGGAATTGAGCAGCGCGGTCCAGACACGGTCGCCGCTTTCCTTCACCGCCGCATCGGGCAGGCCGACAAGAATGACCTTCGGCTCTCCGTGTCCGGCATTGACTTCGATTTCCACCGGGTAGGCATCCACGCCGTACACCGCCCCCGACCATACTTTCGCTAACACCCCATCCTCCTTCGTAAGAAGCCCGGGATTATAGAGAGCAATGAGCGAGAGACAAGGATGAAGACGGCGGCCGCGCACGCCTGCGACGCTGAAGGGATCCCACAACCCAGCCCGGGATGAAATCCCGGAACTCGCTTATCGCGGCGAATCCACATGCGGCGCTTACGCTTCTCATGGCGCGGACAATCTGCTATGGGTTGATCCCGGCATGAGAAAACAGAAGTACGATAAAGGCCGGTGGCAACTCGAACGCGAACGGCATCAGATCGCACGTGACACACCACCGCCGCCCGACCTTTCCGCAAGCATTGCGGATATCGTCCCCAACGTGATGAAAAAATGGGGCTTGGAGAACCGCCTCTGGGAACAGGAATTGGCGGACCAGTGGGAAAGCATCGCGGGGAAACAGGTGGCGGCGCACGCGCGGCCCGGCGCGCTGGACCGCGGCACGCTCGTGGTGTTCGTCAGCCATTCCACGTGGTTGAGCGAATTAAAGCGATATGGTCAAAAGCAGTTGCTGACAAATCTGCAGGAACGCTTCGGCACAAAAATTCGCGCCCTTCGCCTTCAACTCGACCCCGATGCAGGACGCGGGAAGCGTTAAAACCGCTTTTCAATCACTTGACTTTCTTCGTCAAACCGCACAGCCTTCTCCCCCAGGAATTGCACCATGCGTGCGGAAAGAAAAGCAAGTCAGGCCCGACGGATATGCCCGCCCCACCGGCGGATACAGGCGAAAATCAGCGCCGTTCGGGAAGTTTCGCGCGCGACTCGACGCACCTTCTCCAGGCACAACCCGAAATAAAAACACTTATGGTCATCGGATTTCTACAAGCCGACCTCAGCATACCGGAAGCGCAATCGCTGAAAGACAAACGCATGGTCCTGCGCAGCCTCAAGGATCGCGCGCTGAACAAAATGAACGTCAGCGTGGCGGAAGTGGACAAACAGGACTTGTGGAAATCGGCAACCATCGCTTTCGTGACGATCGCCGCAGAAAAGGACGTGGTTGAAAAACGCCTTTCAGAAATAGCCAACCACCTCCGCTCCGACCCGCGTTATGTCCTGCTGGATTACTTCACCCAGTTGATGTGAGGAGGACGGATTGGGGTGTTGGGGTGATGGATTGAACTGTCGGTTTAAAGAGTGTTCCGCAACCATCGCCCTCTGAAGCCTTGCCGGAGTTCCGCGTTTACGCGGAAGTCCTTCGCGGGCTTCAGCCCGCGCCCCGCCGACACCCGTCAAAACACCGAAAACCCGAAATCCTTGCGCAACAAATCAACGAGCTCCGCGACGGGAAGCCCGACCACGTTGGTGTAGGATCCGGAAATGGATTTCACCAGGAAGCTGCCGATGCCCTGGATGGCATAAGCGCCCGCCTTGTCCTTCGGCTCGCCGGTCGCGACATAGCCGTTGATCTCCGCGGTCGAGAGCTTCTTGAACACGACGCGCGTCGAAACAGTGAAGTTCCTTTCGCGCACCGGCGCGCCCTTTGCCACCTTCAACACGCAAACCCCGGTGATCACGTTGTGCGCCCGTCCGCTGAGCGCGCGCAACATGCGGCGCGCATCGGCATCATTGACCGGCTTCTCCATGATGCGCTTGCCGAGCACCACGATCGTGTCCGCGGCAAGCAACAGTAATTCATCCGTGGCAATGATGCGCGCGAGATTCTTGTCTATTTCCTTCAGGTCGCCCTCGACCGTTGCGGACGCAAGCCGCGCAAACACGGCATCCGCTTTTTCGCCGGCCAGGCGCCGGGCGTATGCCCTCGGACTTTCATTGTGCCGCACGGCTTCCGGCACATCGGGCACAATAATTCCGAAATCAATCCCCAACTGTTTGAGGAATTCCCGCCGACGCGGCGATGAACTGGCCAGTATGATCGGTGTCTTTTTCATATCAATACCACTCCGCATGAAAGAACTCGCCGCGAGGTTTGTCCGTCCGCTCAAAGGTGTGCGCGCCGAAGAAGTCGCGCTGCGCCTGCAACAAATTCGCCGGAAGTTTCGCGCTCCGATAGCTGTCATAGTAGGCCAGCGCCGCGCTGAACGTCGGCACTGGAATTCCAAGGCGCAGCGCCTCGCGTATGACACGCCGCCAGCTCGACTGCGCCTTCGACACGGCGGAGCGGAAGTGCTTGTCCAGCAAAAGATTGGCCAAGTCCGGCTTCCGTTCAAACGCGGCCTTGATCCGGTCCAGGAACTGGGCGCGGATGATGCATCCGCCGCGCCAGAGCAGCGCGATGTTGCCCATGTCGAGATCCCATTTGTGCTCCGCCGCCGCGGCGCGCATCATCGCGAACCCTTGCGCATAAGAGCAGATCTTCGAGGCATAGAGCGCGCGCCGTATGTCCTCGATGAACCTGGCCCGGTCCCCGCGCCATGCCGCGCGCGGACCCTTGAGCACAGACGACGCGGTCACCCTCTCTTCCTTCAGGGCCGACATGGCCCGGGCAAACACGGCCTCGGTGATAAGCGTCAGGGGCACACCCAGGTCGAGAGCGACCTGGCTGGTCCACTTGCCGGTGCCCTTTTGCCCCGCTGCGTCCAGGATCATGTCCACAAGGTAATTTCCCGTGTCGGGATCCTTCTTCTGAAAAATCGCAGCCGTGATTTCGATGAGGTACGAATCCAATTCGGTCTTGTTCCACACGGAGAAGACTTCGTGAAGTTCCGGCGGTTGCATGCCAAGCGCATCACGCATCAACGCATACGCTTCCCCGATGAGCTGCATGTCTCCATACTCGATGCCGTTATGCACCATCTTCACGAAATGGCCCGCGCCGTCAGGCCCGACCCAGTCGCTACACGGCACGCCGTCCACCTTCGCAGCGATATCCTGGAACAACGGCTTCACGTGCGGCCATGCTGCTGAAGAACCGCCGGGCATGATGCTCGGCCCCTTCAGCGCGCCCTCCTCGCCGCCGGAAACGCCGGTACCGATGAAAAGAAAACCCCTGGCCTCGATTTCGCGCGTGCGCCGGATGGAGTCGGGAAAGTAGGAATTTCCGCCGTCAATGAGAATGTCGCCGGCTTCCAGATGGGGAACAAGCTGGGCGATGAGCGCGTCCACCGCAGCGCCCGCTTTCACCATCATCATGATGCGTCGCGGCTTCTTCAGCGCGGACACCAGCTCTTCGATGGAGCGGCAACCGACAATGCTCTTGCCTGCGGCGCGGCCGGCAACGAAGTCGTCCACCTTCGAAACCGTCCGGTTGAACACGGCGACCGTGTAGCCGTGATTCGCCATATTCAGGACGAGGTTTTCGCCCATCACCGCAAGACCGATCAGGCCGATATCCGCTTGTGCCATGGATGATTCCTCCAAAACAATGTCTTAATGTGCATTGGAAGCGGCCGGATTACAAGTGCAAGGGCGAAAGCGCCCACCATCCGATATTTTTCCGCGCACTTGCCTGCCGTGGCGGGTTGGAAAACCCGTGAAGGCTTGCGAATTCGGCGAGGATAGGCGATGGTCAGGAAGAGACAGAAAGCGGAGGAAGACATGATGAGCCGAACAGCGTTATTGATCTTAACGGCATGCCTCGCGATTGCCCAAACCGGGTTCGCCAACGAAGGCGGAACAACCAGCGAAACAAATGATCCGCTGGCCACTTTACAGCGGGACATTGGAGCGTTGGATAAGAAGATGGATCAACAGCAGCGCGAGCTGCAACGACGACTGACCGACGCCGAGAACAAGCTGAACGAAATCTCATCTCGTCTCGGCGAAGGATTCGGGCGCACAACCACGTTCAACACCATCGAGCGACGGCTCACGGCGGTTGAAAAGAAACTGGACGAGCTCGACCGCCTGGTGAAGCGGATTGATTCCCGATTAACAACGCTGGAACGGAAGCGCTGACAAAAGGTATACTTGCCGTACATCAACACAGGGAGAGCAATAATGAGATTCTTAACCTTGTGCCTGGGCCTGCTGCTTATCGCGGGCTGCAAACCGTCGGAGCCAAAATCGGACTCACAGGGTGGCGGAGCCGGCATTATTGACACGATGACGCAGAAGAACAAAGCGGACCTCGGCAGGCGGGCCAGAGACAAGATCGAGGAAATAGACGAAGAACGCGATCGCGATATTGAGTCCGCGATGGGCGAATGGTAACCGGGCGGTTACTTCAAGAAAGCCGCGATGTGACGGGCGGCGATGTCCGCGCCGCCGGCAGGCATGTGTTCCGGCGGTTTCGCTTGCGAGCCCAGCCTTTCGAGAGCTTCTTCCAGTTCTCCGCGGTACAGGCTTTGCGTGTCCACGTGCACGCATTGAAGGTAGCGCGGCATCTCGCGTACGAGCAACTCGTATTCTCGAAAGTCGGTCCGGTCCGCATAAACGAGCGGCTTGCTGTTGACCACGCATTCCGACAGCAAACCGAAGCCGGGTTTTGAAACGACGACATCCATCGAAGCAAGGACGTCCGAAAACGGAACGTCCTCGCGGTTCACCGGGTGAATATTGCGGCGGCGCCACTCCAGCGGCTGGACGGTGAAAAATTCGTAGGCCTGCAGCTGCTCCACCCGGGCCAGCGCGTCCTCATTCCAATCGAGCGTCGTGAACGACAGCAACACCCAGGTCCGGTCCGGCGATGCGCCGGTGAGGCGGATGAGGTCTTCGCGGCGGGATTTGCCCGGCGACGCAACCAGCGGGATGTCCACCTTGCGAGGGAAAGCCCGCAACTCCTCGCTGAACGGGAGTCTCAGCAGGAGGTCGGAGCAACGATATCCCGCCGAAAAGCGATCAACAAACGATCCCCAACGCGCATCTTTTTCCGCAAACTCCTCGTATATCCAGTCCCACGCAAAATTCGCGACGGCCACCACGGGAATTCCGGCCTGTCGCCCAGCCTCCATCGGGATCGCCGCGATATCGGCCACGACCAAATCCACTTCCTCCTGCTGCAGAAACCGCGCTTCTTCAGAAACAAGGCCGCCCCACCCCTCGCACAGAGCAGCCACCCGCCGGAACGTTTCATCCACATCCACGCGAATGGAGTCCAACTGAACCATCCCGATATCAAACGAGCCCCGGCGAAACCGTAGCGGTATGCCGGGCAGGCGATTCCGCAGAAACGATTCGGGCAAATCGGTGATCAAAAGTATCTGCGCGTCCGGCCGAAGCGCCGCCAACGCGCGGATGATGTCAGACGAACGCACACCATGACCATAGCCGTGTGCACTGATGTAATAGGCGATTTTATGCATATCAGCCGATCCTGATATCGTGATGGCTTCACATGAACCACCAACGCGTTGTACACTATAGCTTCAATACGGGAGATACGCCACCATGCAGAAACAGAAGTGCTCGCACGCCGGATTCTGGATCATCATAGCCCTGCTCGCAGTCCTCGTCGTCGCCAGCATGGCCGCAAACATGGGCCTGTTGCTCGGGCTTGCGGCGCGCGAAGGCTCTCCCCGGCGGGTTGCGGGTGATGCCGAGGATGAATTCCCTGCATTCACCGAGCGTTGGTCCTACGGCACCGGCACGGTCAAGGTGATCCGCATTCCCATTGACGGTCCGATCTTCCGTGAAACACAGACCGGGTTTTTCGGACGGCGCTTCGACCGGGTTGCGCACACGCTGCGCCAGATCCAGGCGGCCACGCAGGACGATGAAGTACGTGGCCTCATAGTCGAAGTCAATTCACCGGGCGGGAGCCTGACGGAATGCGATGAAATCTACAACGCCCTGAAGGGCTTCAAAGACAGGGATCCGACGCGCCGCATCGTGTCGTTCACCCGCAGCATATCGGCATCCGGCGGCTATTACCTCTCCATGCCGGCCGACTGGATTATCGCGGAGCCGACGGCGGTAATCGGCTCCATCGGCGTTATCATGCAGACGCTGAACTGGAAAGCGCTGAGCGAAAAAATCGGCGTCACCGACACCACCATCAAGTCCGGCGACAACAAGGATCTGTTGAATCCTTTCCGCGAGGTCTCGCCCGAACAGGTTGCGCTGCTGCAGGAAGTGATTGACGCTTTCTATGGCCGGTTTTTCGATATCGTTCGCGAAGCCCGCGCGCTCGATCCGGAAACCCTCAAGCCCGTTGCGGATGGCCGCATCATGACCGCCGACATCGCCCTGCAGCACAAGCTGATTGACGAAATCGGCTACTGGGACTCGGCCATGGCCAGGCTCGCGGAGTTGCTCGGGGAAACCTCGCTGCAGATCGTGCGCTACGAACACCGCCCCTCTTTCTCCGAGTTGTTTGCCTCGATGCGCGCGCCGGCATTTGATTTCAGCAGTCTCACACGAACCGAAACACCCCTTTTCATGTATCTCTGGCAGCCGTAGAGCAAAGAACCCTTCCAGCATGAAATTTCGAAGTTTGTTATTTCCTTCGACGTTCTCCAATTGATCTCTCTTCTCGTTTCGATATGATGTCCCTTTTATCGCGGGGTCTAAAAAAACGAGACCACGCATGTCGGGGATGAAAGCACCGATCACACAGAAGATCCTGATGGACTGGGCGGGACCGCGTGTTTATCACGACGGCAAGGCCCTTTTCGAGGATCACATTGTAGAACGGGTCGAGTATGATCCACCGATCATTCGCGGAACGCTTTCCTACGGCAGCAGCAGCATCACCTGCCAGTTAACAGTTCATCCGGACGGCTCGGCGGAGAATCATTGTCCCTGCCGGGACAGCAGCGAGCGCGGCATCATCTGCTCCCACGTCGTCGCGCTCGGCATGGAACTGATCCGGCGGCAGACCGACCCGGAACGCGAGCGCAAGGCGCGCGAAGAAATGCGCCGCGCGGCGCGACTGGCCAACCACGACGAATCGCGCTACCTGAAGCGCGCGGCCGAACACGCTCCCGGCGCAACACCGGCGCGCCTGCAACTCGTACTCGAACGCAATTGGAGAGAGCGCAGTGGAAGCGGCCGATTTCCCCTGCAATGCCTCATCGAATACGAAAATCGGCGTTCTCCGATCAACGCCGCGCCCGAAGACACGGTCTTCGCGCTTTCGCGGCAGGATGAGAATATCCTGTTTGTTGTCGAGGACATTTGTGAAGGACCGGCCCGCGATCGAATCGAGATCCCGACGGCCGATCTCATAAACATCCTGAACATCCATGCCGGCAAACCGTTGATGATCGAAGGAGCGGACACGCCCGCCACGGTCAACGCGGCAAAAATGGCGTCCGTCCTGCGCATGGATCTCGATCGCGAGACGGGCGAGTTGATCCTGATGATTCACACGGAACTGCCCTTCTCGACAGTGAAGGAGTTTCCGACCTACGTGGTGGCGGGCCGGAACGGATGGGTGTATCACGCGGGGCATTTCTGGCCGCTTGAAAACCTGCTCCCCCTGCCGCTGCACACGATTTACGAGAAGCCCGTCGTCGTCCCGCGTTCCGCTGTGCCGCGCTTCTTTGAAACGGAACTGGCGGTTATCGAAACGCACCTTCGCGTCGAGACGGAAATCACAAGGGATCTTTTTACCATCGAAGCAGGAACGCCGGCCTTCAGCCTGGAGGTGCGTGGCAGTCCCGCTTCGCTCTCGGCAACCCTGCGCGCGCATTACAACGGGATTTCGCTGACCGCCGGGAAGGCCGACCCTGCAGGACATTTTGCGATTCCCGATGCCGCGGACATCATGCGCTACACGGTCCGCAATCCGGGCCTGGAACACAAAGCCCTTGCGCAATTGGCGGAACTCGGCCTGCAAGGCGAATGCGGCGACGCGCTGTCGCCCATCGTCGGATGCCGCGAAGTCCTGAACTTTCTGGCATCCACCCTGCCCCGCCTCCGCCGCATGGGCTGGCGCGTGGAACTGGCCGGGCGAATCCAGCCGTTCATGGAAGAGCTCGACTTTGCCACGCCGGTTGTTCGGCTTCGCGACAGCTCGGACCATTCTGTTTTCGAGATCGGATTCAACTACGAGGATCGCGGCGGGCAAAGCCTTTCCGAGGCCGAAATCCAGCGCGCACTGTTGAAGAACGAATACTTCGTGGAGAAGGACGGACGCACGATCCTCGTGGATGCCGATGCGATTCGCAACGCGCGGGATGTGTTTGCCGACTGCGCGACGGGCGAGGGCTCGCAGCCGGGCACGTTCCGGCTGAGCGGCATTTACTCGGCCTATGTCCTCTCCTCGCTCGACGCGCTGGACGGCATTGATGTCGAAGCACCACCGACGTGGGCCTCGCACGCACGGCGACAGAACCGGAACGAGAAAATGGCGCCGGAGCCGCTCGACGCCCATCTCGAATCCGTCCTGCGTCCCTACCAGAAACAGGGCGTGTACTGGTTGCGATTTCTTGAGCGCACCCTCACCTGCGGAATCCTTGCGGACGACATGGGCCTGGGCAAAACGCTGCAAACACTCACCTGGATACAACTCCAGCGCGCGCATCCGGAAGCGGCCGGAAAACCAGCGCTCATCGTCTGCCCCACCAGCCTGGTCGAAAACTGGGCGGAAGAAGCGGCGCGATTCACGCCCGAGCTGCGCGTACTGATCCTGAGCGGCGCGGAACGCCATGAACGACGCGCGGGCATTGCAGATGCCGACCTGGTCATCACCTCCTACGCGCTGATGCGCCGCGATATAGAGAATTACACCGAAATCGAATTCGCCGCCGTGGTTCTCGACGAGGCGCAACACATCAAAAACAGGTCCACCCAGAACGCGCTCGCCGCGAAAAAGCTCAAGGGCCATCACCGGATCGTGCTGACCGGCACGCCGATTGAGAACAGTGTGTCGGACCTGTGGTCCATCATGGATTTTCTCATGCCCGGCTATCTCGGCTCCGCAAAGCTCTTTCGCGAAAACTACGAATTGCCGATCTCCAACGGCACCCCCGAAGGCGAAGTTGCGCAGGCACGATTACGGCGCAAGCTGCATCCATTCCTCCTTCGCCGCCTTAAAACGGAAGTGGCGAAAGATCTGCCCCCTAAAATCGAGAAGCTCGCTTCCTGCTCGCTCACGCGCGACCAGCAACTCGTGTACAAGCAGTTGCTGGAATCTTCACGGCGCAAGCTGGCCGACATGGTCGCGGCGCAGGGATTCGAGCGCTCTCGAATGGAGGTATTGAAGACACTCCTGCGCCTGCGGCAGACCTGCTGCCATCTTGAATTGCTGAAGCTGTCCGACCTGCAGAGCGAATATCCTTCGGCCAAAATGGACCTTTTTTTCGAGCTGCTGGACGAGGCCATAGACGGTGGACACCGGGTGCTTGTATTCAGCCAGTTCACCTCCATGCTGGCCATCCTCCGGCGTGAGCTGGAGGCGCGTGAACGCGCATACTGCTATCTCGACGGGGCGACAAAGGAACGCTTAAAGGTCGTGCGCGAATTCAACATGAACCGCGCCATCCCCGTCTTCCTCATCAGCCTCAAGGCGGGCGGCACGGGATTGAACCTGGTCGGCGCGGACACGGTCATTCATTTCGACCCGTGGTGGAATCCGGCCGTGGAGGATCAGGCTACAGACCGCGCACACCGCATCGGGCAGCAGCGCACCGTGTACAGCATCAAGATGATCACCAAGGGCACCGTCGAGGAAAAGGTTCTTGCGATGCAGAAACGGAAGAAGGAAATCATCAACGCCACGCTCAGCAAGGATGAGCAGGTCATGGAGAAGCTGACGTGGGAGGATGTGCAGATGTTATTGGAGGCATAAAGAAACCATTCCGCCTTTTCACCGCTCAATAACAGTCACATCATCCACCAGGAACGCCCCCTCCGCCGGCCCGGTTCCCTCAAACAGGTGGATACCGAATTTGGCCTGCGCCGCCCTCTCCGGAGCCTTGGCCCGCCGTATGATCACCTTGCGCCAGCCGACACGCGACAGGCTCGGTCCCCACTCCTCGCTCGAAACGCGCGCCACCTCGCGGCCCGCTTCGTTCAACCATTCGATCACAAGATGCCCGACCACATTGCCGCGCAAAGGCTGGCCGGAGTCGTTTCTCACGTACGCCTCAAAATCATATCTCCGTCCGGGAATCACATGGATAATCTGGAGCAGCCCCTGCCCGCTTTTCGGCGCGCGATGCACCTTCATCATCGCGCATTGTGAATCGTTACGGCCGTTGCCCTCAATCAATCCTCCGCGCTGCCGCTGGGTGGAATAGTGTTCCCATGCCGTCGGCAATTGTCCGGCGCCTTCCCGGGGATCTTCAAAGTCGCCGTTATGGAGCATGTTTCCGGCGGCCACCATCACGCCGGCCACGATGAAACAACCTGATGCAACCACTGCCCCCAAGGCTCTCATGATGCTTCCGCCCCCTGCACTGACGGAACAACCGCTACTCTACTTCCACGCGATAAAATGCGGCGCTGCCGGGCAACGACTCGGCATGCTGGTTCACCGGCGGCGTCGCGGGGATGCGCGCGCGAATCCTTTGAAACGGTGTTGCGGAGAAGAGATTCGTACCGCGCCAGACGCTGTAGGTCCTTCCTTCGACACTGTTCCATTCCAGTATCACATCCGTGCCGGATCCGGCCGTTCTTTCGCCCATGAAGAAAAATCCGGAATCCGGATCGAGCGGGCTTGAACCGGCATAAAGTTCCTGCGCGTCCGATACCCCATCGCCGTCCGAATCGGAATCCAAGTCCGTTCGCATTTGTGAAACATGACCGGTCACAACCCCGGAGGGCGTACTCAACAAGAACTCCCAGCGCGGCATGAAAGGCGAGGAATCCAGCTCCGGATCGTAAACAAGGCGCGCGACCTCAACGATCGTCCGGGTGGTTGAACTGATCAAGATCGCGTCGTCACACTTCAACGCGCCTTCTCCGGTAACACCCCCGCACCAGAGCGTGCAACGAACGGTCCTCGTGCCGGCGGGCGCGGTGCCATCCACGCGGAACAGGCGATAAACTTCGTCCACGCTCCCGGAGACCTCTGCGGTCACTTCTCCGAGCGGACTGCCCACGACATCAAGCCACTCCAGCTTTAATTCGATCGCCGATGCATTGAACCCCGCATCCCTCTGCAGCCATAACGCAAAGGTGTAAGGCTCTCCCGCCTGGCCTGCCGTGTAGTCCTGGTAGAAATAGCCGTGATCCGCAACCCACGACGCCACGGACATGGACCACGATCCGGAGCGCGCGCCCCACGGGTATGACGTCGCGGCCATCCCGCAAGCCCAATACAACGGCACAAACTCAAAGCCTGGATTCAGCAACAGGTTTTCCGCCGGGATGCCCAGGCCGAGATCCTTGAACGCCAGCCATTTCGCTCCGTCATGGAAGACCGCCGGGTACATCGTGGATTCACTCACCCATGTCGCGCGTTGCAGAGCCCCGTGGGTCGAAAGTTTCAGGACATACAAGGTGCTGGCCGGACCCCGCACCCCTCCTGCCGCGAGGATGTACTCGCTGTCTCCCGCTCCCGCGTTCACCAGGTAATAATTCGTGTGTCCCACCTGATCGAACACCGACATGAACCCGTCATCGTCGCGCAAGGCGCCGGGCAAAATATTGAACAGGGCCGGTCCTGAATATTCCTCCCACTGCTTGTCGTTTGAGCCCGCATCCTTCTCTTCAAAAACGTTGCCATCGAGCAACGCAGACAGCTGACCGGCCAGAAGGGGATCGGCCGCCGCCTCCGCATACAGAATGGTCGTGGCCGCCATCGCCTCTTCCGCCTGCGCGAGCGCTTCGGCCTCTCTCGGCGGCTCGGCAACCAACCATCGCTTTCCATCGGCTTCCGACGGGGCGTACACCGAATTCATTTCCGACGCGGTGACATAGACATCGTAGCCCAGCCCCGCATGGCGAGGATCATTGAGCCACACGCCGTAGATCGTAAAGACGTTGCCCGTCGTCACGCCGTATCCGCCGTCATACGGGGCCTTGTCCGTCTCGAAACCGCGGATCACCTTGTACGACCAGTTCGTGCCGCACAGAATATAGACGGGTGTCTTCTGCCCGCCGGGCGGCAGGTAATCCATCCAATACACTGTTTCCTTCAACGCTTCATCCAGGGTCCAACGATAACGCGCGGAGAAGTAATATTGCGGCGGCGCATTGTAGTACATCCACGAAGCACAGCTCTGCGGTGTGATTTCTCCGTTGTGCTGCGCCGACTTTGTGTTGGCCGCATAGATCTGATCCTGCGACTGGGTGAATGAGGGACCGTTGAGATAACGCGCGATCATCCACGCCGACGCCACACCCGTGTAATTGGTTTGCTCCGCAACCGCGCGGGGAAATCCGTCCACGCCATTGGTATAAGCAAGGCGCAACACGTAACTGGTGACGTGGCCGGGATAGGAATTGGGGTCATTTGGATCCGAGCCGGCAAGATATTCTTCCATGTTTGAATAATTGTCCCGGTCCGGATCGTCTTCCGGCTCCATGCACGTTTCACAGCCTCCATGCTGCAATTCCCAGGAATCCGGCAAACCGTCGTTATCCATATCGTAATCGTCGTCCATCGAATACACGCCGGCCTGCTCGATTTCCGTCAGCGCAGCACCATCGGCCCGCCGGACAACCAGCCGGACCTGTCCGCGCGCCGCATAATTTCTGAAGATGTACCAATCGCCGTCGGAAGGAATCGCGAAACGAGTGTGATCAATCAGTCGTCCCGCAGGCATCGAATACACGTTCGTAAGAGTGGTTGACCCATGGGCGGGAATATCCACGCTCAACCAGTTTGCCTCGAAATCGCCGCAAAGCCGATCCCCCTTGCGCGTGCGCTTACTCCAGCGGGCCGCCACGTGGGGCGATTCATCCCACCACCATGTATCTTCGCCATACTCCTGGAGCAACTGAATCCGCACATTGTCGAGAGCAGAGGCGGAGTCGTTCGAGATTGTAATTATCTGGATCACATCCTGTCCCGGGTTGTAGTGCGGCAACCCCTCTTTGTCCTTCATCGGCGCGAATGGAAACTGCACATGCACCGAGACCGGTTGCGGCGTGGACCGAACGGCCTGGATACTGAATTCGCGTTGTGATGGAGAAACGAACCCGAGCGAAAGGATTCGCGACAGATCCACATCCGGAAAACTTGTCCACGGGATCGAAACCTGCTGCGCAAGCGAGATCACGCGTTCTACGAAGTTTGTCACGGGCAGCGAATTGGTCACCCCGTTGCCGTCCGCCACCCAAACCTGCAGGTTCGAGCCGTCGCGATTCATCGCCACCTGGAACGCGAGCACGTCGTGATCCGAAACATCCACCGGCTCGTCGCCTTCCCAGTAACCGCCGCGAATCCGGTTGGTAACGACCAACCCGGTATTCGTGCTCGTAACTTTTATGTCGTCGAAGAAGACATCCACATGGGCGCAGTCATGGCCTCCCACCCACAGCAGAAGCTGATCGGTTCCATCCACCGGCGCCACACGCTCGAAGTCCACATTCAGCCAGACCCCTGTGGCATACGAGCCGTCGAATTCCTGCCCATGCGCAGTCCGTCCGACCTCATTGGTGCTCTCCATCTTGATGCCGCAACGAAGCCAGTTGGTCCCGCCTTCGACCAGCTTGGCAATGAACAGGCGTCCCTGGACCCGGAGCGTTTCGCCTGAAACACAGGTGATTTGCTGCTGCAGATTGTTCCAGCTCCAGACATTGGTCTCGCCCTGAACGGCCCAGGCCCCCCGCATCCGGGCCGAATAATCGCCCTCCCATGCGCGAAGGGTCGTGGCGTAAATATCCAGGTGATCCGCGCCGGAGGCCCAACCCATCACGTCACCGGTCTCAAAGCCCATGTTCTCGCCAAGATGCCCATATTGATTGGTCACCACGGTGACATTGGTCGCGCCGTTGTTCGGAAAACCGAACACCGGGCCGACCTGCAATCGGCTGTCGGAAACATCAAAGCCGTACTTACCGCCGTCGCGGCGCTGAACTTCGGCCTTGATGTAATAAGAGCCCGGCGGCACGGCGGACACGTCCCAATCGTAAGCCACCTTGTGCGAATGAACGGGCACAAGAAGCAATTGCCCGTCATTGATCAACTTCCAGTCATTCGAACGGCCGTTCCCGTAATACAGGTTGGCATGGAGCGGCTCATCTTCGCCGTCGGTCGCTTGAAACTCGATCTGGTAAATCTGGTTACTCCAGTTGTTTCCCCCGTCGGGGGTATTGGGCGCCAGGATCGTCACGCCCGGCGCAAAAACGCCACGATAGCGATACCGGGCATGCACGCGCTCGCCTTTCGCCAGGTTCTCATTCACCGGGCATGCGACCACGATGTTGTCGTTGATTTCAGAAATGGTGTTCTGCTCGAAGATGTCGAGCGAGAGGTCGCGGCCTCCGTCATTCAGCATCGTAATCTCAAACGTGCTGACCTTGCGGTAGGGCGCCTCCGTGCTGAATCCGTAGGACTGGTCTCCCCGGTCCTGCTGCATGATGTACATCACGTCGTTGCTGCGAAAACTGCTCAAACGCCGGTGATAAATATTCGTCGGCGGATTCATCGAATAATGCGTGATCCATTCACCGTCCGACTTGTTGAGCATGATCACATCGTGATCGTGCCCCTCGAAGCCTTCGTTGATCCCCATTCCGCCGCGCCAGAACATGTTCACCTGCGCGAAAACGTTCAGGGGACCATGCTCCTCGAGTACCACCGCGCGATTTGCGTAGATATCGTTCTCCACTTCGAAATAAGCGCCCTCGTCGGCCACCTGGTCCGGAGCGAAATGACCGTCGAAGCCGAGTACCCCGGTGAACCACTGGTTCGTCTTCGAGCGAACCGGCATGACGATCTTCACATAGCTGTCGTCCGGTGCGCCCCGGTTGGTCGGCGTCGTCCGCGACACCAGGCTCGCATAGGCCTCGGGGATGAGTGGCGCATCTTCCTTGTACTGGTGGATGCCGAAGATGTCCGCGGATACCGGCCGGAAGCTGCCGCCCATCACGCCGTCATAATCCGTCATGCGGAAATAGCCATTGCCGCGAATTTCGATGATGCCGGGAAACTTGGGCTCGCCGAACTCGTTGGTTCCGTACATGTGCCCGATCTTATATCCCACGAAGTACGACGCCGGCCCCGGAATGAAGTCCGTGTAGTCATCCTCGAAAATGGACCGCACGCCGGATGCGGCATTGGGCCACGTGAAGAGATATTCTTCGTAGGAACGGCGGCTCCATCGTCCATCGCGCCGCACGAACAGATCAATCGGCTCGATCGTCGCGCTGCCGCGCGGCACCTGCTGGATGAACCAATTGTCGCGATCCAGCAACCCATATTCCCACCCCGCGCGCAAGAAGACCTCGTTATGATCCTGGTATGTGCAATTCGGATAATCCACCATGCCGCGACTTTCCCCGTCCGTCGCCCATCCCATATGGATTTCCTGCGAGAGGAACGTAAGGTTCGTGTGTCCCGGCTCATTGCAGTTCACTGCGAGCTTCAGCGCTTTGACGTTGGAGGCGGCTCCGTTGGTCGCGACGGTGTGCAGGACGAAATACTTGTCGTACTCACGGTTGTATTCGCCGAGGTTTTCGTCGAATACGATATGCAGCGAGGTCGGCCACTGCCCGTCGTAATGCGTGACCAATCGCCTTGGCAACTGGCTCAGTGGCGAACCGACCACGTAAGTGTGGTGCGAACCGAAGGGCCCCTCGCCGAACTCCGCGCTGCTGTTGTCCCTGTCGCCCAGCACGAAGTATGGCTCGTTCGTATCAATCTCCACTGGCGCGCCGCGTAACGTGTGCCAGAGACGCGCGCAATAGATATACTGATCCAACTCCATCCATCCCGGCCCTTCGCCTCCCAACTCGTAAACCATGATGCTGTTGGTAATCGTGATCACCACATCGTTCGAGAATGCGCGAAAACGCCAGCTCGCCGCCATGAGTTCAATGCTTGAAGGGTAAATGATCGGATTGGTCGAGCCGCCCGGATAACCATAGGCGTTCAGTCCCGGGTAGACGACGGGCGGGATGTCGTTTTCGTCCGGCGCGGCAGTAAGGGCCGCTGCTTCATCGCGCACGCGGTTGTACAACGATTCCACCGGCTGCGCATTGGCCGATACGCCGTCCAGCATTACCGCATCGTAGTAGATGTCCACTTCACTGCTTTTGTCATCGCCTCCGGAGTAGCCCGTGTACGTCAGTGTCAGCTTTGCATCTGTAACGAGCCCCGTCGGGGAGTGATCACTGGAAATCTCGATGGCATCAAAGTAAATATCGGCAAGCGCCGAGCCCGACTGGACATCGCCGCAAACCATGGCGCGTAATTCGTACGTTGCCGAATTGGTGATGACGGCCATGAGCTTCATATCCAGCCACTGACCTTCAGGTGAAGTATTGTTGTAGGAATGCTCGAACGCGGAATGAACGATGCCGGGGCCGGAGGGTGATTCCAGTTTCAGTCCTGCCACCACCCATCCCTTACTGCATTCCAGGTCGGCGATATACAGTTTACCTTTCGCACGAACCACGTCTCCCGATTTGAAGAAATAGCTCTGCGCAGCCTGATTCCAACTCCATCCGCTCCAGTTTCCGCTCATGCGAAGCGATCTTGTGCCGGCATAAGCCCGGGCGCTGGTCACCGTCGCGTTCAGATGGTCCGTACCAACAAACCAGCCCGTGGTATTGCCCGGCTCAAAACTGCCATTCTCGGCGTTCACGGGCTTCTTCTGCGCCCGCACGTCGTCGAAATACACTTCCGCGCTGGCCTGTCCGTTGCCGACATCACCGCACACCATGCAACGGAAGACGTAGAATCCGTCGTTAGTTACCGTGGTGGTGAATTCAAGCGTGGTCCAGCCAACGGTGCTGGTCGAAGCTTGATAAACGGATTCAATAAAGAAACCGGTCGCTTCATTTTCCAGCTTGATGCCCGCCACCGCCCAGCCGTCCGTCTTGGTGAACTCCTTCACATACACGCGCGCCTGGGCCCGCACGGTTTCGCCGCTCGTGAGCATCAGACCTTGTGAAGCATGGTTAAAGCTCCAGTTCGTCCAAACACCTGAGAATTTCGCCGCGTACTCACCCTCATCCACCGTCTCGTGCGAAAGCGCGATGTCGAGATCGTCCGCCCCCACCATCCAGTCTCTCAACGAGCCGGCTTCGAATCCGCCGTTCATGACGCCTGCGATGCCGCCGTAGATATTGAAGAACACCCAGCCCGGCTCCGGGTTTGTCCACACCTGCGAGGTGGACTCAAGCGGCCCTTCAAATTTCGCCTCCAGGCGGCCGGCCGCTTCAGCGCTCTCTGCGAGATGCGTCTTCCACCAGACGAAACCGACCGCATTCACAACATCGCCGCCGTGCATGCTGAACGATTGGGATATCGAATTCGTGATCCAGCGGGCCGAGGAATAGGAACCCTGCATGCGGGCGGCATAGTTTCGATTGAACGTCTCATTGGTTGCCACCGAAAGGGCTATTCCGTCGCTACCTGCCACCCATCCGGAGAAATCACCCGTTTCGAAATCCGGGTTCTGAAGGGTTACAGCAGACGCATGAATAGAAGCAGATAGAAGCGATATCAGCAGCACGAGCACTAATCCACTGTTAGAGAGCGCTCTCATAAATAAACAACAACCCCCAGTAGCAACGAAACCGGTTTTGTTGCTAAAACCTATATCTTATTACTAAAACGATTGTCAACAAACAAAGTAAGAATAACCGGTTTATTGCTAAACCGCTTAAGGTTATGGCTTTGCTCTCCATTCGCCTCCGTGTAGTATGGAGGCCTGCACAGATGGGCAGTCGAGGACATCAAAGGACTCCTATGCAGAATAGAGCTACACTAAAAGACGTCTGCCGTGAAGCCGGAGTTTCAAAGGCCACGATTTCTCATGTGCTGAACAACAAGCCCGGCGTGAGCATGGAAACGCGTAAGCGCATCCTCGAGCTTATTCAAAGAATGGGGTACAAGCCCAAGCCGGCCGCACGCCACCTCTCGCTCGCGCGCACGGAAACCCTCGCCTGCGTTTTCGAAGATCTCACGCCCGGCTGGCTCTTGAGCATCTATCGCGGCATCCTCAGCAAAGCGTCGGAGATGAAGTACCATGTCGTCACCGCTCTCTCTGTATGGGAGGGCGATCAGTTCGAACTGCCCACCAACGTTCTCGGCACTGCCAGCGTGGACGGACTGCTCTGGCTCGATCCGCGAACGACGCCGGACATCATCCGCCGATTCAAACAAGAACAGCATATGCCGTTCATCGTGCTGCAGGGACACCTCGACGATCCCGACATCACCACGATCTCCATCGAAGACGCGCGTGGTGCATATCTCGCCGTGAAACACCTGCTCGACACCGGCCGCCGTAAACTGATGCTGATCACCGGCCAGGAAGACAACTACGACTCGCAGCAAAAACTCCTCGGCTCACGCCAGGCGCTCGCGGAGGCCGGACTCTCCATCGCGCCCGAGTACATCCTGAACGGCCACCACGTGGACGACTATGCCATTCGCGCCGTGGACACCTTCATGAAAACCGGCCATCCGTTGCCCGACGCGATCTTCGCGTTCAACGACAACATGGCGCTGGCGGTCATGCGGTGGCTGATGGATCGCGGCATCCGCGTGCCGGAAGACGTAGCCATCGTCGGATTCGATGGAATTGACGATGCCCGGCGCAGCGGACTTACCACCGTCGAGACCCCGATGCGCGAGATGGGCATGCTCGCCGTCCAAACGCTCATCGAACTCATCCACACACCTGCCGCCGAACGCAAGGCCCAGCACATCATGATGGGCGGTACGCTGGCGGTGCGGAGAACGACGGCGGGATGACGGAAAATATCGAATTTTGAACGCTCAAGATTGAATGTTCGAAGTTTTCCCCGCTCTCCCTACTCCTTTACAAATGAAACCTCATCCACGAGGAAAGATCCTTTGCCTCCGCGATCACCTTCGTGCAGATGAATTCCGATCACGGCCGCAACAGCGCCCTTCGGCGCCTGCGCCCTGTTGATCTGCGCCAGTTCCCATCGCATTCGTGACATGGTTGGCTTCAGAGCCTCACCCCACGTCCGCGCAACTTCCCGCCCCTCGTCATCCTTCCACTCGATGGCCAATTGTCCATATGCCGAACCTTGCAGGGGATTCGAACGATCGTTCATCACCCATGCCGAAAGCGTATAGCGTCCATCCTCCTCAACATTTACAACCTGGATGATGCCTTGAAAATGTCTGGGGATCCCTGCGCAGGAAATTTTTATGCATTGCGTGCCATCTCTCCCCGCTGTCGGCGCAATCCCGATGTCCGCCCGCTTCGCGGAATACACCATCCAATCGTCCGGTACCGCACCCCCGCGTCCGTCCGGTTGCTCAAATCCGGGGTTCAACAGCGCATTTTCACTTCGCGCCACCGAAGACAAGCCCACTGCCAATCCGATTCCAACGACCAGCACCCGACTACGACAACTCGCTTTCATCCCCCGCCCCTCTCTGAGCGATGCTCAACAACCCCATTCTTCACATCATGGCGTGCCCGCCTTGACTCGATAGTAACGTATGCCATCCTGCGGTTTTCCGCCGCTCGTTCCCGCCGAAAAATCATCAACAAAGGTATACTTGGCGGAAACAACATTCGTCTCTACCCAGGTTCCGACTCCATTACTGGTGTCGTTGAATGTTCGCCATGTCGTCGTCGGCCCCAACATGCCATCGGTAATCCACAACGTATATTTCCGGCCCGGCTCCGTTTTAACGGTAACAAGATAAGCATCTCCTTCTGCCGGCTTGGGCGACGCAGCCGTCGTCATCAACGCCGATTCACTGTTTGTCGGACTTGTGCTGGCCTGATACTCAAACCAGTTCGGCGCTCCGTCGCCGTCCGGATCGTCATCCGCGCCATATTCCAATGCCTGAAAATTCATCCATTCCCAGACATCCGGCAACCCGTCCCCATCCCAATCCGTCGGCACGATAATCCATGTGCTGCCCGACGCGGTACTGTTGGTTGTCCCCTGGCCGTCATCACAGGTAAATGCGGCCATGTTGCTGGTCCCCGCATCCGCCACGGTTGTGGTCACCGTCAGGTAACGCCCATTAAAGCCCGAGGATGGCGGGATCGTCACGGCGGAGATCGTAATGTCGTCGCCATCCGGATCGAAGGCGAGAATGCGGATATCGGTTATGGACTCAATGGGCACATCGTATTGCGGCTCCATGAAGAACTGCGGGGCGCGGTTTTGTTGCCGCTTGGTGTACAACTCGAATTCATCCAGGTCCAGACCCCACGTTTCTTCGCTGCACCGGAAGGCAAACGTGTGCGATCCCGCCGTCAGATTGCCGATGTAAATCTCCTGCGAGTTGGTGAAAGAGTCCCACGAATGCGTGCTCAGCGTGGGAAAACGCGCCTTCAATGTTTCATCCATGTAGATCTTCAGCATCGTCGGGCCGACATCGTCCGAGTAGCGAACCCGCATGTAGACCTGCGTCGCGGGCGCGCTCAGTGTCACCTGGTAATAGGCCGTCGAATTGGTCTGCTCCATGTGAATGCTCTGGCCGCCGACGGCGCCCGAGCGAACCGCGTCCACGATGTTGCTGGCGCTGTCATAGTCCTCGCCCTGCCGCACCAGGATGGATTCGCGCACCCAGTACTTCTTCGGATGCGACACCAGCTTGAACTCGTCCATGTCCATTCCGAACGTTCCCGGACCAACGACAATCCGGATCGTGTGCCAGCCGGGCAGAAGATCGCCGAGCGGGATGTTCGGCAGCATGTCGAAGTCGTTCCACCCGCCGGTATTCATTCCATAGGCCTGACCAATCAGCTCATCGTCAATGTAGACCTGCACAAGATTGCCCGGGTAATCGCCATTGTTTCCGCCGTCGTCGTCGGCGTATCGGATGATCATGTGCGTGTCCGGGCGGCCGCGATCGAGATACACATGGAACGTCGCCTCGCCTCCGTCCAGTCCGAAGCTGATCGCCTCATTGCCACGCCCACCCGTGCGAATCACTTTCGTGTACCCGATTCCCTCATCCAGTGTTTCCGCCTGCCGGACCAGGAACGCCTTGATCGGGTCCGTGATCTCAAACGCAAACTCAGGGCAATAGGTGTTGTGATATGTCGTGACTTCCTTGAAGAATTTCCACCATGTCCCGTGCAGTTCGTTCCAGTGCCGCTGAATCGGAAAGACCCCATCCGCGGTTTCGACGCGGTCAATATCCGCTTTCCCGTCGAACACCCACATGGAGCGGAATCGCGTGAAGGAATTGGTCGTCGTGTCGTAACGGATGTCTGTCACGTCCACCACGTTCTGCTCGCGGTCCACCCAGAGGTCCATGCGACACGAGCCACCGTTCTTGTAGACGATATCCATCGAGAGATCCTTCGGATTCACCGTCACGGTATCAATCGCGGCGAACGGGCGGTCGCTCTCCACCGTCGGTCCGACGATCACCGATGCACCGAACGGCGTCCAATCCACGCCCTTCGGCGGGTGCGGAAGCAGCCTCACGTTGCCGTCCTCATACATGACAAACACCTGCGAGTATTCCATCGTGTTCGTGTCGGGCACGCGCTTCACGATGCGGAAGTAGTGAACGTCCGTCGCGGAACCCTGCGGCGTGATTACCGTCATGGCCGCGGGCGCGCGCCACCAGAAGTCAATATGGATGGCTTCGACGATGACATTCCCGTCCTCATACAGCGTGGCGAAGCTCGGTCCGACATGCCACCACGGAACATCAATAAGTTCCTTTGGCGCCATTTCACCCGCCTCGTCGCGCTTGGTGAGCTGAAGCGCATCATAATCGGCGTGCGCGCCTGGTGTCGTTTCGCCGCCCTGCTCCGACGGAACCACTTCCAAGCGGATCGTGCTCATGTCCGTTTCCTCGGACCAGAAGAAATCGGGCGTCTGCCAATGCCGCACCAGATTCTGCGCGTTGAAGACATGGTTACTGGTCGGCTGCCACCGCCCATCTCTCCACTCCACCTGGTTGGTCAGCACCAGCCAATCGGTGCCGTTCCCTATGGAAACCCGCAAATCCAGCGTTCCAGTCACCTCACGCATCGCCACCATCAGCCGCGACCCGATCAGATGAACGAGGTTCACATCCTCCGGCTCGAATGCCGTGAACACGATGTACTGGTTGGACATCACGGATGTGTCTAACTCCGCCGGGAACTCGGACCATGGCTCGTCAATCCCGGCGGGCGGATGATCGAGCGTGTAATGCACGTCCCCTTCACCGTATCCGGATTGCTTGAACTCGGCGGAAGAGCCGTCCAGGTTCCCAATCTTCCAGATCGTGCGATCGGCGAAGTCGCAATCGTCGAAGTCGTGCCCGCGCTCGTTGATGGAGGACGGGTAGTACGCCGGATGCGTTACCGTCACGCGGAACGCGCTGGTGTTCGTGTGCCATAGCGGCACATTGATGTTATCCATCTCCGCACACAACGTGTCGTAGGAGCGCTCCTCGATCCAGCCCTGTTGGCTGCTCAAGCTCGGGACGTACACGCTGACGGCCAGCGTGTAGGCGCCCACGTTCGTCACGCCGTTCACAACCTCGTAGGAACGGACTCGATAGAACCACGTTCCGCCTTCGGTGGTCGGATGATGCGAGAACTGCATCAGCAGGTTGGTTGTGTAAAACGCGGTCGGATAACGGAAATCACCGTTGTCCGCTTCGAGGACCTGGTATCCTGTCACATTGGACGCGGCCAACCACGCGATCGTGAACTGTCCTTCCGCCGTGGGATAGCTGGCCGCCAGACCGGTTGGCGGCTCCGGCGCCTGCCACGGCGTGCCGCCCGCAAGATTGAGGTCGTCGAAGTATATCTCGCCGCCTTCGTCCGCCTGATTCGGAAACGGCAGGACGTGCACGACGGATACGTTGGTCGCGCCCTGTATCTCCGAGAAGTCCCACACGAGCTTCTCCCATTCGCCTTCGCCGGTGTAGGTTTGAACGCCGACATCCGCGTCGTCGAACTTCAGCAGGATAGGAATCCGGAACTCCGTCGGGCTCATGACCCATAGCTCAAGAAGATAGTTCCCATCCATGGCAAAGTCCGGATAGTTCCCGATGCGGCCAACAGGTGCGGTTTCTTCATCGTGGACGGGAAGGTATTGAATGCCTGAGTAATCCTTCAGCTTATTGGTCCAGACGAGCCTCAGGGAATGCTGACCGATATTCAGGCGGTTTCCGTTCGCGGGGCGTGTTACGGGTATAATTTCTTTTCCGTATATATCCGCCGCGTACCAACCGAAGGCATCGGACTCGAACGCATCGAGCGGCGCGCTGTTGACGGCGCGCTGGAGCTGGACATCGTCCATCCAGAACGTGCCGGAGTTGGTGCCGTCCCCCGGCGCCACCATGAAGATGATCTGTGAAACGGCGGTCAGATCAATGCTGTCCGCGCCGTACGTGCGGCTTAAATCGAACGCCAGGTTTTCCCAATCGGCTTCCGGCGTCCTTGTTTCCGGCATAATTCCCGCCCAACCGGATTCGAAGAATCCGCCCGCGTTGTCCTCCAAGCGGATCAGGAACTTCAGCGGACTGCCGTCATTGTAAACCCAGAAGCTCAGGTAATCGTGATTCCTGAAGTTGAACAGGCCCGCAGCGGACATGAAGCTGAAGACATTGACATCGTTGTTCTTGTCGTAATCCACCTTCAGCGCCACGACCCCGGAATGCACATGCTGGGTACTGCCGAAATCGAGCGTGTAGGCAAATGGCGGCACCGGATCGTTTGCCCACCAGAACGAAACCTGTTCCTGTTCGTTTATGCCCCCATCAAATGTCTCCAGGTTTTCATATGCGAGTTGCGCAGCAGGCTGGTACTCGACCGTCACCGGTATGATCGCGGCATAACTGCTCTTGTTGGTTCCGACCACGGAACGCGCCCGATAGTAGTACGTGCCGGCTTCTGCAATCGGATCTTTGGTCACGGCCACGCGCGTCCCGTTGGTTCGCAGGACGGTAACGGAGCCGAAATTCTGATCTGCAGATTCTTCCACCTCATACTCATCCGCCCCAACGTCATCCCATCTGAAGTGGTAATGCCCGTCGCCGTCCGGGTTCTTCGCCGTTGTCCGGAAACGGCCCGGCGCGATCGGAATCGGGGCCGCGCGGCCGCCAAAGAGGTTCATGTCGTCCAGATACATCACGCCGCCGTCATCGGCCATGTTGGGATACGGGATGACGAATACCTGGGCCACGTTCGTCGCGCCGGACACATTCGAGTAATCCCAGACCAAACGCTGCCATTCGCCGGTGCCGCGATATGAAAGGACGCCGACATCCGCGTCGTCGAACTTCAACAGGATGGGCATGTTGGTTTCAGTCGGGCTGCTCACCCACAATTCGAGCAGATGGTTGTCATACAACGTGAAATCCTGATAGTTGCCGATACGCCCGGCCGGCGCATTGTCGCCATCATGACCTGGTTCATAGGTGAAGTTGTCGTAGCCCTGAGCCTTGGCGTCCCATGTCACCTTCAGCGAAGACTGCCCGAGCCCGAACGGCAGCCCGTCGTTATGGAAGACCTCGTTGGTCAGGCTCAGGTTGGTGAAGGCGCCGCCGCCGGCCCATCCATACAAGTCCGACTCGAACGGCTCCAGCGGCGCGCTGTTCGGCGCGCGCCGCAGGACGATGTCGTCCACCCAGAACTCGCCGCTCGCGGTTTCGCTGCCGGGCTCGACCATGAACATGATCTGCCCGATCTGTGTCATATCAATCTCGCCGTTCGCGTGGCCGAAGAACGAGCGCGTCAGGTCAATGCAGATGTTTTCCCAGTCGGCATTGGTCGTTACCGTTCGGGGGAAGATGTCCGCCCAATCCGTTTCCCATGCCTTGTTGTAGTCGCCGAACTGCTCAAAGCGCACCTTGATGCGCAGCGGCGTGCCGGTGTTGTAGACCCAGAAGGAGAGGTAGTCGAACGAGTGAAGATTGAAGAGCCCGGAGGCCGACATGAAGCTATACGCGTTCGTGAAAACCTCTCCCAGTTCGTTGGTCCGAACCTCGTTTGCCTTGTCGTACACCACCTTCATCGCGTAGTCGCCGGAGAACACGTGTTCCTGATTCCGGAAGTCCTGCTGATAGACCCATGGATCGGCCGGGTCGCTGCCCCACCAGGCGCTGATCGCGCCGCCGAACTCGAAATCGGCGAGGACCTCCACTTGCTCGACCGGCGGCGGCACGACCTGCGCCTTGATTGAAGCCGTGAAGCTTCCATATCCCGCGGCTGTCGAGGAACGCACGCGATAGAAGAAGGTGCCCTTCTCAACAAGCGGATTCTTTGCAAACGCAAAGAAAGGCGTGTTCGTGAACAGGCTGACCGGACTCCCGAAGTTGGGATCCGTATCTTCCTGCAGTTCGTACATGACAGCGCCAGGCACAGCGCTCCACGTTACCTCATACATTCCATCGTCATCCGGCTCCGCTGCGGTAGATGCAAGATTGAGCGGCGCGTATGGCACTTCCGGAATGGAGCCGCCGACGAGATTCAAATCGTCCAGATACATCACACCGCCGTCGTCCGCCATGTTCGGATACGGAATAATGTAGAGCTTGGTGACGTTCTCGCGCCCCGGCACGGCGTCCATTTCCCATCGAACATTCTGCCACTCGCCCGCGCCGGTGTAGGTCTGCACCCCGACATCTGCCTCGTCGAACTTCAGCAGGATCGGGATGCTCGCGTCCGTCGGACTCTTGATGCGCATCTCGATCGTGTTGTTATCGTACAGCGCGAAGTTGGTGTAGTTGCCTATGCGGCCGGGCGGCGCGCTGTTCGTGTCGTGCGCCGGCTCGTAGGTGATATTCGAGAAGTTCTTCTCTTTCGGGCCCCACTCGATTATCAGCGAGCTTTGACCGAGCCCGAAAACACTGCCGTCGTTGAAGAATTCTTCGGTGGTGTTGGTGATCGAAAACGGGGCGCCGGATGCCCAGCCGTAGAAATCTGATTCGAACACATCCAGCGGCGCGCTGTTGACCGAGCGGTGCAGCGCGATGTCGTCCATCCAGAACTCGCCCGTCGCGGTCTCGCTGCCCGGCTCGATCATGAACATGATTTGGCCGACTTGTGTTAGATCAATGTCGCCGACCGAATGACCGTAGAACGCGCGGGTCAGATCAATCGTAATGTTTTCCCAATCGGCGGCGCCGGTTTCCATGCGGGGAAAGATCGCCGCCCAGTCTGTTTCCCATGCCTTTTCAAAGTTCCCGAGTTGCTCCAACCGAACCTTGATCCGCAGCGGCGAGCCGTTGTTGTAAACCCAGAACGAAAGGTAATCGAAGTTCAGGAAGTTGTAGTGGCCGCTCGCGGAGAAGAAGCTGTAGGCATTGGTTGCGCCGCTCGGTGTCTGCTCGTTTGCCTTGTTGTAGACCACGTGCATGGAATGCTGACCCGAAAGCACGTGCTCCGTGCTCTTGAAATTCTGCTGGTAAACCCATGGGTCGTCCGGGTCGCTGCCCCACCAGGCGAGCACCTGGCCGGGCGAGTCGAAATCGGCAATCACATCGCGCGCGCGCGCCGCTTCGGGGAACTGGTGAACGCGAACGCGAAGCGGGGCCGTGAAAGTGCCCGCGACGTTGCTCACCATGGAGGCCACGCGATAATAGTAGGTCCCACCGGAGGCCGCGGGATCCATGGAGATATTCATGGACGTTCCCGTCGTGGAGATGCGGGTGTAATTGGTGAAATTGACGCTTGTATCCCAGTCGAAAACGTAATTCGTGGCACCGGCGACCTTGGTCCACTGGATGGTGAACTGGCCGTCTTCATCCGGTGTTCCGGCGTTAGACCAGAAGCTCGTGGGAGCCAGAGGGAGCACCGTACCTGTGCCGCCGGATAATGCGATATTGTCTATGTACATCGTCCCGCCGTTGTCGGCCATATTCGGATAAGGAAAGAGCCATACCGTTTCGAGCTTGGAAGCGATGGCGGCCTGCGCCGAGAAGTTCCACGACAACTTCTGCCAAGTCCCTGCCCCCGTGTAGTTCACCGTGTTCACATCCGACGTACCGGCGCTGCCTGTGAATTTCAACAGGATGGGGAAGTTATTGTCCGTCGTACTTTTGACCCACACATCAAACGTGTTGTTTCCATACGTCGTAAAATTTGTGTAGCGACCGACCCGATGCAGCGGGGCGTTGGTGTCATGCTGGGGCGTGTACGTGAAGTTGTCATAGTTGGCGCTCTTGTTCGTCCACGTGATCCGGAGTGATTGTTGACCGAGATCCGTCGGACTGCCGCTGTTCTGGAAATGCTGAACCGAAAGCCCCATGTTCGTGAACACGCCGCCACCCGACCATCCGTAGAAGTCACTCTCAAAGGGTTCCAGAGGCGCACCGTTCGGCGCACGCGTGAGCGCGATATCATCCAGCCAGAAGCTTCCACGATTGGTGACATCGCCGGGCGAGACCATGAACATGATGTTACGGATCGCTTTCCAATTCACGCTCGTGGCGGAGAATCCACGCGTGAGATCCACGACGAGGTTTTCCCAGTCGGCGCCGGGCGTCTTCATCGCAGGCCAGATGTCCGCCCAATCGGTCTCCCACGGATTACCGGCATCGTCTTCCAGGCGGACCTTGACGTGAAGCGGAGTTCCCGTGTTGTACACCCAGAAAGAAAGGTAGTCGAAGTTACTGAAATTGAATTGTCCGCTTGCAGACAGAAAGCTGAATGGACTTTCCGAGTCGTTCCGCTTTTCGAAATCAATCTTCAGGGAGAACTCGCCAGAGTGAACGTGTTGAGTATTCGCAAAGCCGAGGGTATAGACAAAAGGAGGAACGGAATCAGCCCCCCACCATGCCGCGACGAGGGATGAACCATCGAAGTTTTCGATGATCTCCTCCGAGCCGTAAGCCGGACTGACAATCAGGACAACCGCGACGAAAGCGAGGACAACAGAGAGCGCTCTCATAATCGGACCCTTTCATACAACTTGCCGATCGGACTCAATAGTATCAGAGGTGTGTGCCGAATGCAGTGCTGAACGGTGAATACCTGAGAGAGAGAGGGGTATATGCACCAAGCTCGTCTCCGACACACACCTCTATGATCTTCATAAGGACATAATGCACACGTGAATCCCGTTTGTCAACACGTGAACATAGAAAAATTCGCAGAATGAATATTTTGTATCATTCGTGAGAATTAAGCTGTGATTCAGGATCTGATTCGGCTTAGCACGGCTAAATTTTATGCTGCTCTTTTCGCACAAGGCACTCCCTTGAGGAAATCCGGATCTTTCTATTTCACTAATAATGAGTTGCACGTGTGCATCAGTGTATGTACAGTTCGGGCCTTATGAGCCAGAGGGTGACAATCAAGGATGTTGCAAGAAGCGCAGGCGTCACGCACACGACTGTTTCAAGAGTGATTCACAACGACTCGCGCATCAGCGAAGGCACACGGCAGCGAGTCCTTACCGCGATGAAAAGCCTGGACTATCAACCCAACCTCATCGCGCGAGGACTCATCAACAACCGGACCCAGGCGGTCGCGATGATAACGCCGGACCTCGACACCTTCGCCCTGCCGGTTGTCAAATCCGTTGCCGAATCCTGCGCCACCCGGCAATACGCGCTACTTCTTTATTCCGCCAACACGTGGCGCCGGGAAAATCTTTCGTTCGAATGGATCGCCCGGAATTGGCTTGTGGACGGCACGCTGATCTACAACCTGATCTACCACGACCGTGTGCCGCCCGAAATTATTGACCTCCGCAACCGCCGCCTCCCCTTCGTGTTCATCAACAAGTTCATCAACGAACCCGACTTGAACGCCGTGGGCACAGACAATCATCACGCCGTGAAACTCGTGTTGGACCATCTGCTGGCAACGGGCCGCAAGCGCATCGGCTGGCTCAACGGCGATACGACTTCCGTTGACGGCATGGAACGTTTCCTCGCGTTTCGCACGGAGATCGAGCGGGCCGGACTGCACTATGACGCGCGCTTCACCGGCTGCGGCCTGTGGCGTGACACCGACGCCTTCAACGAGACAATGCGCATCTGCAGCGGAGATGAAAAGCCCGACGCGATTTTTTGCGCCAACGATCTCATGGCCATCGGTGCCATCAAGGCCATTCATCAGCTCGGGATGAAAGTGCCGGACGATATCGCCGTAGCGGGCATTGACGATAACGAGATCAGTCGGCTCCTTGAGCCTCAATTGACCACAGTGAAAATGCCGCTCGAGGAAGTGGGATCCGCCGCAACGGATCTGCTCATGAAAGTCATCCAGGAACCGGACCGCCCACCCGAGCAAATAGCCCTCCAAAGCAAGCTCATCGTCCGCGCCTCGACCAAAAACCCCCGATAGAAATATCAACTTTTTCTCTTGAAGTCTGCGCGTCAGCCCATATCCTATGCGCTCACCGACCTTACAAGGCGGGGACGTAGCTCAATTGGTTAGAGTACCAGATTGTCGATC
>CAZTYH010000019.1:0-3049 GCA_964617565.1 uncultured Verrucomicrobiota bacterium
AGCCCGAATCCGCGCCGCGTCCTCATCGCGGTCCGCCGCGCGGCCGCCGGCCCGGAGGCCGTCCAGGCGGACGGCGCAGATAGCAGTCCTCCTGGTGATATTTCCAATCATTGGAACATTTTTCGGTGTTTTTTCCAGGCATTGGAAAAAACGCATGGGCTTGGTTGACAGTGAAAAATCCCGGGCTACATTATTGCCGGGCGTGGGAGGATGTTCGGGGTTGTAGGTGTGTTTTTTTTGCTCTGAAATCCGACTTTTATGGTCGGGGTTTGAATATGCTGAAGCTGACAAAAAAAGTGGAATACGGATTAATAGCCATGATTCATATGGCTGATCTGCCGCGTGGTGAGTTGGCGACCGCGCGCGAGATTTCCGACCGGTATCATGTTCCCGGGGAATTGCTCGGGAAAATTCTCCAGGCGCTGGTGCGCGCAAATCTGGTGGCGTCGGCGCAGGGCGCGAAGGGTGGATATCGGCTGATTCGTCCACTGGAAAAAATTACGGTTGGTGAAATCGTGGAGATCGTGGACGGGCCTGTTCACCTGTCGTGCTGCCAGGATGATCCGGCCAACTGCGGTCAGTTCGACACGTGCAACATCAAGAAGCCGGTCCTTGAGATGCAGAAGCAGTTGGTGGATTACATGCACAGTCTGCCGCTCTCCGGCTTCCGAAAGTCGGTAGTCGGTGACAAGATCGCGATGGAATCAGGTGGATGAGATGAGCGAAAAGAGCAAACAAAATACTCGGGGAGAGGATCCGGCGGCCTCCGGCAAGCTGACGCGGGAGGACATGCTGGACGTTCTACGCAACGTCATGGATCCGGATCTGCAGATGAATATCGTTGATCTCGGGCTCGTGTACGAGGTGGAGCATCTCGACGACGGCCGCGTGGCGGTGAAGATGACGCTGACGACGCCGCATTGCCCCTACGGCCCGGCTTTGATTGCAGAGGTGAAGGCGATGTTGCTGATGGTGCGCGGCGTGACGGGGGTGCAAGTGGACCTGGTGTGGGATCCGCCGTGGGGGACCGAGCGATTGACGGAAGAAGGGCGGTTAGCCCTCGGGTTGGATATTTGAATCGAGAGGAAAAAAGATGAGCGCGAAAATACCGGACTTCGAAATCAGGAACCTCTGCGCGTCGGTGGAAGGCAAGCCGATCCTGCAGGGTGTGAGCCTGAAAATCAACAAGGGCGAAAATCATGCGCTGATGGGTCCGAACGGCTCGGGCAAGAGTACGCTTGCGAATGTGATCATGGGCCATCCGGCCTACGAGGTCACCGGCGGCGAAATTCTTTTTCACGGGCAGAACATCGTGGAAATGGAGCCGGAAGAGCGCGCGCGACTGGGCTTGTTCCTGGCGTTCCAGTACCCGGTGGCCATTCCCGGCGTGACCGTCGCGAAGTTTCTGAAGACGGCGGTGGACGCCGTGCGCGGCGTTAAAAACGTCAAGCCCGCCGAGTTCATGAAGGAACTGCGGGAGAATTCGGAGTATCTCGAAGTGGACAAGGCCTTCCTGAACCGTTTCATGAACGACGGTTTTTCGGGCGGCGAGAAGAAGCGGATGGAGATATTGCAGATGCTGATGCTCAAGCCCGGCATCGCGATCATGGACGAGACGGATTCAGGCCTGGATATTGATGCCCTGAAGATCGTGTCGAAAGGCGTGAACCGGCTGGTTGGCCCGGCCTTCGGGTTGCTGGTGATTACGCATTACGAGCGCATTTTGAATTACATCAAGCCGGATCACCTCCACATTCTCATGCAGGGGCGGGTGGTGCTTTCGGGCGGGCCGGAACTGGTCAAGGAGTTGGAGCAGAAGGGCTACGACTGGGTGCGCGAGAAATTCGGCGAAGAAGTGCTGGCGGTATAAACCATGAGCGAACAGAGCACAGAACAGATACTGGCGGATTCGGAATACAAGTACGGCTTCGTCACCGATGTCGAAGCCGATACGATTCCGATGGGGCTGAATGAGGACATCATCCGGATGCTCTCCGGGAAGAAGGGCGAGCCGGAGTGGATGCTGGAATGGCGATTGAAGGCCTATCGCTGGTGGCTCAAGATGAAGGAGCCGCGCTGGGCCAATCTCGTCTTCCCACCCATTGATTTCCAGGCGATCCGCTATTACTCCGCCCCGAAGCAGCGCAGCGAGGCGGAGATTGATCCGGAGCTGCAGAAAACATTTGAGCGCCTGGGGATTCCCCTGCATGAGCGCAACCGGCTGGAGGGCGTGGCCGTGGACGCCGTTTTCGACAGCGTGTCTGTTGCGACGACGCACAAGGAGATGCTGAAAGAGAAGGGCGTGATCTTCTGTTCGTTCTCCGAAGCGATTCGAGAGCATCCCGACCTCGTGAAGAAATACATGGGAACGGTGGTGCCGTACACCGACAATTATTACGCCGCGTTGAATGCCGCCGTTTTCAGCGATGGGTCGTTCTGTTACATCCCGAAAGGTGTGCGGTGCCCGATCGAGCTTTCAACCTATTTTCGCATCAACGCCATGGAGACCGGTCAGTTCGAGCGCACGCTGATCGTGGCCGAGGATGACAGCTATGTTTCCTATCTCGAAGGCTGCACCGCGCCGTTGCGTGACCGCAACCAGTTGCATGCGGCGGTTGTGGAATTGATTGCGATGGAGAACGCGCAGATCAAGTATGCGACCGTACAGAACTGGTACGCGGGCGACAAGGACGGGAAGGGCGGCATCTATAATTTCGTGACCAAGCGCGGGCATTGCAAAGGACGCAACTCGAAGATCTCATGGACCCAGGTAGAGGCGGGGTCGGCGATCACGTGGAAGTATCCGGGCTGCGTCCTGGAGGGCGATAACTCGGTCGGCGAATTCTACTCTGTCGCGCTGACCAACAACAAGATGCAGGCGGATACCGGCACGAAGATGATCCATATCGGCAACAACACGCGCAGTACGATCGTTTCGAAAGGCATTTCCGCGGGCGAATCGAATAACACCTATCGCAGCCTTCTTCAGATTCTGCCGGACGCGAAGAATTGCCGGAACCATACGCAGTGCGATTCGATGTTGATTGGT
>CAZTYH010000019.1:3149-44588 GCA_964617565.1 uncultured Verrucomicrobiota bacterium
TTGCCGACCAAAAAGATGGAAGAATGGCGGCGGACGGATCCGGCGCGGTTTCCGTTCGACCGCATGAAGCGGTTGCCGACCATCCCGCGCGGCGTGTGCGCGCCGCACGATTGGGACGAGCTGTTTGATGTGGTCGTTTCCGTGGAAGACGCGGCGTTCGACATCCAGGATCGCGGCGGTGTGCTTGGCGATGGGAAGGTGCTGGTCGTTCCCCTGGAAGAGGCGCTTCGAGAGCATGCCGACCGGATTCGACCTTTTCTCGAGAAGCGTGCGCGCGCCGAGGCCCCCGACAAATATGAAGTGCTGGGCGATGCGTTTTGGAACGTGGGCCTGTTCATTCATATCGCGCCGGGCGTTGATCTGAAGCGTGGCATTCTCCTGCGATACCGGCAGTCCGGCGCGGGCGGCATCCTGATTCCGCGGATCCTCGTGGCGGTCGGGGAGCGGAGCAACGCGGTGCTGGTGGAGTCCATGGAATCGCCGGACGGGGTGGAGATGATGTCGGTCGTCTCCCGCGAGTTCCACGTGGCGGAGGGCGCGAAGCTTCATTCCACGACATTGCGTACATGGGGTGACCGCACGGTTCACCTGGCGGGCGATTGGGCGCGGATCGGACGCGATGCGCGGCTGGAGTGGATCACGCTGAATTTCGGCGGGCGGCTGACCAAGGTACGGTTCGGCAGTGACGGCGCGGCTCCGGGTGCGAATGCGGAGCTGGACGGACTTTTCTTTGCTTCGGACGAGCAACATGTGGATCAGAAGACCTTGCAGGTTCACTCGTCTCCGGATACTTATAGCCGCTTGCTGTACAAGGGCGTGGCGAAGGACAAGGCTTACTCGGTGTACCAGGGACAAATTATTGCGCGGCCGGGCGCGATTCGCGTGGACGCGTACCAGAGGAACAACAACCTGGTCCTGAACGACGGAGCGCGAGCGGATTCGATGCCGGGTTTGCAGATTGACGCGGACGATCTGAAATGCAGTCATGGGTCCACGGTAGGAAACCTGGACGAGGACGAGATCTTTTACCTGCGATGCCGGGGTATTGACGAGGGCACGGCACGAAAGACATTGATACGCGGTTTCTTTGAGGACGTGACGGGGCGCATCCCGCACGAATGTGTGAGGAAGGTTGTGCATAGCCAGGTGGATGCAAAAATCGGCTGATGGGACAGTCAGGGAGGCGGCGAGGTATGGCGGAGTGGAAAGAGGTAGGTAACGTGTCGGATTTTACGGCCAGCGACCGGAAGATGGTGGACCTGGGAGACGGCCAGATGATCGGCATCTTCAAAGTGGACGATGATTATTTTGCCGTGAACGGATGGTGCAGTCATGAGAAAGCATCCTTGATGCATGGCGATGTGGAGGGGCATGAGGTTGTCTGTCCCGTGCATGGCGCCCGGTTTGACTTGCGCACCGGCAGGCATCTGAGCATGCCGGCGGTTCGTCCAATCGCAAGTTACCCGCTCAAGATCGAAGGCGACGCGATATTCATCAAGGTATAAGGCGGCGAAGCATGGCAACAGAGCCGGCAGAATGTAAAGCGATCGGATGCAGCGCGTGCGGCGACCGGATTGTCATCCCCGGCTCGCGCGTGATGGATCCGGCGAAGATTCGAAGCGATTTCCCGATTCTCAATGTCCAGGTGCACGACGGCAAGCCCCTGGCGTATCTCGACAATGCCGCGACGACGCAGAAGCCGTCGTCGGTTGTTTGCGCGCTCTGCGATTACTACCAGTTCTGTAACGCGAACGTCCATCGCTCTCTGCATTACCTCGCGGAACAGGCCACGCGCGCGTTTGAGCGGGGCCGCGAGCGGGTGGCGGCGTTCATTGGTGCGCCGAATGTACGGAGCATTATCTTCACGCGGGGCACCACGGAGAGCATCAATCTTGTAGCGCACTCGTGGGGACGCAAGTTCATCCAGGCCGGCGATGAAATCGTGCTGACCGAGATGGAGCATCACAGCAACCTCGTGCCGTGGCAATTGCTCGCGAAAGAGAAAGGCGCTGTGTTGAAATTCGTGCCTGTCCTGAAGGACGGCACGCTGGACCAGGAAGCCTATCGGAAGTTGCTTACGCCAAAGGTGAGGCTGGTGGCCTTCGTGCATGTCTCTAATGTGCTGGGGACGGTCAATCCGGCGAAGGAAATGGTGGCCGCCGCGCGGGCGATCGGGGCGGTGACATTGGTGGACGGCGCGCAGAGCGTGCCGCACCAGGCCGTGAGCGTCGCGGATCTCGATTGCGATTTCCTGGCGTTCTCGGGGCACAAGATGCTTGGGCCGACGGGCATTGGCGTACTTTACGGACGCGAAGCGTTGCTGGAATCCATGGATCCGTTCATGGGCGGTGGCGAAATGATCAGCCGCGTGACGTTGAAGGAATCCACCTGGGCGGACATCCCTCAGAAATTTGAGGCCGGAACGCCGGATATTTCCGGAGCGGTGGGGTTGGGCGCGGCGACGGATTATCTGACCGAGTTGGGCATGGACAAGGTGCATGCGCGCGAGCAGGAGCTGACCCGGGTTGCGATTGATGCTTTGTCGGCCGTGCCCGGTGTACACATTTTCGGGCGCGCGCCGGAGCGGAGCGGGGCGGTTTCGTTTGAGGTGGACGGGGTGCATCCGCACGATCTTGCGCAGTTCGCGGATCGCGAAGGCGTGGCAATTCGGGCAGGGCATATGTGCGCCCAGCCGTTGTTGAGGAAATTCGGTGTGCCGGCCGTGGCACGCGCAAGTTTTTACTTCTACAATCTTCCGGAAGAAACAGACCGGCTGATTCACGCGGTGGTCAAGGCAAAGGAATTTTTCGCACATGGAACTCGATGAACTGTACCAGGACATGATCCTGGATCACTTCAAGCATCCCCGCAACAGGCAGGAGTTGTCGGACGAGGAGGTTCTTGTGGATGAGGAGAACCCGACATGCGGAGATCATATCCGGCTGACCGCCAGGGTCGAGGGTGGGGTGATCAGGGATGTGCGCTATGACGGCAAGGGGTGCGCGATCAGCACCGCATCGGCATCCATGATGTCGGAGCGGCTCATCGGCATGCCTGTCGTGGATGCGCGAAAACTGATCGGCGAGTTTATTGCGCTGATCCGTGGCGAGAGGGAATCAGCCCCGGAAGCTTTCGGCGACCTGGTGGCTTTGGAGGGGGTAAAGCAATATCCGATGCGCGTGAAATGCGCGACCATGGCCTGGCACGCAGTGGAAAAAGCGCTGGGCAAGCTGGGGGTATGAGACCATGAGAATTATTGCCCGAATTTTTGGTCTCAAGGGCTTGTTGTTCGGTTTGGGCGAAGCGGATGTGAACGTAGATCCGATCGCTCAATTCAAGACATGGTATGCCTATGCAAAAAAGGCTTTGATCCCTTTATCCAACGCGTGTGCCTTGGCGACGGCGACGCGCGAGGGATGTCCGGCGGCGCGCATGGTGTTGTTGAAGGGCGTGGACGAGCGGGGGTTTGTTTTCTACACCAATTATGAAAGCCGCAAGGCGGGCGAGATCGCGGAGAATCCGCGGGCGACGATGACATTTCACTGGGCCGAATTGTTCAGGCAGGTGCGGGTGGACGGCGCGCTGGAAAAGGTTCCGGAAGCGGAGTCGGACGCCTATTTTGCGTCGCGTCTTCGGGGAAGCCAGATCGGCGCGTGGGCATCGCGTCAGAGCGAAGTGCTCGAGAGCCGTGAGGAGCTTGAAGCGAGGGTGCGCGAGTTGACCGCGCAGTATCGGGGCAAGGATGTGTCGCGTCCTCCTTACTGGGGCGGGTATGTGCTGCGCCCTTCCCGCATTGAATTCTGGCAGGGCCGGCCCAGCCGGCTGCATGACCGCTTATGCTATGAGCGGGTGGGCGACGAGTGGAAGCTCTATCGCCTGTCGCCATGAGAGATTACGGAAAATACTCTGCGGTGTATCGGGATGCGGTGATGGTGGGGGACCAGTAATTCGGGGGGAGCCCTGCTTTCATTTTCAGGTGCTGCACGAAGTCTTTCTTTTCGGGCAAATCTTCCCAGACAGCCGGAAGGAATGTGCCGCGACGCCATCCGTCCCGCAGGACGATTCCGTCCACGCCGGGTCGAAGCTGGTTGAGGAAATCCTCCTCTGATTCAAACTGCATGGGTTCCGGCGGGCTCAGCACGGAGATATGAATTTCCAGGTCCTTGAACTCCGCAGGGCGGAGCGGAGGGAATCGGGGATCGCTGAAAGCGGCTTGAAAAGCGTTCGCGGCGACATCCTCGATCAGGGAGCGTTCTGCTTCCAGTGTTCCGATGCAGCCGCGGAGATGGCCACGGAAATCCAGCGTGACGAATGTGGCCCGCTCGACGCGAAGCTCTGGAGGAGCTGTCTTGGTATGGACGGGCATCGGCTCGCCGTGCGCGAGCCCGTGCTGAATGGAATCGCTTGCCGTTTTGAGCAGAATTTTCCGAAATTCCTCTGAGAGCATTATCCCTCCATGAATACGTACCCGCCATACCCCACCACCTGGTCGCGCGGGCCGGCGGTATCGCCTGAGTTGCGCAAATCAATTGTGTTTACGCGCAAACCTTTCTTCCGCGCCACCAGCAATAGGCCCGCGATGGGCAGCCGCCCACATGCCTGCTCGTAGTCAATGGCATCCGGGCGCAGTTCTTCTATGGCCTTTGAAGTGGCGTGGTCCATGGCCGAAGCCGAATTGTAGTCGTTGTAATGACTGAGATCGGAGCTGATGACGATCAGCGTTTCAGGGCCCCCCCAAAGACGCTCAAGCACGGTGGCGACCTGGTTTGGTGTCGCGTCGCCGACCGCGAGAGGTACGAGCAAAAAGTCCTTGAGCACCTCCTGGAGAAAGGGCAATTGGACTTCGAGGCTGTGCTCCGGTGCGTGGGCTCGATCGGAAATCGTCACGTGCGGGATGTCGCGCAATAACTCAATTGCTTCCTTGTCGAGCGGCACATCGCCGAATGGCGTGGCAAAAGCGTCGGCTCCGCTGGCCGCGATCCCCCTGAATGGCACGCGGTGGGAGGGACCCAGCAGCACGACCCGATGAATGCGATCGCGCCCGGGAGTAATTCGCGCGTACACGGATGCAGCGATGGGGCCGGAGTAAATATAGCCGGCATGAGGCGCGATCACTGCCTTTGGGACTCCTCCAGTCTGGTCGGCCTGCTTGAGAAGATCGGAGACCATTTCATGCAGTTCACCGGGATCGGCCGGATAAAACATTCCAGCCACGGCGGGTTGTCGAACTGATGCAGCTTTCATAACCCCCTCCCATAGAATGCTCGTCACAACCAGCATACAGCGAGCTTCGGCCGATGCAAGCCTGACCGGAAGGCCGCGATTGTACGCGTGATTTGAGCGGGATTCGTTGTATATTTACGAATGAATAAGAACGGCGCTGGGGACATGCCATGAGTCGGACAGAATATCCAGCCGGGCCGGTGGTGAGAACGCAATATTGGCGTACGTTGCCGGATGGCCGGGCGCAATGCGAGTTGTGTCCGCATCACTGCAAGTTGAAAGACGGGCAGCGTGGCGCGTGTTTTGTGCGAGCGGGCCGGGCGGGTGAGATCGTGTTGACCACGTACGGACGTTCCAGTGGTTTTGCGGTGGATCCGATCGAGAAGAAACCGCTCAACCATTTCCTGCCGGGCACGCCGATTCTTTCTTTCGGTACGGCGGGCTGCAACCTGACTTGCATGTTCTGTCAGAACTGGAATATCAGCAAGTCGCGTGAGGTGGAAATGCTGGCTGAGGAGGCCTCGCCGGAACTGATTGCGTCGGCCGCCCAGCGCCTGGGATGCCGAAGCGTGGCGTTCACTTATAACGATCCGGTTATCTTCCTTGAATATGCTGCGGACGTGGCGCGGGCGTGTCACGAAGTCGGGATCAAGACGGTGGCCGTGACGGCGGGGTATATCTGCGGGCAGGCGCGCGAAGATTTTTTTGAGCACATGGACGCGGCGAACGTGGATCTCAAAGCCTTCACGGAGCGTTTTTATCAGAAGCTGTGCGGGGGTGATCTGAAGACGGTGCTGGATACGCTGGTGTACTTGAAGCGCAAGACCAGGGTATGGTTTGAAATCACGACGCTGCTGATTCCGGGAGAGAACGATTCCGAAAATGAGTTGAAAGATTTATCCCGATGGGTGGCGGTGGAGTTGGGGCCGGACGTGCCCCTTCATTTCACGGCTTTCCATCCCGACTGGAAATTGACGGACAAACCGCCGACGCCATCGGGCACGTTATTGCGCGCGAGGGAAATCGCAAAAGAAGCCGGCGTCCGGTATGTCTATACGGGCAATGTACACGACGAAGAAGGCGGGAGCACTTACTGCCATGGCTGCGGAAAACGCCTGATTGGCCGCGACTGGTATCGCTTGTCCGAGTGGAACCTGGACGCGAAAGGCCGGTGCCGGTTTTGCGAAACGCCTTGTGCCGGTGTATTCGAAGCGAAGCCGGGCGATTGGGGCGCGCAATGTGTGCCGGTGCGATTGAACGGTTTGCGTTGAGCGGGGTTCAGCTATCCAGGATGCGTCGGGCTTCGTCGAGGAAGATGCCCTTCAGGTTCATCTTCAGCGTTTCCGGGTTGTTCGCGCGTGCCATGCCTTCTTCCTCGGTGACTTTGCCGCCACGAATGAGTTGGTACACGGCCTGGTTGAACGTCTGCATGCCGTCTTCCACGCCGGTTTCGATGGCAGCAGCGAGTTTTTCAAGCTGGTTTTTCTCGATGAGCTTTTTGACCGTGGAGTTATTGATCATGATCTCCACCGCGGGGTAGACGCCTTCGCCGTGCGCGGCCGGGATAAGGCGCTGACAGATCACGGCGCGGATGTTGGTGGCCAGGCTCAAGCGCACCTGTTCACGTTCGTTGGACGGGAAGAAGTTCAGGATGCGCGGGATCGTTTGCGAGGCCGTGTCCGTATGTACCGTACTGAACACCAGGTGTCCCGTTTCCGAAGCGGCAAGGCCCGCGGAGAAACTTTCCGCATCGCGCATTTCGCCGACCATGATCACGTCCGGATCCTGTCGCAGGATGTGTTTGAGCGCGCTGTGAAACGAAAGCGTGTCCAATCCCACTTCGCGCTGGGAGATAATGGATTTGTTATCCACGAAAACATACTCGATCGGGTCTTCGATCGTGATGACCCGGCGCGACACCGAATTGTTGATGTGCTGGATCATGGACGCCAGCGTGGTGGATTTGCCGGACCCGGTGGTTCCGCTTGCGATCACGATGCCGCGCGGGTAGAGCGCGATCTCGTTGAGAATTTCCGGGAGGTGAAGCTGTTTGAATGTGGGAATGACCGTTTTGACGTGCCGCATGGCAACGGCGGGGATGCCGTGGCTCAGGAATATGTTCACGCGGAAACGACCGACTTCAACTTCATCCAGCGAGAAGTCTACTTCGTGGCGCTGCTCGTAATGGCCGCGCGTGTGCGGCGGAAGAATATCTTCAACCATCTCGGTGAGAATATCGGGCGTGAGGACTTCCTTGCCGCTGTTGATCAATTCGGAGTGAAGACGATACATGGCGGGCTGGTTCGCCTTCAGGTGTACGTCCGAGGCGCCCAGCGAGACAGCCTGTATTAGAAGTTCTCGCAGTAGGGACATAGAAAACTGGACTCTTTAGCTACGCATTGGATTCGGTTGCGCTTGGATTCCGGCAGATCAATAAACTTGATCCACACGCGGTAAAGTTGCGTTTCCTTGTCCAGTCTGGAATGTACAACCACGCCCGTGCATGCAACGTCTTCCGAGGCTCCATTCTTTCCCGGAATCTGTATGCGGAATTCGATGAGTTCGAACTCCGGCAGGTTTTTCCGTGAATAGAGTTGAATGCCAAGGGGGCATACACGAAACGTGTCAGGCTGCTTAACGCCCTTCTTCTGGCTGCCTACCAAGACAGTCACTGGTTGCTGCGCCGACGTGCTTTTTTGTGTCAATACCATCACACTTCACACTATCTTCACAATCAACCACCAAGCCCAACCCGCTATCCTTTACCGACAAAAGATAGCACGGCCCATATGTGCTGTCAAACAACAGGCGGGAGAATGGCGTTTTGATCGAAGCGGATCGGTCAGCCCTTATCTCATGCGGTGGATCAGGATCAGGCTCAGCGAAAAGAAAAGGGCATTCGGCAGCCAGGCGGCGAGGATCGGTTCTATCACTTGTTTCTTTCCCAGCGCGGTGCTGACCTGCATCAGGAAGAAGAAGGCGAAAAACAGAAGAATCGCGGAAAGAATGCCGATGAACGCGCCTTTTCGCCCCGACTGTGCGCCGAACGGAATGCCTATCAATGTAACGATGAGACAGGTCCAGGGCATGGCCAGCCGATTGTGGAAATTCACCATCAGGCGTGCCCGGGCTTCGGGAGACAGCCGATGTGTTTCAATGAACTTCAATATTTCATTGGAGGTCACGTAGTCCGGATTTTCGAGGGGGTCTTTGATTTCGTTGAGGAAATCCGCCGGGGTTTCGTTGAATTCCCTCATTTCGCGGCGAGCGTCGAATTGAACTCGGCCACGTGGGTTGCCCTCGTGGTCATATTCCTGCCGCACTACTTCGAGAAACCACCAGCGGCCGTCGAGCCAGTTGCCCTGTCGCGCCTGGGTTTGCTCCTTGGTGCCGTCGGGCCGGGTCTGGGTGACGGTAATGTTGCGCATTTCCGCGGAGCGGGTGTCGAATTCGCCGATCAACCAGTCGCGGTTCGCCGGATCATTCACAAACCCCAGCATGGAAGCGAGATGCACGGAGACATCGTCTTTTTTCTTTTCCGAGCGGAGAAATACGTGGGTCCAATAAGCGGATTGCGGCGCGATGGTTTCGTAGATGACGCCTACGGCAAGAGAGGAAAGCAAGCCGACGATAATGAAGGGGCCCATAAGGCGCAAAATGCTTATACCGCTGGCCCGCATGGCGGTGAGCTCGTTGTTCTTGGTCAGCGTGGACAATGCGTAAAGAACGGCCAGGAGCAGGGAAATCGGGGCAATGATGAACAGTACGGAGGGGACAAGATAGATGTAGAACCTGATCACTTGGGTCGCCGGCGTCTGTGCTTCCATGAAGTCGCCCATGTGATTGAAAAGATCGAAGACGACGTAAAGAAGGATGAAGCTGAGCAGGCAATAGGCGAGCGGAACAAAGAGCGTCCGCAAAAGGTATTTATCAATCAGCTTCATGACGTCGTGACTCTATCGGGGCGCGCGCGGAAACTCAAGTCTGCCTAGAGCGCCTTGAGATCATAGATGCCTCGATCCACGCGCGTGCATTGGGGATTGGCATTCAGCATATCCAGGATGAAGCCGGCGCCTTTACGGCTGAGAGGCTTCAGGCGATCGTTGAAAGACGTTGTTATGGCCCGGTAGTGTGCGGGACGTTCCATTTCCTGGAGGACTTCGGAGAGAAACGCAGCTGTTCCCTTGCTGTAAAGGAAATAGCGATTATCCAGCGTGGCAGCAACCGAAGGGCAATGATCCATCACGCAGGAAACCATGCGGCGTGCGTGATCCGTGTGGCTGTTATCCGGGTTGGGTGACGCACGATTCAATAGACTGTCGAGAGAAACAGGGGCGTCCGATTCTTCCAGCACTTCCATGGCCCGTTTCTCAATATGACCGATGATGGATAAAGGGGCCGTGCTGAAAAATCCATTGTGGAATGTGATCCGGTCGGGATGCAAATCACTGAGCAGCAGCAGAATGCTGCAGACATTGCAGCCGGCAAGGACGGGATCGCTTTGCAAGGGTGCGAGATCGGCGCAATTGGCCACGCGGCCGAGATTATCCACGTAAGAGATGAAATGATCTGTAAAAGGTTGGAAGCAAACGCGGGCCAACCGGCTTTGTAATTGCCGCATGGCAGTTTCCTGCACCTGTCTTACCCGCTCCCGCGTCTTGTTCTGGGCGTTGCCGATCTCCTGCAGTGTTACGCAATCACGTGAAGCAACGAGATCCTTGCGCTCAAAGCCGTATCGGGCGGAGAGGACGCTCAGCTCGGGTTCGTCCAGAAAAATCGCGAACACCTCGCGAAGGTTCTGAAAAGTCTGCTTCCCTTGCTCAATCTGGTTGCACAACTTGAAGAATGAGCGGATGTGTCCCAGTGAAATTTTCCCAAGACTGCGAAGTGCAAGCAGTTCTGCATCAGATTTTAGTCGGAGTTGCCCGATTGTCGCAACGCCGATGGGGGTTACGCTGTTTACCACGCGGACGGGGAGGCCAGATTCCGCAACCGTCCACGCATCAACGGTTTCTCTGGTTATGGGTTTAACTTGAAGCATGATGATGTGCGCCCACAAAACGAGATTTCAGCTCAACATACCTAACCACCTTTTTTGTGTCAAGGTTTTTTGTGCGTTCGATGCGCGTTTCCGGTTGGCGAATGTCGTAATGGAACCGGGGAAGAATGCTGTGGATAATTACATGATTCATTCTGTCTACGGGATGCGGATGTTGCTGAAATCACAAGGGGATTGGGCTGTTGACGCATGGCGATTCATCCGTTAGTGTATGCGCTCCGCGTGTAACAAGGCGTGCGGGTTTCTGCACACTAAACAGGAATAGAGCATCAGGAGGATAGTGATATGGCAATCAAGATTGGTATTAATGGATTCGGTCGAATTGGCCGTCTCGTGTTCCGCGCTGCGGTTGAAAATCCGAAGGTGGAAGTGGTCGGCATCAATGATTTGTTTGACGCGAAGCAGCTCGCTTATCTGCTCAAGTACGACAGCATTCACGGCGCTTTCAACGGCACCGTTGAGGCGGGCGACAATGCGCTGATCGTCAATGGGAAGAGCATCCGGCTGACCGCTGAGAAGGATCCGGCGATGTTGAAGTGGGGCGATATCGGAGCCGAGTACGTCTGTGAATCCACGGGTTTCTTCCTCGAGAAGGCCAAGGCAGAGGGGCACATCAAGGCCGGCGCGAAGCGCGTGGTCATGTCCGCACCGTCCAAGGACGACACTCCAATGTTCGTGATGGGCGTCAACAACAAGCTCTACAAGGGTGAGCAGTTCGTTTCCTGCGCTTCCTGCACGACCAACTGCCTGGCGCCGGTGGCCAAGGTGTTGAACGACAACTGGGGCATTGCGGAAGGCCTGATGACCACCGTGCATGCGACCACCTCGACGCAGAAGACAGTGGATGGCCCGGGCGGAAAGAAGGATTTCCGCGGCGGCCGTGCTGCGGCAGGCAACATCATCCCGTCTTCGACCGGTGCCGCGAAAGCGGTTGGCAAAGTAATTCCGGCGCTCAAGGGCAAGCTGACGGGCATGGCGTTCCGCGTTCCCACCTTGAACGTTTCCGTGGTGGACCTGACCTGCCGTCTCGAGAAAGCGCCCGGCGCAGATGCCGATTCGGCTTATGCCGCAATCAAGGCGAAGATGAAGGAAGCTTCGGAAGGCGAATTGAAGGGTATTCTCGGTTATACGGAAGACAGCGTGGTCTCCACCGATTTCAATCATGACTCGCGCACCTCGATTTTCGATGCCGGCGCGGGCATCATGTTGAACCCGAATTTCGCGAAGATCGTGTCCTGGTACGACAACGAGTGGGGTTATTCCTGCAAGTTGGTGGACATGATCGTCCACATGGATTCGGTGAAGTAGAGTGGACCTTGGATTGCTGGAGTGTTGGAGTGACGGAGTGATGAACTCCTCCTGCCAACACTCCAGTGTTTCGTCACTCCAATGTTCCGTTCGGGAGAAAAAGCGATGAACAAGAAGACCATCCGCGATGTGAATTTTAATGGCCGGCGCGTGTTGTGCCGCGTGGATTTCAATGTGCCGATCAAGGACGGCGTGGTGGCGGATAACACGCGTATCACCGCGGCGCTGCCGACGATCAAGTATGTGTTAGCGCACGGTGCTTCGCTGGTCCTGATGAGCCATCTCGGGCGTCCGAAAGCCAAGGGCTATGAGGAGGCATTCAGTCTCAAGCCCGTGGCCGCGCGCTTGCAGGAGTTGCTCGGCAAGCCGGTTAAGTTCGGCGCGGATTGCATCAGCGATGAAACGGTTGCCATGGCCCGCGCACTGAAAGCGGGAGAGGTTCTTCTTGTCGAGAACACGCGTTTCTACGCGGATGAAGGCAAGGCCAAGCTGCCCGACACGGCGACGGATGACGAGAAGAAGGCCGCCAAGGCGGAGATGAAGAAAAAGCAGGCGGCGCTGGCCGAGAAACTTGCGGCGCTCGGCGATGGCGAAATTTTCGTGAACGACGCGTTCGGCTCCGCGCATCGCGCACATGCTTCCACCGCGTTGGTCTGCAAGTACTACAAACAGAATGTCGCGGGCTTCCTGATGGAGAAGGAAATTGATTATCTCGGTCGCGCACTGGCGAATCCCGAAAGGCCGTTCGTCGCGATCCTCGGCGGAGCGAAGGTCAGCGACAAGGTCAATGTGATCACGAACCTGCTCGGCAAGGTCAATTCGTTGATCATCGGTGGGGCGATGGCCTATACGTTCTATCGCGCGAAGGGATTGCCGACCGGCAAGTCGCTGGTGGAAGAAGACAAGATTGATCTCGCGAAGGACATTCTCGCCAAGGCCAGGAGCGCGGGCGTGAATCTCTTGTTGCCGGTGGACAACGTGATCGCGGACAAGTTCGATGCGGCGGCGCAGACGAAGGTGGTTGGCGAACAGATCGAAGACGGCTGGATGGCGCTGGATATCGGGCCGAAGTCGGCGGAGCTTTTCGCGGCCGAAGTGCGCAAGGCGAAGACGGTGGTCTGGAACGGTCCGATGGGCTGCTTCGAGATGGCTCCGTTCGCGGCCGGGACGCTGGCGATTGCCAAGGCGCTTGCCGAAACGAAATGCCTCAGCATTGTCGGCGGTGGCGACAGCGTGAGCGCGGTGAACAAGAGCGGGCTGGCTCCAAAGATGACGCACATCAGTACGGGCGGCGGCGCGAGCCTGGAGTTTCTGGAAGGAAAAGTGTTGCCCGGCGTGGATGCGCTGACGGAGAAGTGAGGGGAGCGAGTTATCCGTTATCAGTTAATGGTTGTTGGATAATGGATAAGAGACGATAAACACAGATAACCGATAACAAATAACCAATAACTGATAACTATCATGAGAAAACCCATTGTTGCCGGAAACTGGAAGATGAACAAGACGGTCGCCGAAGCGGTCACGCTCGTTGAGGCGATCAAGGAGAAAGCCGCGAATATTCAAGGAGTGGACATTGTCGTATGTCCGCCTTTCACGGCTCTTCAGGCGGCCAAGGCTGCGCTGGCCGGATCGTCGGTTGATCTCGGCGCTCAGAACGTGCACTGGGAGAAGTCGGGCGCGTACACCGGAGAGGTGTCCGTGGAGATGCTTCGCGAAGTCGGCTGCCATTACGTCATTCTCGGCCACAGCGAGCGGCGCCAGTATTTCAAGGAGACGGATGAGCAGGTGAATCGCAAGGCAAAAGCGGCGCTGGCCGGCGGCCTGTATCCGATTGTGTGCGTGGGCGAACTGCTGGAAGAGCGCGAATCGGGGCGCATGGAGTCGGTCATCAGTACGCAGGTGCGCGGAAGTCTCGCAGGGTTGAGTGCGAACGATCTTTTGAAGACGGTGGTGGCGTACGAGCCGGTATGGGCGATTGGAACCGGGCGCACCGCGACGCCGGCGCAGGCGCAGGAAGTGCATGCGCTCATTCGGTCGCTGTTGAAGGAACTGGCGGATGAACATGTGGCGCAATCCGTTCGGATTCAGTATGGTGGAAGCGTGAAGCCGTCGAATGCAAAAGAGTTGTTCGGGCAGCCGGACATTGACGGCGGGTTAATCGGAGGAGCCAGCCTGGAAGCGGGCTCGTTCCTGGACATTGTGCGCGGAGCGCTGTAACGCGATCGCGCAGGCGGGTGTTAAAATGGATATACTTAGATACTTGCTGCTGACGGTTGAAGTGATCTGCAGCGTGGCGTTGATCGTTCTTGTCCTGATCCAGAAATCCAAGAGCGAAGGGCTCGGGCTCGCATTTGGAAGCGGAATGGGAGAGACTCTTTTCGGGTCACGCGCGGGAAATATTCTGACGAAATTGACGGTGATTTTCGCCGTTGTGTTTCTGGCGAACACGGTGTTGCTTTCGCAGATGTATTCCGGCCGGCGTGGACGTACCTTGATGGGGCGCGCGATTGGCGCGCAGCGCCCGGCCGCCGCGCCCGTGCAGCAGGCGCCCGGACCGCAGCCGGGATCTGTACCTGCAGCACCGATGTTGCCCGGATCCGATTTCTACACGGAAGATGCTCCATCCGCCCCCGTGGCGATTCCCGTGGAAGAATAGCCTCGTCAACGTTGCTGAGCTGAAGCGTGGGGGCACGGAAACAGACCATGCCATTCCGAGCCAATCGAGGAATTGCCGCCGGGCTGTCATTTCTTCTTGCCGCGATGGTTCCCTTTGTTGCTGTCCTGCCCCAGGGCTGTTCGCGTACCGGATTGGAAGAAACGCACGAAGGCGAGATGGTATATTACGGGAGCACATCCCGAATCCGCGGTTTCGATCCGGTGAAAGCGGGTGACGTCGCCTCCGCTTTGGCTTCCAGCAGAATCTATGAGGGCCTGGTCGAATATGCTTATCTCGACCGGCCGTATCATGTGCAGGCTGCGCTGGCGGAAGCGTTGCCGGATATCTCGGAAGACGGCCTGACTTATACCTTTAAGATAAGGCAGGGCATTTATTTCCAGGACGATCCCTGTTTCACAAGGACCGGAGGGAAGGGGCGTGAGCTGGTTGCCGAGGACTTCGTCTATTCCGTCAAGCGTGTGGCCGATATGAAGAATGCCTCGACCGGGTTCTGGGCGTTCAACGACCGGCTCGTGGGGCTCGACGAATGGCGCGAGACAACGGCGGGCGATGCGCCAAGCGATTACGATGCGTTTGTGGAAGGGCTGCACGCGCCGGACCTTTACACGCTCGTGATGAAATTGAAGCGGCCTTATCCGCAACTGTTGTGGATACTCACCATGCATTACGCCTTCGCTGTGCCGCGCGAAGCGGTGGAGTATTACGGACGGGAATTCGTCAATCATCCGGTCGGTACGGGTCCCTATATACTCAAGAGATACAGGCAGAACTACCGTTACGAGTATGTCCGGAATCCGAAATGGGCCGAGACGGGGCGCGTGGATCTTTATCCCGAGCATGGCGCTCCGGACGATCCGCCGGAGTTGCTCGAGGACGCAGGTAAGCCGATCCCGTTCATTGATCGCATCATTCAATATGTCGTGGATGATTCGACGACGGAGTGGCTGATGTTCCTGACCGGAGCGTTCGAATCTTCGGGCGTATCGCGCGACAACTGGGACGTGGTCATCACCAAGGATCGCATGCTCACGCCCGAGCTGTCACGCAAGGGAGTGCGGCTCTTGAGCGCGCCGACGCTCACGATTTTCTATATCGGGTTCAACATGGATGATCCTGTTGTGGGGCGGGGGGCGAACCCTGAAGAGGCGGAGCGGACCCGCAAGTTGCGGCAGGCATTGACCTGCGCCTTTGACTCGGAAAGTTATATCCGTTTCTACAACAATCGCATCACGCGGCCCAAGGGTCCGATACCTCCCGGCATGGCCGGGTATGACGACAAGCCCTCGCCGTTCCCGTTCGATGTCGAGCGCGCCCGCAAATTGCTCGCCGAGGCTGGATATCCGGAGGGGCGCGATCCGAAAACGGGGCGCCGTCTTCAACTCATACTGGAGATGGGATCGGGCGACAACCCGGAGTTCCGGCAGGCGGCGGAGTTGATTGCGAACTTCATGGAGCGCATCGGCGTGGTGCTGCGGCCCAGCTACAACAACTGGCCGACGTTTCTTGAGAAGATGGAGCGCCGCCAGATGCAGCTCTTCTCGCTGGGATGGGTGGCCGATTACCCGGACGCGGAGAATTTTCTTCAGCTTTTCTATGGACCGAACCATTCGCCCGGCCCGAATCACTGCAATTATCAGAACGCCGAGTTCGATGTGCTTTATGAAAAGGCCCGCGTCATGCAGGACACGCCGGAGCGCTCGGAGCTTTATCGGAAGATGGCGGAGATCGTGGTGGAGGATTGTCCGTGGATATTCACATCCAATCCGCTGGCGTACGGGCTGCATCATGAATGGATCCGGAATTACAAATATCACGATTTCCCCTATGGCATGGCGAAGTATTACAAGATAGATGTGGAAGCGCGGGATGAGTGGAAAAAGGAGTATGGGAAGAAAAGGTGAACATCGAACATTGAACATTCAACTTTGAACATCGAAGGAAGAAAAGAAAGAAACCGGTGTTCAATGTTGGAAGTTCAATGTTGAATGTTCGATGTTAATGATACGTTGCCTTTATGTTTCGTTACATTGTCAGACGCATTTTGCAGATGATCCCCACAGTGCTGGGGGTCATTCTCATCACCTTTATCCTCTTCAATGTTGTCGGCGGAAGTCCTGCCTCGATGACGCTGGGCAAGCATGTTTCCCCGCAGGCGCTGGAGGAATTTGACGAGCAGCGCGGGTTCAACAAGCCGTTGTTTGCGGGGTGGTGGACGAAAACGCGCGCGCTGGCCGACGCCGATTTCCGCGGCGCGATCAATCCCTGGCGCGCGGTGGAGGGCGCGGAGCACCGCCCCGGCGGCGACGGCGCGCTGGTCCTGTCGCCCGGCACCAACGCGGTCCTTCCGCTTGCGTTTGCCTTGCGGCCGGAAACGAAGTATCGCCTCATGCTGGAATACCGGCAGCCCGAAGGCGCGACGGCGTCCGTAAGTTTTCCAAACATTGGAAAAAAATCTTTGGAATTTTCCGCCACGGCGGACAAGTCCAGACATTGGAAGAAAGTTGAGCTGGATTTCCAGACATTGGAAAAAACAACGGCGGCCGATGTGCAGCTTGAGGTCGAAGAAGGCGCTCTTGAGCTTCGCCGTGTGACGCTTCGCCGGCGCATGAAAAACCCGTTCGACTCGCAACTTCTGTTCTATTTCCGGCAGCTTGCCCGGCTCGACTTCGGCATGTCGAGCAGCTTGAACCAACCGGTGTCGCGCCTGTTGCGCGACGGCATTGTGCCGTCGTTGATGCTCACCGTGCCGATCTTTTTAGCCGAATTGCTGGTCGCCATCAGCATCGCATTGCTGTGCGCATTTTTCAGGGATACGCTCGTTGACCGGCTTTTTGTCGTGACCTCGGTTGCGTTGATGAGCATCAACTACCTCGTCTGGATCGTTGCGGGGCAGTACTTCATGGGTTTTCGCTGGGGCTGGTTCCCCGTCTGGGGTTTCGCATCGTGGCGATACCTGCTGTTGCCGGTTTTCATCGGAACGATCAGTGGGCTTGGGGCCAGTGTGCGGTTTTATCGCACGATCATGTTGGACGAGATGTACAAGGATTATGTCCGTACCGCGTTTGCGAAAGGGGTGAGCCGGTACGGCGTTTTGTTCCGGCACGTATTGAAGAACGCGATGATCCCGATCGCGACGAACATCGTGATCGCAATCCCATTCCTGTATACGGGAAGCCTGTTGCTGGAGAGTTTTTTCGGCATTCCGGGACTGGGCTATCTCGGCGTAAATGCGATCAATTCGTCGGACGTGGATGTCGTGCGCGCGATCGTGCTGATCGGCTCCATCCTCTTTGTGGTCGCTAATCTCATGACGGACATCTGTTACGCGTGGCTCGATCCGAGGGTGAAGCTGGGATGAGAGATCAAAAGTCAGATGTCAGAAGCCGGGATGCCGGCGCCGGAGCGCATGGTCGCTCGCTCTGGGCGGATGCGTGGGCGCAGCTTCGTCGGCGTCCGCTGGTGATGGCTTGTTTCTGGGTGATCGTGGCGTACGTGGTGATGGCGTTGTACGGTGAGACGGTTTACCGGTGGGCGCGGTGGAAGGATCTGACGCCGAAGTACCAGGAGCAGAACCTGGACGAGCAATATATGCCGCCAGGATTTGTACGCGTAGCGCAGCGATTGGACCAATCGGAAAAAGAAGCCGGATCTCCGCAGCGAAGTCTTGTGCAGGACCTCATATACAGGCCACTCGGCACGGATGGGCTGGGGCGGGACGTGTTTCTGCGACTGGTGCAGGGCACGCGGATCGCGTTTTATGTCGGCATCATCACTTCGCTGATCGCCATTCCGATCGGCGTAGTGCTGGGATTGATGGCCGGATATTTTGGCGGGCGCACAGATGACATCATTGTCTGGCTCTACTCGACGTTTGCCTCGATCCCGGGCCTGCTGTTCATCCTGGCCATCGCGATGGTGGTGGGGCGTGGTTTGCAGGGCGTGTATTTCGGGATCGGGCTGACTACGTGGGTGGGGTTGTGCCGCCTGATTCGCGGCGAGGTCATCAAGCACAAGAGCCGGGCGTATGTGCTGGCCGCGCGCGCGCTGGGGCTGGGTCACACGCGCATCATGTTCCGTCACATTCTTCCGAACGTGTTTCACATCGTCATCGTCACCTTCACGTTGCGTTTCCCTGCGGCGATCGGCACCGAGGTGTTCATGAGTTTCCTCGGTATCGGGGTTGTGGGCGAGCCTTCCTGGGGCGTGATGATCAGCAACGCGCGGTTGCGCCTCTGGCATGGAGTCTGGTGGGAGATGGCCTTCGTGACGCTCGCGATATTCGGGATCGTGCTCGCTTTCAACCTTCTGGGCGACGCCCTGCGCGACGCGCTTGATCCCCGTCTCAGGACGGGGGAATAAGGGTTGTTCCAAAAAGCCCTATCCTTTTTTATTCACTTATCGTATATTTCGAACTTCGAATTATTATGAAAACGAAGAAACCCATAACGGCCGTCCAGTTTGCCGACCGCGTGATGCGGGTGATGCCGAGACTGATCATGGCGATTACGACCACGGAACGGAACTACCTGGCGCGGGGCTTGATTACCCTTCCGCAGGCGCGCGTGTTGCTCATCCTCATGGACCGCGAATCCTGCAGCATGCAGCAAATCGCGCGGGCCATCGGATTGCGGGCCTCGACGATCACGAACATGGTGGACCGGCTGGTCAGGATGGGGCTGGTTGAGCGGCGCCGATCGGCGAATGACCGGAGGGTGGTCACGGTCAGCCTGACGGCAAAAGGGCGCCGGGTGCTGGAGCGTATCCGCCGGGAGAAGCACAGGACCGCCATGGAGATGTATGAGCATCTGTCGCCGCGCGAGAGAAGGCAGTATCCGGAGATCATGGAGAAACTGGTGGAGCAGATGACGGACCGGAGTCGGACGGCATGAAGAGAATATTCTTAGCATTGTTGCTGGCGGTGTCGGCGGAGGCTTTCGCGGCGGATGAGCCGGGTTTACTGGAGCTGTCGCTGGAGGATTGTATTCGGATCGGGCTGGACCGCTCCATCCGCATGGCGAACGCGAGGCGTGACGAACAGATTGCGGGTGCGCGGATCAGGCAGGTGCGCGCGCAGGCGCTCCCGGAGCTCAAGACGCGGGGCAGTTACACGCGATTGGATGAAGTGGAAAGTTTCGACATGGGGCAGGGCCCCATCGAGATGGGCAAGCTGGATAACTATGCCGTTTCCGCCGAGGCGAGCCAGTTGCTGTACTCCGGCGGGTCGGTGCGTGCAGCATTGAAAGCGGCGGAACTTTATCGCGATAGCAGCCGGCTCGGGACCCGGCGTTCGGAGCAGGAGTTGGTGCGTGATGTCGAGATCGGTTTCTACGGCATCCTGCTGGCCGAGGCGAATGTCGAGGTGCAGCGCGCGTCCGTCGAGCAGTTGAGGGCGTTGGTCGAGCAGGCCGAAGCGAAGTATCGCAACGAGACCGCCTCCGAATTCGAGCTGTTGAGCGTTCGTGTCCGGCTCGCGAACCAGGAGCCGGTGCTGATTCTCGCGCAACGCAATCTTGAGGTGGCGCGCGAAGCGTTTCGAAACCTTTTGCATCTTGAAGAGCACGATTTCCGGTTGCGCGGCGAGTTAAGTTACGAGCCGGTTGGGGTCGAGTTTGAACAATGGCGGGCGGAGGGCTTGAAGCGGCGTCCGGAGTTGATTCAGCAGGAGAAATTGATCGGCCTGTGGAAGCAGGATGTGCGGGTGGAGAAGGGCAAGTACCTGCCCACGATACGGGCGCGGGCGGCGTACAAGGGGGCGAATCCGCCGGCTTTCTTCTCCGGTGAGTCGGGCTGGGATTGGAGTTGGGACGCGGGATTGACCTTGGAATGGGATATCCTGGATGGCGGGCTGCGTCACGGGCGGTTGCTGGAGAAGAGCCTTGAGCTTGAAAAAGCGCGCGACAATCTGCTCGACCTGGAGCGCGCGGTCGAACTCCAGATTCGCGCGGCGTACTTGGATCTCAAGCACGCGGCGGAAGCGGTGGGGGCGACGACTGATAACGTGCAATTGGCTGAGAAAAGCATGGGCATCGCCCGTACGCGCTACGAGGTGGGGCTTGCGACTTATCTTGAATATACCGATGCGAACCTCGCACTGAGCGACGCCCGTCTGTTGTGGTTCAGCGCACTGCGTGCGCATCGCGCAGCCCTCGCGGAATTGCGGTGCGCATGCGGTCTGGCCGTGGATGAAGTGTTGGGAGAGACATTCAAATGAAAATGCCGAACATGGATCGGAAAAAAGCGGGTCGCCTGCTGTGGGGTGTTTTGATCTTCCTTGTGATCATGACGGTCGTATTGATCGTTACACACCGGCCTCCCGGGAAGGAGGAGGATACACAGGAGCCTGCGCTGCCCGTGGTGACGCAGATCGTTGAGCCGCGCGTGATGGATGAGATGTTGCATGTCCCCGGGCGCCTGGAGCCGCTGGTCCGCGCGGTATTATCGGCGGAGCAGGACGGCTTGATCGTTGAGCTGAATGCCGACAAGGGCGACGCGGTGACGAAGGGGCAATTGCTGCTGCGTATTGACGGACGGACCTGGGAGCAGGTTCGCCGCCGCGCCGAGGTGGAGATCCGCGATGCGGAGAAAGACGTGGTCCGCTGGCGTGAGTTGCGCGAAGCCGGCGCCGTGTCCGCAACGGATTATGAGGCCATCCAGTCGCGCAGGGACCGGGCGGAAATTGCGATGGCTGAAGCGGAGGTTTTTCTTTCGCAATGCGAAGTCCGAAGCCCCCTGGATGGATGGGTGAATGATCGAATGGTGGAATCCGGTGAATACATCGGCAAGGGCCAGCCCGTGTTCGAATTGGCGGATACCAGCCGGCTGAAGGTGGCTTTCGATGTGCCGGAGAAGGATGCGCCGGCTGTGAAGCAGGGCATGTCCGTCTCGGTGGAACTGGCGGCGTTGCCGGGAGAGCGTTTCTCCGCCGAGGTGGGTTTTGTTTCATTCCTGGCCCGCCGAGAAAACAACGCATATCGCGTGGAAGCGCTGCTGGAAAATGCGGAAGGAACGCTGAAGCCGGGGATGATCGCGAATGTTGAACTCGTGCGCCGTCGCCGGGAGGACAGCCTTGTCGTGCCCCTGGTCGCGGTCCTTCCGAGGAAGGGCGAGCACGTGGTGTATGTCGTTGAAAAGGGTCGCGCGGTTCGGAACGTGGTGCAGATTGATGCCATCATCGGAAGCGAAGCGGTGTTGCGCGCGGGGTTGCTGCCGGGCGCGGAAGTGGTTGTGGACGGGCATCGCGCGCTGCAGGACGGCATGCGTGTGGAAAATCAATCGCCGAACGGTCAGCCGTAGCCATCTCGAACGGAAAACCGGAAATGATACTCTCGAATTATGCAATCAAGTTCAGGACGGCGGTATTCGTCTTCATCATCGTTCTGGTGATCGCCGGCGTGAACAGCTATGTCACCGTGCCGCGCGAAGGCACCCCGGACATTACCATTCCCTACGTCTTCCTCACGGCGCTTTACGAGGGGACCTCTCCTGTTGAAATGGAAAAGCTGATCACCATTCCGCTCGAGAAAAAACTCAATGACGTCGAAAACATCAAGGAGATGCGTTCGGTATCATCCGAGGGCGTCACGTTCATCTCGATCGAGTTCATCGCCGGCGAAGATATTGATATGGCGAAGCAGCGCGTGAAGGACAAGGTGGACCTTGCGCGTCCCGACCTGCCGCACGATTTGGATGAGCCTGTCGTGGATGCATTCAACTTCAGCTCTGACTTCCCCGTGTATATTTTCGCAATCTCCGGCGAGACCGAGTTGTCGCGTTTGAAGAGCCTGGCGGAGGATCTCCAGGACCGCATCGAGCGCCTGTCCGGTGTGCGGCAGGCGGAGATATCGGGGGTGCTGGAGAGGGAAATCCGCGTGGAGATTGATCTGCCCCGCATGATCGCCTACGACATTCCGCTCTCGCTGGTCATGGGTCGTATTGCCCAGGAGAACCGGACCGTTTCGGCGGGCAATATCGAGATGGAAGGGCAGAAAATCCAGGTTCGCATCCCGGGCGAATTCGACATGGTTTCGGACATGCGGCAGATCCTGCTGGTCGAACGGGAGGGCCGGCCGGTGTACCTGACCGACATCGCCGAGGTGACGGATACCTTCAAGGATCGCGAATCCGTTTCGCGCGTGAACGGACAGCCTTGTGTTTCGATCAGCATCAAGAAGCGTTCCGGCGTCAATGCCGTGGGATTGATCCGCGAGGTCGAGCGCATCCTGGATGCCTACTCCCTGCCGCCGGGCATCCATCTCACGGTGGTGATGGACCAGTCCGAATACGTGGCCAGCATGATCACGGAACTGGAGAACAATGTCCTCTCGGGATTCATCCTGGTCGTGGTGGTGCTCCTCGTATTTCTCGGCACGCGCAACGCGATGTTCGTCGGGTTGGCCATTCCGCTCTCGATGCTGATCGCGTTCACGCTGATCGCCGCGCGCGGGCAGACGCTGAATTTCATCGTGCTGTTCAGCCTGGTGCTTTCGGTCGGCATGCTCGTGGACAATGCGATCGTGATCGTGGAGAACATCTACCGGAACCGTACGCTGGGGTTGACGCGCATTGAATCCGCGCGCCGGGGCGCGAGCGAAGTCGCGTGGCCGGTGATTACCTCCACGTTGACGACGCTTGCGGCGTTTGCCCCGTTGCTGTTCTGGCCCGGCATGATGGGGCAGTTCATGGGATTCCTTCCCCGCACGCTGATCGTCACGCTGACGGCATCGTTGTTTGTCGCCATCGTAATCAATCCGGCTATCTGCTCGGTCTTCATCAACGCGAGGCCGCGCGACGCGAAAGAGAAAACGCATTGGTTTATCCATGGATACGAGCGCGTGCTGCGGGGTGCGTTGGGGCACCGCGGGCCCATTATGCTTCTGGGTTTTGTATTTCTCGTGTTCAGCATGGTGTTGTACGGGCGTTTCGGCAACGGGGTGGAGCTGTTCCCCGATGTCGAGCCGCGGAATGCCACGGTCACGCTGAAGTTTCCGCAGGGCACGGCCATCGAGCGCACGGATGAAGTGATGGCGGAATTCGAACGCAAGCTTCTGAAGTATGAGGACATCAAGTTCTTTCTGACCACGGTGGGTTCGGCGGGCGGAATGATCGGCGGCAGCGGAAGCGGTGGCGCGCATCTTGCGAATATGCACATCGAGTTCAAGGACGCGGCCGACCGCAAGGAGAACTCGTTCGACCTGATCGGGAGGATACGAAACGATATCGGCCGCGTGCCGGATGCAGAACTGAAGGTGGACCGGGAACAGGAAGGGCCCCCGACGGGTGCGCCGGTGTCCATCGAGCTGTCGGGCGATGATTTCGAGACGTTGGAAATGTATGCCGGCAGGATTGAAAGGACCATTGAAACCATTCCCGGGTTGGTGGATATCCAGAATGACCTGGAGGAGTCGCTGCCGGAAATCCAGTTCCGAGTGGACCGGCACCGTGCCGCGCTGTTGGGGCTGGACACGGACAGTATCGGTCAGTTTCTCCGCATGGCGATTTACGGGTTGGAAGTCAGTAAATTCCGGGCGGACGAGGACGAGTTCGATATTCGCCTGCGGTTGCCGCGCGAGCAGCGCAACAGCCCCGACCTGCTCGATCGCGTTTTCATTCCGGTGCCTGGCGGGCATTCGGTTCCGCTTTCTTCGGTCGGCGAGGCTGTTTACACGGCCGGGCAGGGTTCGATCCGGCGCAAGGACCAGAAACGCATGGTGACGATTACCGGGGAGAACCAGGGCCGGGGCGTGGACAAGATTCTGACCGATGTGATGGTAGAAGTCGCGAAGATCCCCATGCCGCGCGGTTATTCGGTGGCGTACACGGGCGAAAACAAGGATATGCAGGAGTCGGGCGCATTTCTCTCCAAGGCGTTTCTTGTGGCCCTGGGGCTTATCCTGGTGATCCTGGTGATCCAGTTTAATTCGGCGATCCTTCCGCTGATCATTCTCTTCTCCGTGGCGCTGTCCATGATCGGTGTGTTGTGGGGACTGCTGCTCACGGGGATGCGGTTCGGTATCATCATGACCGGCGTGGGGGTGATCAGTCTCGCCGGGATCGTGGTGAACAACTCGATCGTTTTGATTGATTGTGTTCTGCAGCGCCGTCGCGAGGGGTTGGTCTCCGATGAGGCCGTCATTGAGGCCGGCAAGATGCGCCTGCGCCCGGTGCTGCTTACGGCCACAACGACCATCCTGGGCTTGATACCGATGGCCGTTGGATTGAGCCTCGATGTGCACTCGTGGCCGCCGCGGTTCGTAGCGGGCGCCGAGTCGAGCGCGTGGTGGGCCCCGATGGCGGTCGCGGTGATCTTCGGGTTGGCGGTCGCGACGGTATTGACGCTGGTGCTTGTTCCGGTGATGTACAGTCTGGCCGAGCAGGCAGCGGAGAAAATGAAGAAACGCTTCTCCCCACAAGACGAAACGGAAGAAGGAGTCCGGCCATGAAAGAATTCGTGCTTTCGGAAATCGCTGAAAAGGTGGCGGGCAAGGTTTCGGGCGAGACTTCGATCCGCATCACCGGTGTGCAATTCATTGACCAGGCGCAGTCCGGACAGCTTACGTTTATCGGGCGGAAAAAATATGTGGAGCAATGGGCCGGATCCAAAGCGTCCGCCGCGGTGGTGTGTGAAGGGATCGCCGTGGAACCGGGCGAGGGGCGCGCAATCATTTTCGTCAAGAACGCGGACCTGGCGATGGCGCAGGTTCTCGAGCTTTTCGAGCCGGCTCCTCCGGAAGTCGGGCCGGGCATCCATGCCTCGGCTCAGGTGCATTCGACGGCGGAAATCGGCGAAGGCGCGCGGATCGGACCGGGTTGTTACATTGGCGCGCGCACGAAAATCGGGCGCGGCGTGGTGTTGTATCCCAACGTGACGATCATGGATGATTGTTGTGTCGGCGACGGCACCATCTTCTGGCCGGGCACGGTGGTGCGCGAGCGATGCGAGATCGGCATGCAGTGCATCCTTCACCCGAACGTGACGGTCGGTGCGGACGGCTTCGGTTATCGTCCGGCGCCGGACGGCCGCGGGTTGGTCAAGATTGTGCATATCGGATCCGTGCGCATCGGGCATTGTGTCGAGATTGGCGCAGGCACGACGATTGATCGCGGCAAGTTCGGCGCGACCGAGATCGGCGACATGACCAAAATAGATAACCTCGTGCAGATCGCCCACAACTGCAAGATCGGTCGCTGCTGCGTAATTGCGGCGCTATGCGGGATCAGCGGGTCCACGACGCTCGGAGACGGCGTCATGATGGGCGGGCAGGCGGGCGCCGCGGATCATGTTAAGATTGGGAACGGCGTCAAGCTGGGAGGGCGCACGGGTGTAATCGGCGACATCCCGGACGGGGTCACGATGCTCGGTATGCCTGCGCGCGATGCCAAGGAAATGATGAGAATCTGGGCGGCGGAGGGGAAGCTGCCCGAGTTGGTTCGAAAGATGAAGAGTGCTTCGGGCGACAGATGAAGCCCTGCCGCGGTCTTGTTTTTTTCAGCCTGCCGAAAACCATTGCTTCCTGCGCGTTCTTTTTGTATGAAATCAAGCCTTTGCGCTACGCGAAATAAGAAATTCCAGGGACGGGAACCAGCGGGCTCTTCCCGGTAAATGAGGAAGGAAAGATGAAGGATATACCGATTACCGACGTCAGAAACTTCGCATTACTCGGCCACACCGGAAGCGGCAAGACCAGCCTCGTGGACGCTATTCTTTTCAAGCTCGGCGTGAATGATCGCCTGGGTTCACCCGCGGATGGAACAAGCATGGCGGATTGGTCGGACGAGGAGAAAGACCGCAAGATATCCATTTGGGCCAAGCCCTTCGACGGCGTGTTCAAGTCGGCCTCCGGAAAGAAAATCCGTTATGTCATGACCGACACCCCAGGCTATATGGACTTCTATGGACAGGTCGTGGCCGCGACGGCTGTTGCGGATGCGGGACTCATGGTCGTGGACGCTTCGAGCGGCATCCAGATCGGCACCAACCGTTCCTGGCGTCGCTGCGAGACGCTGGGCCTGCCCCGCGGCATAGCGATTACGGGTCTCGACAAGGAGAACGTTGATTTTGATGCAACGGTAAAAGCCATACAGGAAGTGTGGGGCATGCGGTGCCTGCCCGCGGTCGTACCGACAGCAGACCGCAAAAAAGTCGTGGATGTCTTTGGCGCGGATGTTCCGGGCGACATGAAGGACACGGTTGAATCCCTGAAGTCGGCCCTGATCGAATGCGCGGCGGAATCGGACGACGCATTGATCGAAAAGTATCTGGGCGGTGAAACGTTGACGCCGGATGAGATTGCGGGCGGATTGCGGAGCGCCGTGGCGCAGGGCAAGTTGGTTCCGATCTTCGCCGTGATGGCGCGGGCTGAAGTGGGCGTGACCGAGCTGCTTGAAAGCATTGCGCGGTTCTTCCCGTCGCCGGCGGACCGGCCGGTCAAGGATGCAGCGGGTGAAGCCATAGACGCCTCTCCGTCCGCTCCGTTCTCCGGGCTCGTCTGGCGCGCGCTGAACGATCCTTTCGTGGGACAGCTTCTGTTTGTCCGCGTATTCAGTGGTACGTTGAAGGCGGACAGCGAAGTCTTCAATCCGACAAAAGGTCAGAAGGAACGAATCGGGACCGTTTATACGATCAACGGTAAAAAACAGGATTCCCTGCCGGAAGCGCACGCGGGCGATATCGTGGCCCTGGCGAAGCTCAAGGCGACAGTGATTAACGACAGCCTTTGCGCGACCGGAAAGAGCATCGCGCTCGCGCCGATCGTGTTTCCGAACCCGACGACGGCTTACGCGGTTGCGCCGAAGACGCAGGGCGATGAAGACAAGATCGGCACCGGCTTGCATCGCGTGGCGGACGAAGATCCGACGATCCGGGTGGAACGCAATACCGAGACGAAAGAGATGATCCTCTACGGAATGGGCGACGTACACCTGGATGTGGCCCTCGGCCGCATGAAGCAACGCAGCCACGTGGAGGTTGTTCTCAGCACTCCCAAGGTTGCCTACAAAGAGACGGTGACGGCCCTGGGCGAGGGGCACCACAAACACAAGAAGCAATCGGGTGGACGGGGTCAGTACGGAGAGGTGTATCTCCGGGTGGAGCCTCGCAGGTCTGATGAAGAAGACTGGTTTGTGGATGGGCTGGTCGGTACGGCGATTCCGCGGAACTTTCTCCCGGCCATTGAAAAGGGCCTTCACGAGGGTATGGCCAAGGGCGCGGTAGCCGGCTATCCCGTGGTTAAGACCAAGGTCACGGTATATGACGGGTCCTCTCACGATGTGGACTCGTCGGAAATCGCGTTCAAGATTGCCGCCTCGCGCGCGTTTGCGGACGGAATGAGCAAGGCCCGTGCCGTGCTGCTTGAGCCGATCGTGAAAATGAAGATCATGATTCCCGACCAGTTCATGGGCGACATCACCGGCGATTTGAATCATAAACGCGGTCGTATTCTCGGGATGGGCGCGGAGGACGGCATGCAGGTGATCACGGCGGAAGCGCCGCAGGCGGAAGTGTTCCGTTATGCATCCGAGCTTCGCAGCATTACCGGTGGGCGCGGTTCTTTTGAAATGGAGTTCCTGCGGTACGACGTGGTTCCTGCCAACGTCGCCCAGAAAATCATCGCGGAGGCACAGAAGCACAAGCAGGAAGAGGAATAGGTCAAGGTTATGAGCGGTCACAGCAAGTGGGCCAACATCAAGCATAAGAAAGCCGCGGCGGACGCGAAGAAGGGCAAGGTCTTCAGCAAGCTGGCGCGCGAGATCACCATTTCGGTCCGCCAGAATGGCGGGGATCCTTCGTCCAACCTGGGGTTGCGTACCCTGTTGCAGAAGGCCCGCGGGGTGAATATGCCGGCCGACAACATTGATCGTGCGATCAAGAAGGGCACGGGCGAGTTGCAGGGCGAGCGGCTCGAAGAAATCATGTTTGAGGGTTTCTTCCCGGGTGGCGTGGCGATCGTGGTGCAGGCGCTGACGGATAACCGGAACCGGACTGTTGCGGAAATCCGGCACATCTTTACGAAGTTCAGCGCGAGCCTCGCGGGGCAGGGACAGGTGCTGCGCTCGTTTCCCCGGCGCGGATACATTCTGGTGGATCAATCCGCTGCGGCAGAGGATCGCTTGATGGAGTTGATCCTTGAAGCCGGAGCGGAAGACATGAAACAGGAGGAAGAGCGGTACGAAATCATCACCGATCCGTCGCAGTTCAACGCGGTGGTTGAGGCGCTCTCGAAGGCCGAGATCAAAACGGAAAGCGCCGAGTTGACCCTGCTCCCCGAGAGCTGGGCGCCTGTTTCAGACAAGGAAAAGGCCTCTTCCCTGGTGCGCTTTATCGAAGAGCTCGAAGAACTGGACGACGTGCAGAATGTGTACTCCAATGCCGATATTGATGAAAACGTCATGAAGGAGTTGGAAGGCTAGGTCGGAAGTCAAAGATCAGAAGTCAGAAACCGGCAGTCAGAAGTCAAACACCGGATATCAGATTGCCAGTTGATCTCTAGCTTCTGAAAACGGTGATGCGCATAATAGGCATAGATGCCTCTCTTCGATCCACAGGATTGGGTGTGATCGAATCTGCCGCGGGCAAGCTGGTGGCGGTGGAATACGACACGATCCGCAATGCTGCCGATCTTCCTCATTCGACGTGCCTCAAGAATGTCTATGAAAGGACTGCGTCGCTGATTGGACGGACCCATCCGGATGCCGCAGCTCTTGAGGGCGGCTTTTTCTTCAAGAATGCCAAGACGGCAATGATCCTGGGGCAGGTAAGGGGAGTGGTTATCGCGGTCTGTGCGTCAGCGGGAGTCCCTGTCTTTGAGTATTCTCCCAGGGCCGTCAAGCAGGGGCTGACCGGCTTCGGCGGGGCATCAAAGGACCATGTTGCCCGGATCGTCATGTCCATACTCGGTTTGAAGGGGTCATTGCAGGAAGATGCGGGCGATGCCCTGGCGGTTGCGATCTGCCATTCACAGAGGCACGGGGGAATAGCCGTTTTGCAGAACAAGCCGATTTGACTCGTATTTGTCAGGGGGGGTCCGTTAACAGGTTCGTGCAAAGCGAGTATGATAAGCATAAGTGCCGCCCAGGATGGAATCGAGCAATCCGGGAACGGAAGAGTGCGATGCGCAGCGCCGAGTGTTGACGCCATAACATCCGTTCCTATAAAGTCGAAGTAGTTTTAACGGAACGGGTTCTTCACTGTTCTAATTCGATATGCGTACAGCCCATCGAAAAGGTCCTATGATGAAACGCAGCAGCTTTGGGGAACATTTGCGCGTCACGATTTTCTGCACGGTTATTCTGCTGGCCGCTCTACAGCCGGCCATCGGGCAAGTGATCGAGAATCTCGACGAGGAGTTTCAATTTGCTTCCGGCCTGGTGGATCTTGGTTTTGCGGACTTCGCGGACAAGGTGGTGCAGCAGATTCTGAGGTTGCATCCGGAGCAGAAGGATCGCGCGCAACTGGTCCAGGCGGAAGTTCTGATTTCCCGGCGCCGCTTCGAAGACGCCGAAAAAATCGTGCGTGAAATGGGCATGGACAACACCAAGGCGCAAGCCATCAGCCTTGCCCTGGCCCGCGGTTACTACGCGATTGGCGAGACGGACAAGGCTTCGCAGCTCTACACGGAGTTTTTCAAGCGATATGAAGGGCGGATGCCGACCGATCCGGACCTGCTCAGGTTCTACCAGGAAGCCGCGTACCAATTCGGCCAGATGCTGGAAATGGCCGGAAAAACTGACGATGCGATCAAGGCCTATGGCCGGATTCTTACGACAAAGCCGGACCGGCAAACCTTGAGACGCGTTCAGGCAAAGCAGGCCGAGCTGTATGTCAAGGCGGCCGCCAGCGCAGACCGTGCGCAACAGGAAAAACTGCTGGCCGAGGCGAAGAAGCTTTGCGAGACGATCCAGTGGGGCGGGATGGATATCTGGTTCGGCCAGTCGGTCATTACACTTGCGCACATGGACCTGGTGAGGGGGGATCGTACGGCAGCCGAGAAGACCCTCATGAGTAACATGGATATCTTCAAGGAGATAGATGGATTTCTGAAAGAGGAAGGGCTTCCTGTTTCCGTCAGCCCGATGGCCGGCGCACGGTTCCTGTTGGGAGAGCTTTTCCAGCAACAGGCAGAAACGATGGAGAAGCAGAAGCGGCCGGCCGAGGATATCATCCCGGTTTATGGCAAAGCGTTAACCGAGTATTACAATGTCTTTGCCAAGTATGCGGAGAGTGATTGGGGACAGCCCGCGGGTGTTCGTGCCGGTGCGATCAAGTCCATTCTTGAAGACCGGTATGGCCGCCGGGTGAATGTGGATCTGGGCCAGAAAGCTTCCGTGGCCGTGGCCGGCTATTTCCGGCTTCCCGACAACCTCTTCCGGCAGAAGAAATACAAGGAAGCGCTGGACGAATACATCAAGACCCTGAACCAGTTCCCAGAGACGGAAGTTACTCCCGCGGCATTGGGCAACATGATGGAGGCATATGCGGAATTGAACGATACGCTGATGCTTAAAACGATCATAGCCTACACCGGGGAGCGGTTTTCAGGGAATGAATCGGCGGCATTGGCGTTGCTTCGCATCGGTAAATTCTTCTTCGACAAGAAAGATGAACCGATGTACATGCTCGCCTACAACACGTACCTGGACAATTTTCCAAAGCATAGTCGGGCCGCCGCCATTCTGTTCACCCTTGCGGGATTGAAAAAACAGCAGGGCGACGAGCAGGGCGCGAGCCAGCTCTTCGAACGCATCGTAAAAGAGTATCCGAAGGATCAGTATTATCCGCGCGCGCTGAGCCAGATGGCGTGGGGGTATTACGCCGCCACAAACTTCGAAAAAGCAGTGGAGGGTTTCCGGGTCTTTATCAAGGAAGCGCAGCCGTCTCCGGGCAAGGCGCTTGCGCAGTTTGCGATGGCGGAGTCGTTGAGACAGATCGGACGGCTGGGCGATGCGGCGGTGGAGTACGAGACGGTCATTCAATGGCTGGCGCCGAAAGGCAATCCCTACGGCACCTCGGCAGCCGACGTGAAGAAAAACCAGGAGCTTCTTGAGAAGGCCGTGTTCCAGCGGGCGTTCTGCTACGCGCGGATGGACGAACCGGCCGAATCCATACAGGATTTCCGTTCCAGGGCCATCCGCGGATACGATCAATTCGTCAGCCTGTTCGCCGATTCGTCCATGGCTCCGTCGGCGCTCAGCGCGAAGGGAACCGTGCAGTTGGAGATCGGTCAGTATGACGCGGCGATGCAGACCTTTGACCAGCTTGCGGCCAAATATCCGAACTCAGCGGAAGGCAAGAGCGCGTTGTTTGCGCTGACGCGCAGCGCGATGGAGATCAAGTTGTACGACCAGGCGCGGCCGGCTTTTGAGAAGATGCTGGCGAACAGCAAGGCGTACACGCCCGATGAGTTCACCCGTGTCGGGCAGTTGATGCTGGATGCCAAGTTGTATCCCGAAGCGATAAAAGCTTTCACCCATGTCAGCAGCGCAACAGAGGAGCGGGCCCTGCTGGAACGCGCGCTGTTCGGGCTTGGCCGGGCCTATTATGAGCAGAAGGATTATCCCAAGGCGACCCAGGCGCTCGAGGAAATGATGGAACGCTATCCTCGCTCGGGATTGTTCCACGAGGCGAAATTTACCCTGGGTCGCGCGTACCGCGAAACGGGACGATTGGATGAAGCCGTGCAGGTCATGACGGATGTATTCAAGTTTGCCGACACGCCACTGCTGTTGAACCAGGCCAGTTATGATCTTGGAATGATTCAGAAGGAACGCGGTGAAAAAGTGGCAGCCCTGGCGTCCTTCCTCCGTATCGGGTTGCTGGCCGATCCGAAGAATCCGGAACTCAGCCCGCTCGTGGAGAAGAGTCTGATTGAAAGCATAAATCTGGGAATGGAGCTGGAGCGCTATGACGATGTGATAGACAGCGCAGAGCTTTACATGACGCTGTTTCCGGAGAGCGCGCAGATCGGCGATGTGCGCCAGGCAAGGGCGGATGCGCGTATGAAAGCCGCGCAGGCGCCCGGTGTTCCGGCCCCGGAGGCAACTCAACCGTAAAGTGGATTTGAACACCAGGAATGGAGTGATGAACATGAAAGCACGCAGACGATGGGGATGGCCGGGGCGGAGCAGGACATGCCTTCTTGCCGCGATTCTTTTTTGCGCAGCGCTTTCCGCAGATGCGGCCCATGTGATCACCGCGCAGGGGCAGCGGATAGATGGAACCGATATACGCGCGCGCGCAAACGGGGAGATTATTCTGACCACGGCGGCCGGTACGCGCACATTCTACCCTGGACAGTATCTGCGCGCGGTCGCGGATAAGCCCGCGGAGGTGGATCAGGCGGTACGGCTCGTGGAGCAACGCAATTTCGATGATGCAATCAAGCTGCTTGAGGACGTCGTGTCGAAGTATCGCTTCCTGGATTGGGACAACCAGGCGCGCGTTATGATTGCGGTAGCGCAGTCGCGGAAGGGGGACCATGCCGCGGCTGTGACCAGCTATGAGCGTCTTTTTTCCTCCAATCCGAAAAGCCGGGAAGAAGCGGATGTCATGTGGGCGTACCGGCAGGCATTGCTGGATGCGAAGCAATTCGACAAGCTGGATCAGCAACTGCGCGAGGTCATTGCCTCGGGAGCCCGGACCGATGCCGCTCGTGCGCAAGTGATGCGCGGTGACATAAACATGGCTCAGAATCGGGTGGAACTGGCCGCCATGGACTACTTGCGGACCGTGGTTCTTTTCAAGGCAGAGCGGGCGGTCCAGCCGGAAGCTCTGTTGAAGGCGGGCGATGCCCTTGAAAAGCTGCGTGACAGCAGGGCAAAAGAGATGTATCGGAGGGTTGTGGAGGATTATCCGACCAGCCCGCAGGCCCAGGCGGCGCGGGGCAAGATGTGACGACGGTAATGGAAGATGTTGAATCGAACCAACTGGAGCTAAGGGACGAGCAGAAGGAGTGATACCATGGTGAAGAAGATTATATTGGCGCTGATGGCAGCGTGGTTGCTTTGTGGTGGACTGGTCTTGGTGGCGCAGGCGCAGGAAGAGGCGCCTGAGGGGATGGATCTGGCGGCAGAGGCCCAGACGACAACCTCCGCCAAGCCGTCGGGGTTGGGATTCTTCCAGGTCATTCGCAGCAGCGGATTCCTGGGCGTGATTCTGTGGATGGCGCTGGGCATTACATCGCTGGCGGCGGGTGCCCTTGCCATTGATTCCTTTGTGACGATTCGCACAAAGAAAATCATGCCGGAAACCCTCGTGCAGGATGTTCGTTCCGCAATGGAACAGGGTGATGTTATGAAGGCGCTTAAAATCTGCGATGAACAACCCGGTCCATTTGCCAGTATCCTGTCCGCCGGCTTTGCGAACGTGCGCGAAGGATACGATGTCATCCAGGACGTGGTAGGCGTTGCCGCGGATCTCGAAAGCGAAAAGCTGATGCAGCGCGTCGCCTACCTGAATGTGTGCGCCAACCTGGCGCCGATGCTTGGACTGCTTGGAACCGTGCAGGGCATGATCTATGCATTCGCAACCCTTGCCACAACGCAGGCCGGTGCGGCGCAGCAGGCGATGCTGGCGATGAACATCGCCCAGGCGCTGTGGACGACCGCCGCGGGTCTGTGCGTCGCGATTCCTGCCGTCGGGTTCTATACCTTTTTCAAGAATCGCGCGACCAAGATCATCCTCGGCATGGAAGCGTTGACGATGGATCTCATCAAGTCGCTGCGGAATGTCGAAGTGGTTGAGGAATAGTATTAACGCCGAAAGGATGCCGACATGGCGGCCAGACGCAAGTCAGATGAAGAGATGACGGTAAACATGACGCCGATGATTGACGTCGTGTTTCAGCTCATCATTTTCTTCGTCACGACCGTGGATATGGAAAACAAGGCCTTGGATACGAAAATCCGGTTGGCCATGTCTCCGCACGGTCCGGCGGTGGAAAAGAAGGATCCGCGAACGATCATGGTGGACGTGGATCACAAGGGCCGGATATCCATCGCGCGCGTCGGGATGTCCGCCGATGTGCTCCGTCAGGTTTTGCGGAAAGCGGTGGCGGACTATGGCCCGACCATCCCCCTGGTGATTCGCGGAGACGGCAAGACCCCCCACGAGGATATCAAGTCGGTCATGGACGCTGCTGCAGCGGCCGGTTTGTGGAAGGTCAAATTCGTGGCTGTGAAAGAAAAAGCTTAACCGAGGTCATCTCATGGCAAGGCAACGCAGAAAAGCGGAAGCTCCGGCAGCGGATTTGCCAATGACGCCGATGATTGACGTCGTCTTCCAGCTGCTCATTTATTTTCTTGTTACCATCCAGCCGCGCGATGTGCTCGCGCACCTGGACGTGTTCCGGCCTTCGCCGGATCAGCGGCAGCAGGAGCAGCAGGAAAAGCCCAAGATGATCCGGATCCTCGTATTCCCGGACGGCTTCACGATCAATGAGCGTCCGGTGGATGCTGCGGAGTTGGATCGCCTGTTGACGCGGCTGGCAAGTATTGACCGGAATCAGACCATTTTGATTACGTGCACGGCGGCTTCTCCGCACGAAAAACTCGTGCGTGTTCTGGACCTTTGCGCCAAGAACAAGCTGGTTAACTTGTCCGTCGTCAGCACGTATTAGGTATGGTGGTGAAGGGGTGCGGTTCGGAGGTGGAAGCGGTATGAATATGAACGTCCGAGCTTCAATGAGAATGCTCATTGATCACATCTGGGGGCCCACGGGCTCCATGATCCTTCATGTGCTGGTAATAGTGGCTCTGCTTCGTCTCGTGACCTACAAGCCGCTCGAGCGTGCGCCCGAGGTTGAAGTCGTGATCATGGATCCGGATGCAGTGGACCTTGAAGAGTTCGAGAAAGAGCTTGAGCAATTGGAAGAGCGCCCGGAAATTGTGGATGCCCTTGCGCCGCCGGATATATCTTTTGAAATGGAGCAGCCCCCGGATGTCGCGGATTTCGCGTCGCCGGACCCGGATGTGAGTTTCGACGCGCTGGATATTCGCAGTGATGTGGCCAGTCCGCTTGTCATGCGCGGTCTTTTCCAGGGACGTTCAGCGGCCGGTCGGGACGGCGCCTTGCGCAGTTATGCGGGGCAATGGGGTCAGTTCACGGAATCCGCGGTACTCAAGGCGCTGGAATGGCTTAAGCGCAACCAGGCACCCGATGGATCCTGGGGCCCGAACAAACCTGCCATGACCGGGCTTGGACTTCTGACTTTCCTTGCGCATGGGGAAACCACCTCGTCCGAGAAATACGGCGAGACCGTTGAGAAGGCCATGCGCTTCCTGATTTCGCAGCAGGACGCGGAAGGGCGTTTCACCAAAACCGACAATCAGCCGGGTCCCTATGCACACGGGATCGCTGCCTATGCGATCAGCGAGGCATACGGCTTGACACGTATCCCGTCGCTCAAGCCTGTGATGGAAAAGGCGATCCAGGTGATTATCAACGGTCAACAACCGCGAGGCGGATGGGATTATAATTACAGCAAGGGTGCCCGCCGGGATAGTTCCGTAGCGGCGTGGCAAATCCAGGCCCTGAAGGCGGCTTATATTGCCGGTGCGGAGAATCGCGGCCTCAAGGAAGCGATGGATAAGGCGGTCGAGGATATCAAGAGCGCTCATAATCCTGAAACAGGCCGGTTCCGGTATACGGATAACAAGTCGCATCAAACCGATTCGATTACGGGGCTTGCGGTGCTTGCGCTACAACTGCTCGGACATGGAACTTCAAGGGAGGCGCGCGCTGGACTGCAGGCCTTGTCCAGTGCCAACTGCGACTGGGAGAAACCGGATGAGTGGCCGATGTATGCGTGGTATTATGTCACGCAAGCCAAGTTCCACCAGGGCGGTCAGGCTTGGGCCAATTGGAATTCCCGCTTCGCGCGGGCCTACGTGAAAAATCAAAACGACGATGGCAGTTGGACGTCGGCCGGACAGAATTTAAGTTCACAGAGCGGCAAAGAAGTTCACTTGGGTCCCGTTTACAGCACCACGCTGGCGGCGCTGACCCTGCAGGTGTATTACCGCTTCCTGCCGACCTATAAGCCTATCGCTGTTGAGCCGGTAACCCATACCGAGGCGGATGACGTTGCTGTCGAGATTCTGTAGGTGAACCTTGAAGATCGAGGCTCGACGCCCTCGTTTCAAGGGACAAGCTTCCAAATTACGGTTTCAAGTTTCTTGCTTCCGCCCTCGGCATTTCAGTCCGATCTGTGGTAGTGTCTTGCCAGCATGACCTCTGAGCCACAAATACGCCTTCTCCCGGACCATGTGGCCAACAAGATCGCCGCGGGGGAGGTCGTGGATCGCCCCGCTTCCGTGGTCAAGGAACTGATCGAAAACGCACTCGATGCAGGAGCAACACAGGTTGACGTTGAAGTAGCGGCAGGCGGAAAAAAACTGATCGTGGTGTCCGATAGCGGTTCGGGTATGAGTCGAGACAATGCGTTGTTGAGCCTTGAAAGACATGCGACCAGCAAGATCCGCGATGCCGATGATATTGAGCGCGTGGCCACGCTGGGCTTCCGGGGAGAAGCGCTTGCGGCTATTGCGGCCGTGTCCCGATTCTCTCTCACCACGCGCCGTTCGGACTCGGTCAGTGGAACAGAAATTACGGTCGTCGGCGGAAAATTGCAGGATGTGAAGGAAATTGGATGTCCGCCGGGGACTACGATGGCGGTTCGGAATCTTTTTTTCAATGTGCCTGCCCGGCGCCGTTTTCTCCGTTCCGATCAAACGGAGCAGGCCCATGTAAGACAGGTCTTTCTTGTCTATGCCATGTCACATCCGCGAGTCGGATTCAGTCTTGTAATTGATCGGCGTGAGGCATACCGGTTGCCCGGCGGCGCAGGGGCAGATGAACGTCTTCGCGATCTCATGGGCGCGGAAATATTCCGCGCGCTTCGGAGAGTGGAAGGTGAAGTCGGCGGTGTACGGGTGCATGGTTTTGCGGGTCTGCCGCAGCAAAGCCGGGCGGATCGCGCGGAGCAGTATGTTTTCATCAATAACCGGCCCGCGACGGCGCCGGTCCTCAGCTTCGCTGTGAACGAGGCATACCATACGCTGTTGCCGAAAGGCAGGCATCCGGTTGTGTACCTGCATATTGAAATGGATCCGGCGCTGGTGGACGTCAATGTGCATCCGGCCAAAAAGGAAGTTCGTTTCCGGCGTCCCGGTGAAGTGAGAGATGCGGTGATCGCGGCGGTGAAGGCTGCGTTGGAGCGAGGAGGTGTGCAGACGGCTCCGTCTGATGCCGGGGCGGTCTCGGGCGTGCCTGAATTGACCGCGCAGCCCGTGACGGCGCCGCTGTTGAACATTGAAGATCTGCCTTCGCCCCGGGCGTTTTCGTATCCCCGTCTTCCCATGATCGCCCCGGCGCCGGGGGATGGCGAGCGCGTGGACGATGGAGGGCAAAAAGATTCCGATCCATCCAGTCGCGCTCCTGCTGAAAAGGCTCCCTGGTCATGGTGCCGGGTTCTGGGCCAGGCCGGCGGTTTATATGTTGTATTGGAGACCGAGGATGGCCTGGTCTTGATGGATCCGCACGCCGCCCACGAACGGGTTCTCTATGAAGCGTATATGAGAGAGGTCTTGTCGCAGCGGGTTAACGCGCAGGGATTGCTCGCAGCCGAAACGGTAGAGCTGATGCCTGAAGACGCCGAAAAAGTGCGCGAAAATGTGGAATTGCTTCGCAAGATGGGTTTTGGCCTTTCGGACTTCGGGGGGGATGCTTTCATTGTTGATGCCATGCCGGTTTGCCTTGGGAACGCCGCGCCTGCGTTGCTGCTTGCGGAAGTGGCCGGCGGGCTGGGGCGAGGCGGTTCAAGAGCCGGGGCTGAACATTGGGCGGAGGAGGCGGTTGCCCAGGCGGCATGCAAGGCCGCGGTGAAGGCCCGCGATCGTTTACGGTTAAGCGAGATCGAAAAGCTGGTGGTGGATCTCGCACGGGCGGAAATGCCTTATACCTGTCCCCACGGCCGTCCCACGGTGATCTTCATGAGTTTTAACGAGCTTCACCGCAAGTTCGGAAGGGCGTAAGTCTTTCCAGGTGGACAGCAGGCTGGATCACGCATGCGTGGCGGTCGCTGATTTCCGCTGACTCGGGACAATATATCTCGTCATTACATCGCTTCGGAAACTGTCATACGCCTTCCGGTATCGCGCCCGCTCTTCCTCGGTCATTCGCTCAATGTTGACCTGCTGCAGATTGCGATAGGCGGTGTGCGCGAGTTGAAGGATGTTCCAAAGGCCCTGCAAAATATCTTCCGCCCGCCGTTGATAATGCATGGCCGGGAGTACGCATTGCTCTGGGGTTGCGCTGAGAAACTGGCAAAGAAAACTTTCCTCCGCTTCCAGGTGCAATTGATGCTGGAGCATCGAGTGGGCCGACTGCACATTGTCGGAAATCAGTTTCAGGAATCGCAGGAAATCGGTTTCCTGCGCGATGGTGCCGGAGGATTGGATTCCAAAAAAAGCGTGCGACTCAGCCGTCTTCAATAGCGAGATCACAATCTCGGCGTGCGCAATCCGTTCTGCCGTTGAGAGGTTTTGCAGGGGCGTGTAGAGCAACTCCACGGCGCGCTCGAAGAAGACATCTCTTCGCGCGAGATGGATCGGTCTGTTAATATCAAAATGGAGCTTGCCCACGTTTGTTATCAGTTATTGATTAACGGTTATCTCTCGCGGGCTCTTCTTCCTGAGAGGCCCACAGCCGCTTGACCCTACCACAGGGAAGGGGGCTGTGCAATAGACCAAAAACGCTCCCTGAGGCCGGGGGGCCGGATAGCCCCGCTTGTCAGAGAAGGCTACGGAAACTAAAATCGCCTCTTGCGGAGGAAGCGCTTTGTTTGTAATGTGATGCGCGTTTTCCTGGTGTGTCTTTGGAGGTGTTATGGCTGAGGGTAAAGATGATTTAATTCAAGTGGACGGCGTGGTTACCAAGGTGCTGCCCGCCACGATGTATCGCGTGAAGCTGGCGAATGGCCACGAAATTCTTGCGCACATTTCAGGGAAAATGCGAAAGCACTTCATCAAGATCACAACGGGTGATCGTGTGACCGTGGAGATGAGTCCCTACGACCTCAGCAAGGGACGCATTACTTTCAGGCACCGGGTCTGACCCCCTTGTTTCATCAAACCCCTGCAGCAGCGGCGGCGGGGGTCCGCCGCCCTCCATTGCTTTTAAGTATTCAGCACGTAATCCACCAGTTCATCCAGCGCGCACGTGGCGACACAGCAAACGGTGTCCGCCCCGCCGTAGTAAACATATAAGGTCCCGTCCACCACGACGTTTCCACATGGGAAGACCACGTTGTCCACGAGGCCCTTCTTTTCGTAGTCGGCTTCCGGCTCCAGGATGGGGTTGCGCGCCCGGCCCAGGATTCGGCGGGGATCTTCGAGATCGAGCATCATGGCGCCGGTGCGATAAATGGATTTGGCGTCCACTCCGTGATAGAGCACGAGCCACCCGCGATTCGTACGGATGGGAGGAGTGCTGCCGCCGATTTTCTCCGATTCCCATTCGTATTGTGGCTGGGCGAGGAGGTGTTCTTCCGACCAATGCAGGAGATCGTCTGAAAGCGATAGCCAGATTGAAGGGCGCTCGCAACCGTATTCTGGCCCCGTCCATGCCGACGGACGATGAAGCATGGCAAAGCGTTGTCCGATTTTCTCCGGGAAAAGGATCGCGTCGCGATCGTCATAGCGGGCGTCCGTGACGGGACCGAGCCGTATCCAGTTACGCAGATCGCTGGTGACGGCAATGCCGCTGCGGGTGAGATTCCATTTGGCGGCATTGGGGGATTGGCCGTTTTTGAGAAAGGCGGGGATGTAGTGATTCAGGGGCATCGTGCGTTTCCAATAGGGGCCGGGAGGGGCGATGCGCGCGGCATAGGTCAGGTAGAATGTGTCGCCGAACTTGATCAGGCGCGGATCTTCAATACAGCCGCCATCAAATCCGTTGGCGCTCGGACCGAAAACGGGGGTATCGGATATCCGGCGGAAAGTGAACCCGTCGTCGCTTTCGGCCAGGCCGAGAAAGATGGGATGGACATCATCGTCGGGTCCCGCGCGATAGAGGAGGGTGAATTTTCCGTTTTCGTACCAGACTGCGGGGTTGCAGACGCAGGCGCTTTCCCAGGGCGAGTCCGGATTGGGGACCAGGATCGGGTTTGCTTTGTGTCGTTTCAGTTTCACGGATAATCACTCCTTGGTAGCGGCTATTATCACTTCATTAAACACTAATTGATAAGGTTTGTCAATCTGATTCGAGTAGAATTGTTTCTTATGGGCGGGTGGTCCCCGTTTTGTGTCGAAATACTTCGGCTGCCGATTGCATGCGGGCTGAAGCCCGCAGAAGACTTCGCGTGAACGCGGAACTCCGGCGGGTGGGTTCCGTCTATGATAGGCGGACGGAGCGCAGGCAGTGAAGGAAGTCGGGCGGAAGCGGTGCATGAACCCGCACAGGCTGACCGGAGGAGGGATGCGCAAAGCTGAGTTTCGAGGCGTGCAACATCTGGCGCGAGACGGCGCGCAGGACGGGATTGGTCAGCGCGGCCGTCAGGTACATGCGGTCGCCGAGCACGGGATGTCCGGCGCCGGCCAGGTGTTTACGGATCTGGTGCGTCCGGCCCGTCTCGATGACGAGTCGGAGATGGCTGGCTGTCCGGTTCGCGCTCAAGCGGATGATGCGGGTAATGGCTGTTCTTCCGTCGAGCGGCCGGGTGATGGTATTCAGCGTGGCCGGGACTTCGCCCATGACAATGGCGTGGTATGTCTTGGTGATTGAATGGGTGTCGAAAAGCCGGATCAAGGGGTCGGCCGCCTGCGGGGTTTTGGCGAGGAGAAGGCATCCGGAGGTATCGCGATCAAGCCGGTGAACGGCGGTCAGTGCCGGAAAGCCGGTCTGATCGCGAAGGATGCTTTCAGCGCTGGCGGGCCCGTTGGCGAGGATCCCGACGGGTTTATCGGCGATAAGCAGCGTATCGTCCTCGTGAAGGATTCGAATGGTCTTATTCCGGCTGCCGGGTTGTGCGGCCCCGGCAATTTCAACCGTATCGCCTTTTCGCAGCAGGTGCCGGGCCATCCATACCCGGCGCTCATTTACAAAAACGACGCGCTGATCGAGCAATTGCTTGGCCTTCTTCCGGGAGAGAGACAGGCGGGCGGAGAGATACTCGATAAGGGG
>CAZTYH010000020.1:0-25022 GCA_964617565.1 uncultured Verrucomicrobiota bacterium
CCCTGCGGAAATTATCTCTCCACATGAACATCGCTTTGTGATGCATGTTCCACAAAACAAGCGGCCGCGCCGCGCCCGGAACCTGAACGACAATGCGCTGGGGGATACGTGAAAATTCCCTCGTTCCTTCCGGGGACGGAACGCTGTGAATGTCGGTGATCGGGAACCGGCTGAAGAAACCAACCACCATGTTGCCGGAAAACGGACCGACCTCTCCCCAAGCCTTCGCGATGTATCCGAGTTCTTCTGCAAGCCGGCCCCACTCATTAAACGTGTCGCGCTTAAGTTCTTGGAAAGCAACAACATCCGCGTCCGCACGAGCCAGGATGGCTTTCAACGCCTCGTACTTTTCGCTACCCGGTTTTCCGACACCGTGTTCAACATTGTATGTAGCTATGCGGACCTTTCGAGCGTCGGCGGAAAGGACAAGCAGGAGAACAAACAGAGATACGAAAGCTTGAGTTCGGCGCCTGATCCCATGAAATGATCGCGAATAATGGGTGTTTGTCATAATGCCTTGGCCAGAAACTTAAAGGATATGGGCAACGAGCCAGCTTGTTAACCGCTGTCGAGCAGTATGGTTGCGGGACCGGCTGGTTGATGATAAGGAAAAGCAACAACACCGATACAAAAGGAACAGTGGATGACGGTTAGGGTCTGCAGAGTCTTTTTCCCCTTGGCAATGGGTGTGCTTATTGCCGCTGCGCAACCGGCGGTGGGCTGGTTCCGTGGCGATGAATACGAGCAGCGCGATTTCGAAGTGGATGCGGAGTATTTCGTGGACCTCCTGCCGATCCTTCCGAGAATCGAGGAGCGTCTCGCTTGGTGGAACGCCACCAACGCGTATGTTGGCGGCGCAGGATCCTATACTCGCCGTGATTTATTTAATCTGCAGAACCTGAAGTTAGAGGTTCCGCTCGCACCGCCCGTTGGATTCCAATTCGAATTCATGGCGAACCAGGATTACGACGGGATATATCAGCATTATCTCCTTGGCTTGGATTGTGCGGTTAACGAGGCATGGACTGTTGCGCTGGTCGGGGAGCCTCTCGCGCGAAAAGAATATGCCGATGTAGGCGCCGCAGTCCGTCGCAAAGCAGGGCGATCACGACTGAACATCATGGCCCTCCTGCCGGATTTCTCCTTCAATCGAAAGAACGACATGGGCGGAACAATCGAAACAAAACCCGTCAATTTTCAGTTGGACATGCTGCAGGAAGTGTCTGAAAACGTGGATCTCTTTGTGCGGACGGACATGGATTTTCCTTCAAAAATACGGTTCATGAATGAGGAATTTGTCTTTGAATACGAATCGTGGAAACCTGGCGCCGGCCTGATCTGGCATAAAGGAACGGACGAGATTCTATGGGGTGAGATTGCCACAGAAGACACGGAAAAAGAGCGCGCAAGTTTCAGCGGAACGGCGCCGGAAGATTTTCGAACCGCAAGACGAGTGCGTCAGGGGCGGGTTGAATATGTTCGATATCCGGCCGGCAGAAATCGTTGTTCGGTCGGTGCGCAATACGTTCATATTAGCGAAAATAATTCGTATCCGAACAAGCTGGATACAACCGGGTTGCTGCACGAGCTGGCACATACGACGCGAATGATCTATGGCACGATGCGCAGGCCTGTCGGGAATTCGTTTTATGCGGAGACAGGACTGATTCTGGATTATGTCTTTCATACTGAAACGCAGCCGCTGGATGCGGAAAGAAAAAAATCGGACAGCAGCGGGCTTGAGGGAAAAGTGCCGTTCAGCATTGGCTGGCAGGGCAGGCATTATCGCTTCGATGCCGGAATTTCCGTACAGGTGGACGATGTTGCTTTCGGGGGCGGATATGCAACCGGGATGATTCTTTTCTAGCGAGGAAACCGTGACAGGCGAAATACCGACAGTTGGATGGGCGAAAAGGGTCCTTCGGGAATCGCTGGGTCCGCAGCCCCTTTCCGCAGGCGAAGAGGAGTATGTCCGGCGCCATGTCTCGCGATATATAAACACTTTAACGATTATGCCTTCCAAACCCGGAAGGCTTCTGGATGTCGGTTGTTTTCCCGGACATCTCAGCCTTCTTGCCGCAGCAAAAGGCTGGTCGGTCAGCGGTGTGAGCAGAATGGATGGACCATTCATCGGACCCTCTTTTGAAGATCGCATGAGGAGGAGGGGCATCTCGATTTCCAGTGTGGATGTTGAAAGAGAGACCTTTCCTTTTGGCGACGATCTCTTCGACGCCGTGCTCTTCAATGAAACCGTTGAGCATCTTCCCTTTAATCCCTACCACGCGTTCGATCAGATCTGGCGGGTGTTGAAGCCGGAGGGGACACTGATTTTCAGCGTACCGAATCTCGCGAGTTTCGATCATCGCTGGGCTCTTTTGAAGGGACGGACCATCTATCCGCTGCTGACGAAATCCCTGGGCGAAACTTTTCATTCCGACATCAGCCAGCGCCACATCCGCGAATACACACCGCAGGAATGCCGGTACCTGATGTCGGATCAAAACAAGTATCTGTACACGTTCAAAATCAAGAAGCTGATCATGGATCGCAGTTGGGACAGACTCTTCTATACGGAGCACGGATATGAACCGAGGATGGGGAACATTCGGATTGGAACCGTATTGAGAGCCCTTATTACGCGTCTGTTTCCCGGGACGCGATCCAATATTGTGATCGTGGCCACAAAGCCGGCATCCTATCTTAAAACGCCACAAATATCCTTTAAATCGGAGGGTTTCTATCCTGCAGAGCCGGCAGGCGCCGGCGATTCTTTTGTTCGGCAACCACTGGAAGCCTGCTGGACGGGCGCAGAGGCGTGCATCACGATTGAGCGCAGCAACATTGATCGCCCAATCCGAAAAATTGAGTTCCTGGGATGGTTGCCGTCACCACCGAGCCTGGGACCTGTTCGTATGCAAGTACTCGTCAACGAGGCAGCCGTGAACGACCTGGTTTTTACACCATCTTCAGAGCCGGCACGTATTTCGGTTGCGCTGCCACGGCATGTCGGGGAATCCATGACGGACAAAACCGTCACAATCAAATTCACAACCAGCGGATGGAAGCCGAGTGAACACGGAATTCCCGCGGACAAGCGAACGCTGGGTGTCATGATCTGTTTGCAGCAGCTCGCCGTTGTTTGTGCGGACTGAAGCCCTCGCGCGAAGCGAGATTAACGAGACTGAGCACTTCATCTTTCCGGAGGTAGCGCCATTCGCCAAGGTTCAGCGCGCGCAGGGTCAACGTTCCAACGCTCACGCGCTGAAGCCGATTGATTTTAATTCCGAGCGCTTCGAACATCCTGCGTACCTGGCGATTCCGGCCCTCCGAGAGCACGACTTCATAGCAGGAAGAGGACCCGCGACGGCCGTGAAGACAGATGCTTTTCAGCGTCAGCAATTCACTCTCGCTTTTTACGCCCTTCTTTAATTGGCTGATATTCTCGGGCGTCAGCGATCCGTCAATCCATGCGCGGTATATCTTTTCCACCACGTGACGCGGATGGGCCAGCAGGTGCGCGAATTCGCCGTCATTAGTGAGTAGAAGAAGGCCCTCGCTGTTGCAGTCCAGCCGCCCGATACTGAAAAGACGCAGCCGATGGGGGAAGCTTTTGTCCTGACGGAGCAGGTCGAAAACGGTGGGCCGCTTTTCCGGGTCGCTGCTGGAGCAGATGTATCCCGGCGGCTTGTTCAGCGCCACGTAACATTTCTCCTCCCGCTCCAGGCGCCGGCCATCTACTTCAATGCGATCATGTTCGGGATCCACGGTCGTGCCCAGACGTGTCGCGGGCTGGCCGTTTACGCGGACCCGGCCCTCGACAATAAGCTTCTCGCAGGCGCGACGCGATGCGACCCCGCATTCCGCTATATATTTCTGGAGACGTAAACGGGCCATGGATTTCCATAAATCCATACCGCATTGAAGACCGGACCTGCTACAAAAATGTTCGCGGACCAATTATTGCTATTCGTGCGAGTTCCCCCTATCCTTCGCCGCATATCCGGAAATCACCATGGCAATTCGCATCGAAATCGGCATGAAAAAAGGTGTGCGGGACGCTCGCGGGCGGGGCATTGCTTCCCGGGCGCGAAGCACCTTGCACGTACCATTGAAATCGTGTGGCACGCGCGATGTTTATAAAGTGGATGTGCGGCTGTCGCCCGCGGAGAAACGCCGGGTCAAGGCGGCTTTTACCGATCCCGTCATCGCACGCTCGGCGTTTGGCAGGCTGAAGGCACCGGCGTTCGACTGGCTGCTCGAAGTCGGGTTCAAGCCGGGCGTGACGGATAACGTTGGCCGCACGGCGCGCGCGGTGGTTGAGGATGTCGTGGACCGGCGGTTGTCCGATGAAGAAGATGTCTATACTTCTGTGCAGTATTTTCTGCGCGGGCCTGAACTTTCGCGCGACGACGCTCACCGGGTTGCGGTTGATCTCATCGCCAATACGCTGATTCATTCTGTGCAGATTTTTTCGCCGGATGAATGGCGCGCGGCGCCGGTGGACGAGAGTGTACCGGCCATTCGCGAAACGGCAGAGCCAAAGGTTCTCACCTATAATCTGAATGGCTCGGATGAAGAGCTGATGCGAATCAGCCGCGAAGGGATTTTGTCGCTGAGCATCGAGGAAATGCACGCGATACGCGATTACTTCGCGCGAGCGGAGGTGCGGGCAGCCCGGCAGGAACTCGGGCTGCCGGCGGAGCCGACGGACGTGGAGGTGGAGTGCATTGCGCAGACATGGTCGGAGCACTGCAAGCACAAGATCTTCTCCGCGCGTGTCCGTTACGAAGACGAAACCGGCAAGGAAGAATGGATTGATTCGCTCTTCAAAACGTATATCCGCGGAGCAACGGAAGAGATCGGGAAGCGCGTGGACTGGCTTGTCTCGGTCTTCAGCGACAACGCGGGGATCATCCGCTTCAACGATCGCTACAATGTTGCGTACAAGTGCGAAACGCATAACAGCCCCTCAGCACTTGATCCGTATGGCGGCGCGATCACGGGTATTGTGGGCGTGAATCGCGATCCGATGGGCACCGGCATGGGGTGCGAATTGCTTTGCAATACCTGGGGTTATTGCCTGGGTTCGCCTTTTTACTCCGGTGAAATGCCTGAGGGCTTGATGCATCCGCGGCGTATCCGCGATGGCGTGCATCAGGGCGTTATTGACGGGGGGAATCAAAGCGGCATTCCGTGGGTCCGCGGTTTCGAGCGTTTTGATGAAAGATATATCGGCAAGCCGCTGGTCTATTGCGGAACGGTCGGCCGAATTCCGCGCATGCTTCAAGGGCGTCCATCGGAACGAAAGGAAGTCAGCCCCGGCGACGCGATCGTGATGGTGGGCGGACGAATCGGCAAGGACGGCATTCACGGGGCGACCTTTTCCTCGGAAGAGCTGCGAAAGGAGTCGCCGGCGCAGGCCGTGCAGATCGGCGATCCGATCACGCAGCGCAAGATGTACGAATTCCTGGTGGAGGCGCGCGACCAGGGGTTGTATCGCGCGATCACGGACAACGGCGCGGGTGGCCTCAGTTCCTCGATCGGGGAAATGTGCCGGTTGAGTGGCGGCGCGGATCTGGACGTATCGTGCGCGCCGCTGAAGTACCAGGGCTTGCAACCGTGGGAAATTCTTCTGTCTGAAGCACAGGAGCGGATGTCGCTGGCCGTTCCGCAGGAGCAGGTTGGCGCATTCCTCGAGCTCGCACGCCGTCGAGACGTTGAGGCGACGGTTCTGGGGCGGTTCACCGACAGCGGCGCGTTCGTGGTTCGACACGGAGAACGCGTCGTCGGGCGCCTGGATATGGCGTTTTTGCATGACGGATGCCCCCGCATGACCATCGAAGCGAAGTGGACGCCGCCCGCTGTTTCAGCGCCGAAACCGCTGCGCAAGGGATCGAGGACCAGGACGCTTTTTAAGATACTTGGAGCGCTGAACGTATGCTCTAAGGAGTTCAAATCGCGTATGTACGACGGGGAGGTTAAGGGCCTCAGTGTCGTGAAGCCGTTTGTCGGCGTGCATTCGGATGTCCCCAGTGATGCGACGGTGATGCGCGTGGAGCACGGGGCTCCGGAGGGAATCGTTCTTGCGGAGGCCATCAACCCCTTCTACTCCGACATAGACACCTACTGGATGATGGCGTCGGTTATTGACGAGGCCGTCCGCCGCGCGATCAGTGTCGGCGCGCGACTCGATTGCATCGCCGGACTGGATAATTTCTGCTGGCCCGATCCGGTGCTTTCGGAGAAGACGCCCGACGGACCGTACAAGATGGCCCAGTTGGTGCGCGCCAACAAGGCGCTTTATGATTTCACCACCGCGTTCGGCGTACCTTGCGTATCGGGCAAGGACAGCATGAAGAACGATTCCGTGCGCGGCGGCCGCAAAATTTCAATTCCGCCGACCGTGCTGTTCTCCACGATCGGCAGGATGGACGATGTGCGCCACGCCGTGACGATGCCGTTCAAGCAACCGGGCGATCTGATTTATGTCATCGGAAGCACAAACGACGAACTAGGCGCATCGGAATTTCACCGCCTGCTCGCCGCGGAGCAGAATGCGCCGGAGCGCTTTGGCGGAATCATTCCGAAAGTGAACGCGGAGATTGCCCTGCGCATCTACCGCGCAATGGAATCGGCGATTGCGGCAGGCATCCTGCGCTCCTCGCACACGCCGTCGCTTGGCGGGCTGGCCGTCGCCTTCTCGCTGGCCGCGCTCGGAGGTGCCCTCGGGGCGGAGATTGATCTGTCGAAAGTGCCTGCACAGGAGGGGCTTGGGACGGATGCGCTGCTGTTTTCCGAGTCGAACAGCCGGTTTGTTGTTACCGTGGCGCCGGAAAAAGCGGGCGACCTCGAATCGTTGTTGTCCGGCATCCCGTTTGGATGTGTCGGGGCGGTAACGGCTTCCGGACTATTGAAGGTCGGCGAGATAATTGAAGCGGACCTGGAGGCGATGCGCCGCGCATTCAAGCGCACGTTGTGGGAGCTATGAGATTGATGAAGCCACCGATTCTCATCATCACCGGATATGGAGTCAATTGCGAAGCGGAGTCCCGCCATGCCTGGGAACTGGCCGGCGGAGCGCCTTCGCTTGTGCATCTCAACGACCTTCTGGATCGGCCCGCAATATTGCACGACTATCGCGCGTTGATGTTCATCGGGGGGTTTTCATACGGTGACCACATGAGTTCCGGCCACGCGTTTGCGTTGCGCGTGCGGCATCGTTTAAGCGAGGACTTGCGACGCTTTATAGCGCAAGGCAAGCTCGTACTCGGGGTCTGCAACGGTTTTCAGATCATGGTGAAACTGGGACTTCTGCCCGGTCTCGACGGAGAGTTTTTCGAGCAGCGCGTGTCGTTGATGCAGAATGATTGCGGCGCGTTTCAGAATTTCTGGGTTACGCTTCGCTTCGAGCGCAGCTCCCGCTGCGTTTTCACACAGGGGCTTTCGACGCTTCCGTTACCGATTCGACACGGGGAAGGAAAGATCTTCACGCCGGATACGGAGTTGCTTAAACGGATGGAGGAAGAAGGGTGCGTGGCCTGTCGTTATGCGGATCCCGCGACGGGCGAGGCCACGGATAAGTTTCCTCATAATCCGAACGGATCGCTCAACGCCATCGCGGGCCTGTGCGATCCGAGCGGGCGGGTCTTCGGATTGATGCCGCACCCCGAGGCGTATCTCTATCCGGAAAACCATCCGCAATGGGATTTCCAGCGACTGCGAGGCGAACTTCCCGAAAGTGGATTGGGCCTGCAGCTATTCCAGAACGCGATTCGCTATCTGCAATAAGGCGTTACCTTCGCCACGAGGGGCCCTGGAAATCAACCGTTGGCCTGTTGGGCGCAACCACCGGAAACTGCGCCGGAGCGCTTGGCGATACACCAAATGAATCACGGCCGAATGACGATGCCGGGGGGGGCGATACAGCCCCGGGTGGCTCAAACGATTCAAACATGCTGCGCGGCGCCGGCGCCGGTCTTTCCCATGAGGACGAGAACGGAAGAGGTCCGCTTGCCTGGCTTGGGGAAAGGAGCGACGACGATGCGGACGGGGAAGAAGCGCCCATGCTGCTGCCCGGAAGGGAACGACGTGTTTCGATATCCTTCGGCCTTGCCAGAAGAGCGGCTGTTTGGGGAAGAACGGTTTTCGGGCTGGCATCGAAATCCCGCGAGGAACCAGAGGACACAGAACCCGGGGAGGAGCCGGGCACGCCGGACATCAACGCCGGTTGTTCCGGAGCGCGCGCCATGGTGTCGGGCGCAACGGATGAGCTGCGGGGGTCGCGTCTTGACGGATCTTCTTCCAGGACGAGCATGCTTCTGACATCAGGCGTTGGGGCCTCTCTCAAAACGCCGCTGGAACTGGCTGATGGCAGCGCCGGTTGGGTAAGAAGTCCGCCCTGGGCCGACACGTTTTGAAGCAGGCGCTCCGTGGGAAGCATGAAGAGGTTCATATCTTCTTCTTTCGATTCTTCCTCGGCCTTGGATCGTTCCGCTTCCTGCTGCTCAAATACATCTCTTGCAAGCCAGCCCCATCCTGAATCGTCCCGGGCCGTTGCATCGTCGGCTTTCTTTTCCTCCTCTTCTGTGCTGAGGAGAATCCAGTTCCTGTTTCGCCGATCTTTTTCGCGGTCGCGATCGCGCCGTACAGGAGGTGGTTGGATTCTCTGCTGCGGCGAGATGTTGTCGAGCGGCATGACGTCGCTTTGTCTTAAACTCGGCTGCAGGCGGTCGCTCAACCGGGGTCGCTCCTCGGGCGTATCCACGGGGGCACGTACCTCGGTCGGCATGTTGTGCATCTGCACACGCCCGCTGTAAACGCGGGTCGGCCGTGACGTGGAGGGCGTTTCCTGCGCAAACGCGCACAAACAGCTCGAAACAACGGCAGGCAACAATATGTGCTTCACATCCATACACACGAGATTACCGCCGCTGCGTGGACCCGTCAAATACTGGGGCCGAGAGCCTTTCGGAAGTGGCGGAGTGCTGGTATGTTGTTTCTGTCATGCAAAACAGGGCGCATCACATCTCCTGGTTTCTCGCGCTTCTCCTTTGTGCATCTTTCGTCCAGGCACTGGAAGTGCGATTGGTCGGCGATCGCGTGTGGCTGCACGCAAAAGAGGACCCCCTTGTGGAAGTACTCAGGGGCTTCGCGCATGCCGGCGTCCGGGTCCGTCTCGATCCCGAAATTGAGGCGACGGTGCGCGGCAACGTGAAAGACGAACCGGTAGAGTCCGTCTTGAAAAGGGTTCTTGAGCCTTTTGGTTATGTCCTGCTGTGGGATGTGATTGACGGCCCGATTGGCCGGTATCCGAAGCTTGCGGAAATCCAGGTCTTCAAGCCGGGCCAACAGGACAAGATGCGGCAATTAGCCGGCGTGGATGATAATTTCGTGGTGGCGACGGGGCCCGATGGTCGCGGGCCTCGGTTTGTGGCGGATGAAGTTCTGATCGGGTTTCGCGTGGGAACGCGGCGCGACGATTTTGAGCGATTGATCCGGGAGATCGGGGGCTCGGTAGTGGACAGTGTGCCCGGCGTGGGCGTGTATCTTGTGCGGCTGCCGCCGGGAAGCAACATCCTCGACCTCGTGGCGCAACTGAAACGCAATCCGCTGATCGCACACGTCGAGCCCAATTACATTTCGGAAATGGGAGTTCCCCGCCGCGCGGCGGAAACGGCCGGTTCCGCCCCAATGGGTATGCCTCCCGCGCCCGTGAAAAAAGGAGCGGTGCCGGTCGCGGTGCTGGATTCCGGCATCAGGAGCCTGCAAGGATTGAGCGACATGGTGCTCGGTACATACGATGCGGTCAACCCGGACCGCGAACCGGACGACCGGCTGGGCCACGGCACGCAGATGGCGATGATCGCCGCCGGCCTCGTTTCGCCGCACACGTGTGCGGCAGATGGGCCGGAAACGGGTGTTCCGGTGCTGGCGATACGCGCGTTCGACGACAACGGGAATGCATCCACCTACAGCCTCATGCGCAGTGTTTCGTACGCGATGGAGAAGGGGGCGCGGGTTTTGAACATGAGTTGGGGCTCGGATACGTCCAGCGAGTTCCTCGAGGCGGCGATTCGTTATGCGCAGAAGAAAGGCGCCGTGGTGGTTGCCGCGGCGGGAAATCGGCCGACCGGACAGCCGGTCTATCCCGCAGCCTATTCCGGGGTGGTGGCGGTGAGCGCGCTGGATGCGGATGGGGGCTTGTGGTCGCAATCGAACACCGGCAACTTCATCACGTTTGCCGCGCCCGGCACGGCCAGTTTTCCCGTGGGATACCAGGGTCCGCCGGGCGCGTATGCCGGCACGTCCATTTCCAGTGCGTTCGTGGCGAGATCGCTCGCGCTGTACTTCGAAAATAATCCGCAGGCAACGGCGAATGACGCCGTTTCCGCACTCACAAGCGCGGTGCAGGTTGGCGGCGCGACAGGACGCGATCCGCGGTTCGGTTATGGAGCGGTGAATGCATCCGCCGTTTCGCGCCTGCTTCGCTGACGCCTATTCGATCTGCACCCGGTAGAAAAATGAGGCGGCTCCGGAAACATTCGTGAACGTATTTTGCGGCGGGGTCGCTGCGATGTTGGAAGCAATCGCGGACCATGGGCCGGCAACGGCGTCGGCACCTTCCAGCGTGTAGTTTCGGGTCGCGGCACTTGCCCAGCCGATAAGGCGGATGGTCGTGCTGCCGGGGATTGCCAGCGATGGCGAAAGGAATTCTTCTTCATTCATCGGGTTTGTGCCGCTGATGTATTCCTGCTGGTCTGTCATGCTGTCTTCATCGTAATCGGCTGCGCCGCTCAGCGTGGCCAGGATGCCGGCATATTCCAATTCCCACCAATCCGGAAGCCCATCGCGATCGGTATCAATCGCGCGGGCAAGATCGAGACGTCCGCCCGACGATACTTTTCCGGTGAATGCATTGGTGACGTGCACATTTGATAGCAGGCGGGCGATTCGTTGCGTTACGCTATCCGATGGATAATTGATCGCAAGCACAGCCACCGCTCCGGCGACGTGGGGCGTGGCCATGGACGTTCCGTACAGGTAAATGAATGCGTTGGTCGGATCGGGCGCGTTCACCAGCGTTACGGTTTGCGTGCCTTGCGAAAGAAGGGTGGCGCCGTCGCTGCTTTCAATGGAAACGACGGGGAACCAGCCGCCTGGCGTTTGAAGTGTTCCCGCAAAGGGCCCGCTTATATTGTTGTAGATGACAGCTCCGACGGCTCCGGCGGCCATGGCATTTGAGGCTTTTTCGCTGAAATAAAGGTCGCCGCGCTGAATCAATGCGATGTTGCCGTTAACCGCGGCGGGAAAACTGGTGGCGTATCCCAGGCCGCAGCCGTGGAGTGTCGCGGTCAGCCCTGTTGTTGTGCCGGCATACGTCATCCCGTTGGCGGCGTAATTGGAGGAGATTGAAAGGACCGCCGCCGCCGTGGCGAGATGTGCCGGCATCGTGGAAAGGATCTGGTCTCCCGGTGCGGCGATATCCACCGACGTAGCACCGAAATTTGAGAATGTGGCCAGTGTATTGCTGGGGGAGGACGCCGCAACGGCAATGATGTTCGAGAGCGCATAGGAGGCCGGATATTTCGGGAGACTGTCGTTATTGGTTCCGTCGTTTCCGGCCGCGGCACAGAAAACGATGCCCACGCTTCCTGCTGCCGCGATGGCATCGCGCTCGATAGCGCTGAAAGTGGAGCCGCCATAAGAGGCGTTGATGGCTACGATGTTCCACCCGGCCGCTTTCATCATTGTCGCGTAGTCCACCGCGGCAAGGGTGGCGCCGTCCGGCAGATATTCGCCGTCATCCGACGCCTTGAGCGCCATGATTCGCAGTTGAGGATGAAGGCCGCCGATGCCGAAGCCGTTGTTCGGCACGCTGCCGATGGTTCCGGCAACATGGGTTCCATGGCCGGGGTCAACGTCAATGTCCATCGGATCGGGGTCGGGCGGACCGCCGAAATCGCCGGCAAAATCGTAACCGAAATAGTCATTTACGAAGCCATTGACGTCGTTATCGAGACCGTTGGTCGGATTTTCGTTTTTGTTAATCCACATTGCCGCGGCGAGATCGGGGTGAGTGTAATCCACCCCGGTGTCTATGACCGCGACGATGTACTCGGAGGTGGTCACGCGCGTCAGAAACCAGGCATCGAACCATCGGATGTCCGCGCCGGCTTTCGCCGTCACGCCGTTCACGATCTGGCCCGTGCTTGAAAGGCCCCAGAGCTCGCCGAATCGCGTATCGTTCGGCGGCGCAGGCCACATTTTTCTCTTCAGCGAATTCGGTTCGGCGAGTTCGATGTTCGGGTTTCTCGCCAGCGCGGTCAGAAGTTCTTCCGTGGATTTTCCCGGCGCGCGAATCACGGCATACTCTTGCCCGCGCAACCCGGAGAGGGCGTTGAAACGGCGCTTGATGAAGCCGTTGTGTCCGCTCGCAATCTGCCGCGTTGCGGCGGTGCTGATTCCGGGGCGGAACTTGACAAGAACCTCACCTTCCACGCGGGTGCGGACGGATCTTTCGGCGTTGGATGAAAGAACTGTGACGCATAAAACAGATAAAATTACGGCATAAAGGCGCATGGTTGTTCCATTAACATACACCGCAATCATGGAGTTGAACACGGCGGGCGACTTGACCGCTGAAGGTTTCGGGCGTAGGTAAAGCAGCGGGAAACAAAGTGAAAAAAGCAAAAATCACAGTTTGCCTGGTGCTTTTGCTGACGCTTTTTCTGCCCATTTCCGTCATGGGCTGGGGCGGGCGCCTGCACATAGACATCAGCCGCAGGGCAGCGCAAATCGTGCCGGAAGAAATGGCGGCATGGAGAGCGTATGCGAACCTGATGGCCAACGGCAGCTTCCGTCCGGATCTCTGGAAAGGTGACGATCAGACCGAGGGGCCGCGCCATTACGTGGACATCGAGCGTTACTCGGAAATCGGGGCAAAGAATCTGCCGCGCAACTATGCCGACCTGTCCCGCATGACTTCGCGACGGCATACTCCGCGAAGCGGAATCGCGCCGTGGGTCATTCTCGAATTGCAGGAGCGACTGACTACGGCGATGGCAACGAACGATTGGGACGAGGCCGCTGTCGTTGCTGCGGCGATGGGACATTACGTGGCGGATGTGCACCAGCCCCTGCACACGACAGAAAACTTCGATGGCGCGACGGGGGAAGGGCGCGGCGTGCACCTCCGGTGGGAGATCGAAATGCCGGGCATTTATTGGCGGACATCCATGCTCGCACCGGATGCGCCGAATTATGTCAAGGATGCCTGGCCGTTCATTCTTGGTTTCATCAAGGAGTCGCACGAGGATGTGAACGCCATTCTCGACGCGGATGAAAAAGCGCGCGCGGCGACGGGAGGAAATACTGAATCGCGCGCTTATTACGGGAAGCTGTGGGAGCTTTCGGAGGATATTTTTGTCAGGCAGGCGAGCCTGGCCGCGCGGAACCTGGCCAGCTTGTGGTACACCGCATGGGTGGACGCCGGCCGCCCGAAAATTCCACGTCCGCAGCAGCAGATTTCGGAAGCGACAATCTGGCGTCAGAAGCCTCCCCAGGAAGTGCCGTCCGCGTGGCCGTTCTTCATCGCTTTCATCACCGCCGCCATCGTCATCGTCTGGCTCAGCGCCCGGAAAAAGAAGCTGGCGTGACGAGCTTTTGCACGAAAGCCTCGTTCTTCCTGTTTTGAAAGCACAGGACTTGCAAATCAGACATTGACATAAGAACTATAGATGCTTATATTGAGCTGTTATGAAGCATATACCAGCTTTGGACAAGGCGAGCATTGACGGGGCTCTTGCTCTTCTTGGCGAGCGGTTGGAGCAAACAGCGATTACATCCACTACCATTCTTGTGTGTGGCGGAGCATCGCTCATTGCGACCCGCATGATATCTCGGCTTGTGACGAAGGACATTGATGTTCTCGCCTTTGTTGGAGAAAACGATGTCCTCGAAAAGGCCAAGCCGTTTCCGGCGTTCCTCGACCAGTGCGTCGAGGAGGTTGCCGCTATGCTACGGTTGCCGGGTTACTGGATCAACCCTGGTCCGACTTCGTTGTTGGATGCGGGTTTGCCGGTCGGCCTTATGGACCGGCTTGCGGAAACCCGGCACTATGGAAGCAAGTTGACAGCGCTGTTCATTGGTCGTTTGGATCAGATTCATTTCAAAGTGTTCGCGGCAGCCGATTCCGGCCCGGGGCGGCATCTGGAAGATTTGCGCGAATTGGTGCCGACAAGCGACGAAATGGAAATGGCGTCTCGTTGGGTTATGCAACAGGATCCATCGGAAGGGTTCCGGCTGATGTTGAAGGACATGCTGAGAAAGATCGGCTATGAAGAAGTTTCTGAACGAATCTAGGGGTTTTTTGCGCCAGGCGATTTCGTGCTGGCTCTGGCGCGAATGGACGACGATGGGTGTTGCTGGCGCCTCGGCCAGCGAGATGCGGCACGTCATTGATCCTGAAGCGCTGTTGCTTTTCACCGGAACGGCGGGGCGGGGGGACCCCCGCTTATTCGATGAAGTTCTGGACTGGCTTACCGCCAACGGCCGTCTGCTAAACGGCCCGAGACTGAAACGGCTCTTACGCGCGTACGAGTTTTCATCGGGCAGGGTTCTGGCGGCCATCTGCTCCGTTCTCCCAAAGAAAGGCTGTCGCTTGGATTGGCGCATGAACCAAGTCGAGTCCGCGCCGGAAGAAGCGCTCTTTTACGGAGCGGATGCCCGACCACTTCCGGATTACGGCATCCGTGACCCGGATTTCCTTGCGCTTGGATTTCGGCGGGGCCAGCTCGATCTACGGCATTACAGCCAGCCCCCGGACCCCTCAAGACCCGCTTGCCTTTGGCTGACCTTGAGATCCCTGTTGGGCATCAATTGCCGGGTTGAGATACTGGTATATCTGCTTACCCGGTCCTGCGGCTATCCCAGCCAAATCGCCCGCGAGACCGGTTATACCCAGCGGAATATTCAGGATGTTATGGTGAATATGGCGGCCAGCGGCCAGTTGCTCGCGACCCGAAAACGGCGCGAGGTCGAGTATCGCCTGACCTCGCCTCTTTGGAAGAAGCTTCTGCTGGGCGCTCAAAAGTCCCCGGCGTGGATTCAATGGCCGCCCGTTTTGCGCGCGCTTGAACAGGTATGGTTGCGCCTCTTTGACGAAAAGCTTGAAGAACTTTCGGACAGTACGCTGGCCTCCGAATTATTCCTGCTGGTTCGGAAAATCCGCCCTCATCTCGAATGCGCCAACCTTGCCCATCTCCTGACTCCAGAAAGCAAAGGTTTGGGCGATGACTATGCCGCCACCTTTATTGGTGATTTGACCGCCATCTTGAAGCACACCGGCATTGTGCAAGACAACCCGGGTGATCGGTAAAAAACGCATATTTTCCAACGTCTGGAAAAATGGGCAAAAATTTTTCCAATGCCTGGAAAATTTCGCTGTGCGTGTAATTACGGCAGGGTCACCTGCAGGCGGTAGTATTGCTGCAGGATGCCTTCGATATCCACGGGGAAGTTGGTAAAGACGCCTTCGCCTGAAATAGGCGAGTCATTGACGCGCGACCAGTCGGGCGGCGTCAGTGTTTCGGTTTCCCATACGTAGTAATGCCGGTTTTCCCGCGCGAGAAATTCCATGTCGAAGAGATTCAAGCCCTGCACGGCCGCCGTCTCCACGCGGAGGAAATCATTCCGGTCGTTCGGATTGGTGTTGGCCGTGTATTCTTCGTAATCCGTCACGCCGTCGCCGTCGTAATCGCCCATGCCGCTCGGATCGAGTGTGCCGGGCTGCAAGCCCCACTGCATTTCCCAGCCGGGCGGAATCAGTCCTCCCTCGGGCCTGGCATAGACCAATCGCGAAGTCTTGCGCGTGTCGAAGCCGGCTCGCTGGTATGTGACTTCCAGCGTGTGCGGGAAGTCCGGGTCGCCGTTGTAGAATGACGGAAGGGTAAACTTGATTTCATGGTCGCCCCACTCGCCGGAGGCGTCATAGCGGAGTGTCTTTTGAACGTTGGAAAGCGTGACCCCGTTGACCGCCAGCGAGAAGCAGGCCAACTGCTGTGGCTGTCCGATGCCGTCCCACAGTTCCCGGCTCAGCCAGACGACGAGATTGGAGCCGTGCCCGACGATGCTGCCGGACGGCGGATCCACCGCGTAAATCCGATAACCGCCGCCGGTGATCAGCTCGCGTGTCAGGGTGGTGAAATGTCCGGCTTCATCGTTCAGCGCGAGGTTGCTTGAGGAGCTTGCTTCGCGCAGCACAACGCTGACCGTGGCCCAGCCGGAAGTAGCGATATTGTCGTACTCAAACCGCCATTCCTGCTCCAGCGTACCGTCCTCCAGGGGCGTGGGAACCAGCGCGCGGTAGGCCTTGGCCCACGGGCGGGTGGTCCCTGAAAAACCGTCCGGCGTTTCATAAATCTGGTACCACACCTCGGACACGGTCATGTCGGAGCGCAGGACGAACCCGTAGCTGCCGGACACCCATTCGTCATCGTTTTGCGGCCAGACAATATACCCGGTTGGCCGTGCCGCGTCGTAGTAGAATGTCTGTACACGCTCGCGGTAAATGGGGGCATGTCCGAATTCGCGGCCGAGGAATGACTTTGTTCGCAGGACGTGAAAGCCCTCGTGCAGGCCGGCCTTCATCTGGCTGGTATTCCAATTGTTGTGCGGGAAATACTCGATGGTCCCGGCGTTGAAATTAGTGACCTCAAAAAGTGTTTCCATCCGGCTGCCGAGGTAAATTTCGCCGAGGCTCCACGGGAAGCGGGCGCCGATGTTCCGGCGGTACGCCCCGATCTTGTACCGCAATTTCGTTCCATTCGTCTGCGCGGGGATTGTTCCGCGCCACCAATGCTTGTCCGCTTCCGGCATGCGATTCCATGTCATTTCGATGACCTTGGTGTTGCCCTTGCCCACACCGCCGGAACCCTCGGGCCAGCTTGCGCCGTCGGTGGTGTAATAAAGATAGGTCTTGTTGGTGGAGTTGTTGGGGTGATAGCCGATCTCCAGCTCAATCTGAATGGGTTGACCGGCAGCCGATTGCGGTGCGGGCGAAAACTGCGTTCCTGCATTCGGATCGTGATACAGCCAGGCAGGGCCGTAAGTGCTTTGCCAATCGTTCGGTGTTTCCGCAGGATTGTTCGCGGTGATGCCTGCCTGCCCGATCGTGCATTCGTAGGAGGTCGCGCCGGGAGAGCCCCACAAATTGTGCTCGGTGAAGTCCGAGGCGAATTTCTCGGCGATGCGCTGCACAAATCTCATCTGTTCGAAACCAAGGAACATATCTGTTGAAGCTCCGGGTGCGTTGTCGCGCGCGCCGACCTGGTGATTGTTGTTTGTCCACATTTGCGCGTTCAGATCAACACCGCCATCGAGCTTCATTAGGACGTTTTCAGTGGTGCCATCCGCGCGCGCGATGAAAGACAGGTTCGAGGAACTCGTCACCCGCGGGATCGGCATGTAATAGGTGTAGTTGGTTGTGTTCGCGTTGGGCAGACCATAAGGATTAAACGCCGGATCGCCATCGCGCCCGTCCTTGCGCGGCACCCAGATGATTTCCGCCGGTTGACCGTTCTGATGGATCATGATGGCGTGAACATCTTCTTTCCACCAACCGTCTTCCAGCGTCCACGCAGGCGGCATCTCCGGTATCCGCCACGAGATGGCCCACCAGTCGCCGGGGCCGACGCTGATGGCCCCACCGTCCAGTTCGCGGACTTTTCCGCCCTGCACCTTCACAGGGAAAGCGCCCCATGTACCGTACTTGTAAAGAATGTCGCCCTCGTTGAACACGGAATTGACCAATTCGAAGGGTTGCCTGTCCCCGCCGGCGTATCGGCGCACCATGGCGAACATCATGCTGGCGCCGTTGTGATCGTCTCCACTGCCGCGCACCCAGACGACATGATCCTGGTCGCCCCATTTCGGCCAGTGCCCGCCCCAACCGAAGTGGCGGCGGATGTGCAGCAGGTTGGGCAGCCATGCGCCCCGCCATGCGCCGGTGAACTGCCCCAGGAAAGGCACGTGCGCGGGTTTCGGGAACCAATCCGGTTCGCCCGCCTGATTGTAGCCGTCGGTGTATACAATGGGGAGCCCCTCACGCCCCAGCATTATGGCGTGGGCTTGCGGACGGTCGCCCCAGGGATAGGAGGAGTCGCCTCCCCAAAGCCAATTGTTGTCGTGGCTCATGACATAAATGGCTACCTGGTGCGGGTCGCCGCCCCAGATGCCGTAACCCCGTTGGTCCATCCCGTTCAAACCGTTTCCGACACTTTCTTTGACGGCATTAAGGAAACCATCGTTGGCGATGCGCATGCCGCGCTCCAGGTATGGGCCCTCGGCCGGCGGCGCGCTCAGGTGTTCGCCGAAAAGCATCGCGTCGTTCCGCGCAATGTCGGGATTGAACAGCGTGTCGCGATGATTGGAATCCGCAAAGCTGTGTGTTCTGTTGAATTGTCTTTGGATCTGGCCGGTGTATCCATAATCGGATTCATCCTTGCCTTCACCGTCCGCGCCGAAAAAAGTATTCGGCACATGTTTCACAGCGTCCAGTCGGAAGCCATCGCACTTGGTGACGCCAATCAGCCAGCGGATGGAGCGATCCAGGAACATGTTCACACATTCCATGTAAACATTGCTGTTATTATTGAGCATTTCCTGCGTCACGCTTCCGAACGGGGCGGGATTGCCGTTGGTGTCCCAGTCGTAATATTCGGGGTTGTTCGGGTGCCGGACACCGACCCATTTCTGTGTTTGCGCGCCCTCGTGCGAGCCGAAGCTGTAGTTGATCAGTCCCGGCGTATTGGCAATGTCCCACGCGAACGGATTACGGTGAAGCACCTGCCATTCATCGTTCCAGTCAGGCCAATCCATCTTGTAGTACGTTCCATCGGAGCGGCGGACCAGGTGGAAATCGGCGGGCACAAAACCGAGATCGTTGAGTTGATATGGTTCCCCCTGCGGCATGAATCCGCCGGTGTGCGCCATGATGTTGTCGAAGTAGACGCGGATGCCGAAACGGTGCGCGACCTCCATCATGTAAACCAAGTCGGTCAGAGTGCCATACTTGGTGGCGAGTCCGTTGCGGCTCTTGTGGCCGAGATCGAAGCGGTCACACGTGTCGAACCCGACGGAGAGTCCGCCGCTTGCCTTTTGCGGGGGCGGCAGCCAGAGCGAGGTGTATCCGGCCTCGGCCAGTTCCGGCATGCGGCGCGCAATTTCCAGCCATGATGTGCCGAAGTATTGCAGGACGACTTCCGTGGCGTGAGAAGGCCAGGGTATGGCGGCAAGCATCCACAAGCCCAACAGCGCAATGCTGGACAAGCGCCTTCTCATCGAACGTCCTTTTTGATGAAGAAACGCTTTACCTCTCCGCCAGGCACATGCATAGAACTCTTGTGGCGGAAAAAGCAGCGCTACTTCCTGAGTAAAAAAGTAACCCCCGGCCCCAAAACAGTCAATTGCACCCGAAGCGGGGCTCAGGGGGAAGTCGGTGTCTCAAGGCTTTGGGCGGGGTGTTTTCTGCCGTAAACCTCGAATTCCCATAGTGAGTAGCCCCACTCGGTGGCGCGGATTTCTCCGGTGAGGCGCACGTAGCGGCCTGAGGCGTTGATGTTCAAAATTTCCTCAACTCCACCCTGGCTGTCACGTTCGGTGTGGACGGTTTGCCAGGCTTCGCCGTCTTCCGAAACTTCCAGGCGGTATTGTTTCGCGAACGCGTTTTCCCAGAGGATGCGGAAAGCTGCGATCTCGCAGATTTCCCCGAGATCCACCATCAGCCATTGCGGATCGCTGAAGCGCGACGACCAGCGGGACCGCAGATCGCCGTCCACGGCGAATTCGGCCGGAGTAAGATGCGTTTCACGGGATGAGGCGGTGATGGGCTTGCCCCGGGAAAGAAGCGTGGGCGCATCGAGGTCTGTCGCAAAAACAGCGACGATATGCTTGTGTGAATTCATCGCGACCGCCAGGGGATTCTCGTTTCCGCTTGCGTCGCCGGTCCAATGACTGAAGGAACGGCCGATGGAAGGCGTTGCTTGAAGAGTAACTTCGGAACCCGCGGGATAACGGTTTTCCGGATTCTGCGGCGAGAGTTTAACACGTCCGCCCTGTGCGCCAGCGGTCAGGAAAAATGTGTCCGGAATTTCCTTCGCATAAACCCGCACATAATCAATCCGGTGGTGCTGCGGAAACTCGGTCGTTTCGTCCGGCTGGCCCGGCAGATCGCCGCCGACGGCGGTGTTGAGGATGAGATAGAATGGCTTGTCAGGCACCTGGTCCTGCGTGGAGAATCGTTTCTTTCCGTCAATATACCACCGCAATTCGCCGGGCTCCCATTCAAGCGCGTAGGTGTGAAAGTCGGAGGAGTAGTCCGGGCCGACATGCTCTCCGGACTGCGAGTCCACGTTCGGCCATTCGCCTGCGTGCAGGGACATGACGATCCAGTTCGGCCGTTGGCCGACGGACTCCATGATATCTATTTCGGGCGGCCATGTTCCGTCGGCAGGCAACATCCAGTGAGCGGGCCATATCCCTTGCGTGCGTGGAATCCGCGCGCGGATTTCGAAACGGCCATAAACCTGGGAGAAGCGGCCCTTGGTTTCGACCAGGCCGGAGGTGTACTCGCGTTCGCCCATCAGGCGCTTGCGACTGCGGAGAACGAGATGCCCATTCTCCACGTAAACTTCGTCGGTGGCGTAGTATTGAAGCTCGTTGTTCTTCACCAGCGCGGCGTCTTCGATGCGCCATTTCGATTCGTCCACAACATCGCCGTCGAATTCGTCCTGCCAGACGAGATGCCAGGCCGGAGGGCTGGGCGGCTTCTCAGCAAAAGCGAAAACGGCTAGAACGCTCAGGACGACGTAAAGCAATCTGGATTTCATAATTGGTTATCTTTGCACAAACGAGCGAAAAGCCGCAATCGAAAGAGAGAGCAGAAAACTCAGTTAGTATTGATTTGTGGATACCATGCCGAGTGTGCAAGTCCGGGGTGCCGCGCGCCGTATCGCGCGGGGATGTCCTGGGTCCAATCGCTCGGGATGGTGAGTGACAAGGCCAGTAGCGCAGCGAACGCGAGCGGTTGGACAAAGGACGGCGGAGAGGCCGGAGGGGTGCCGCGCGCGGGAGTACGGATACCGCGGCGCGAGGTGAAGACGGTGAGTGTCGCGCCGGCGAGGGCCATGATGATGTTGAGCGTCTGGCCGGTCGGGATGCCGAGAAGTTCGGTCGGATATTCGCGGAAAAGATCAATGAAGATACGGGGCAGCGCATACCAGAAAATGAAGCGGCCGGCGACCTCCCCGGCGGCGTGCGGCCTGCGATGGATGGCCAGGAGCAGGGGAATCAGGAGCAGATTCTTGATGCCGTCGTAAAGCACGACGGGATGACGGAACCCTTCCGCATCCGGAAACTTGATCGCCCACCAGGCGTCGGTTGCGCGGCCGACGATTTGTCCATCCGCGAAATTACCGAGCCGGCCGATTCCGAGAAGAAACGCGCCGGGAATGACGATTGCATCGGCCACTTCCAGGAAGCTGCGCCCGTGGATGCGGCAGAAAGTCCACGTGCCCAAGACCGCGCCGAGCAGGATGCCGTGCGTGCACATGCCGCCAAGCCAGACGGCAGGGATCAGGTGCGGATGCGCGCTGTAGAACGGCCATTCATATACGAATACCTCCAGGAGTCTTCCCCCGAGCAACACGCCGCCGGCAAACAGGATGCTCAGGTCGTACACCTGCCGCATGGAAAGACCGAGCCGGTCCCGTTGCAGGCGGAACCAGAAGTGGATTCCGAGAAAGCCGGCCGCGTAAGCAAGGCCGTAATACCAGAGATAAACGCCGCTCACACCGGTGATGATGGGATCAATGTTGTGAATAAACATGACGCGCTCCTTTCTTAAGAATTTGCGCAGGCCGGGACGGGTTGCAGCGTGGATGGGTGCGGAGCCACCGCGCCGCGCGGCGCGGGATTCCAGCCGCGGATATTCCAACGAACAGTGCGGCCGTAATAACCGAAGCTTATGGCCGCCATGTATGGCAACGTGGCCAGTCCGCCGGGACGCAATGCATGTCTCCAGAGGCGGCGCAGGATGTTCCAGGGACGGTAGAATTGATGCGTGACCCAGTCGTGTCCGGCTTGCAGATCGCAGGCGGACATCAATCGCGGCTGAAAGACGACGTTGTGAAAATCATAGTGGGACCAATTCAGATCGGTCAGCCTGTTTTTCATCGCGATGTGACGCGGCGTGCCGGGAAGCGGCGTGAAAATGGAGACCTGTATGACGTCCACCTGTAACTCGTCCAGGATGCGCAGCGTTGATTCGAAGACAGAAGCGTTGTCCCCGTCGAAACCGAAGACAATACCGGCTTCGATGGCGATGCCGTGCGCGTGCAGCAGGCGGATAGCATCCCTGTATTGCTGAACGCGATTGAATCCTTTATTGACCGACTGCAGGTTATCGGCGGAGAATGTTTCGAGGCCCACAAAAAGCCCTTTGCAGCCTGCGTCCGCGGCCAGCTTCACGAATTCCGGATCGTCGGCAATGGCGAGCGTGGACTGCGTGATCCACCACTTCTTCAAGGGCTTCAGCGCGCGGAAAAGGTCCGCGGCATAGGCGCGATCGGCAGTGAGGTTGTCGTCCACGAAGATGATAAAACGATCCGGGATGGAGGACACTTCCGCGACGACTTCCTCGATCGGGCGGCGCCGCTGAGTTTGCCGGTTGAACGCGGAGACGGCGCAGAAATCGCAACCGTGCGGACAACCACGCGTCGCCTGGACTGCATGAACGGTTGCGTAACGCGCCGGGTCGAGCAGATGTCGCGGTGGCGGCTTGATGCCGGCGAGAGAGGGCAGTGTGTCATGGCGATAGATACCCGCGAGGCGATGAGCGCGCGCATCTTCCACGACGCGCGGCCAGAGGCCCTCGGCCTCGCCAGCGACCACGGCGTCCGCATGCTGAATGGCCTCGTCCGGACAAAGCGTGGGATGCATTCCGCCGAGAACGACGGGAACGCCACGAGCGCGAAAACGCGCAGCGATTTCATAAGCGCGCGGAGCAAGCGCGGTCATGCATGTGATGCCGACAAGATCAACGTCCGCATCCCATGGGATCTTTTCGACCTGCTCGTCCACCAATTGAACGTGAATGTCGGGAGGGGTTTCCGCAGCGACGCTCAGCAGGCTGAGCATCGAAAATCGAAATACGCGGCCTCCAAACAACTTGTGCTTCCCAACCCTCTGCCACTTTCCGCTCGCAGGTGCTATCAACATGATCTTCATAACTTTCTCATTCATTGCTGCCTCCTGAAAGAGGGCTATTGCACAAGTCGTGCCGGGCCGCGGAGTAAAATTGCAACATGTTGAAATATGGAGAGTTGCGTGATTGTGAGGCTGGGCGGCCACACAAAAACAGTTTTTGTATATACATACAATGTATAAGAGATATACAATAATTGCATGGCACATAATCTTTCTTCGCAAGAACGAATGTTTTTCAAGCGCGTCGCGAAGGCGGTGTCGTGCAATCCGTTCAGCGAGGAGCGGCTGGAGATTGATCGGGAAATTGCGGGCGTCGGGGCAGAGGTTGGACGCCCGGATGTTCTCAAGGAAGCGGAGCGGCGTGTTTCGAATGCGCTTCAGAAACTCACGCGGAGAGAGGGGGGGATCGGCGCTTACGCGGAAGAGGATCGGGCGCTGATTCTGACCGCGGTGATGTTCGAGATCTTTCACCGGTACGCGCCCCGGTTCGACGGCTTGATTCGGAAGCAGGTCGCAACGGGAGATTTGTCCTGCCGGGCGGACTTCGTGGAAGAGGTTCTTGCGGCGATGGAGGCCTATGGCTTCGATCGTGCAGCGGCGTTGCACTTTGTTTCCAAGTTCTACCAGTTGCGGCGGGCGTTTCACCTGATCTATTTCGCGGCATTCGGCAGAAGTTCGTGCATGCGAAATTTGCGATGCAGGTTGTGGACGAACATCTTCACGCACGACATTTCGCTTTACGACCGGCACATGTGGAACCGGATGGAGGACTTTTCCACGCTGCTTCTGGGCGAGACGGGGACCGGCAAGGGCATGGCGGCGCTGGCGATCGGAAGATCGGGCTTCATTCCTTACGATCCGAAGACGAAATCGTTTGAACCCAGCTTCATGAAAGCATTCGTGGCGATCAACCTGTCGCAATATCCGGAGGCGTTGATCGAATCCGAGCTGTTCGGACACCGGAAGGGGGCCTTCACGGGCGCGATCGAAGAACACATGGGGGTCTTTGCGCGCTGCAGTCCGCATGGTGCGATATTTCTTGATGAGATCGGCGCTGTTGGTGAGTCCATCCAGATCAAGCTTTTGCAGGTCCTTCAGGAAAGGATGTTTACGCCGGTTGGGAGTCATGAGCAGAAACGGTTCCATGGGCGCGTAATCGCGGCGACCAACGAGGACCTTGTTGCGTTACGGCGGGACGGGCGGTTTCGCGACGATTTTTATTATCGGTTATGCTCGGATCAAATCACGGTGCCGCCGTTGAGGGATCGTCTGCGAGAGGAGCCGGAGGAGCTTGGCGACCTGGTGGAAAGCATTCTCAAGCGGACCTGTGGCAGCGAGGCGGAGCAATTGAAGGCGCGTGTTCTGGAGGCGTTGGAGCGAAGTCCGGGCCCGGGCTATGCATGGCCGGGGAATGTGCGGGAGCTGGAGCAGGCCACGCGGCGCATTTTGCTGAAAGGATCATACGAGCCGGCGCCCGCCGTGTCTGCGCGGACGAAGGAGGAAGAGTTTGCGCGCGCCGTGCGGGAGGGGCTGCTGGATGCGAACGCGTTGCTCTCGGGGTATGCGAAGCTTTTATATGCGCGGCACGGAACCTATGGCGAGGTGGCGCGACGCACGGGGTTGAACTGGCGCACAGTCAAGAAGCACGTCGAGCGGGCGGACGGCTTCTGAGTACGGTGGTTTTTTGAGCGGCCCTTACAAAATCGCGGTCAAAGGGTATACATTGGCGCACGAGGAGATGTTTTCCTATGTCGCGGGAT
>CAZTYH010000020.1:25122-29831 GCA_964617565.1 uncultured Verrucomicrobiota bacterium
CACCAAGGACGAATTGCGGGCTTTTTGTTTTTTACCATTTTAATGTGGCCACGGATTTTGCTGGAACAGAGCAGATGTAGTAGTTGCTTCCGCTGTTCACGCGCACAGTTTTAGATTCTGTATGCTTGTTGAGAAGAATCAATACGCGTGTTCCATCCGGATTCAAAAAGGCCACACTTTGTACATCTTCGAATGAGTCTGATACAATACGTTGACTGCCAACAAGGACGAATTTGCTCAAATGCCCCAGCACGTAGTATTCAACGTGACGCTTAACAGAGTGATCAAGCGAATTTACAGTGATCATGCCGCGGCAACGAGAGGGTGGGTTATCCAATTCACCTCCCGCACCCGGAAGATGTGGCCCGCCATCTTCGTCGAGAGCAACATTCCAGAAAAAAAGAGTTTTTGAATAGTTACGAACAGCGCCAATGAGCAAATTCTCGGCTTCCCAAGCTAAATCATCGGAAAACCAGTCGTCTTGTCCTTCGTTCTCAAAATGCCAACCAGTAGCTTCTGTGAAGAAGATGCTCTTTGTGGGGTGCGCATTATGTACAACAGTCTGTTTCTCGGGAGTCCCCTCATATGCATGGAAAGCAGTTCCTTCCAGTGCTGCATAGTGTGCAGGGTAATAGTTCTGCAGATCGTTGAGTATAGGTATTGGATAATATTCGGGCTCAACCCAGTTCTGATCGTATATCAACAGCTTGGTGTTTGGACTGCGATTTGCGACTAAGCTCCCAAGGTCCCACACGATCAAGTTAACCTGATCCCACCATTCCATTCTCATTGTGGGAAGGCCGTTAAGTGTAAGCAAAGGCTCGTTCTGAAGAGAAAGCCACTTAACAGGAATATCTTGCGCTGCATAGGCTTCAATAGCGCGGACAAGATATTCAGAATATGTTTCTGTCCAGCCTGAAGCATCTTTGAGGCGTCCGCCGAAGAGGCTTTCATTGTTTTTCATCCATCCGGGCGCAGTCCATGGAGCCATAATAACCGTCAACGAATCTTTTCTGGCCATTGCTTCCTGAACAGCAGGAATTTTGTAATTCATGTCACGCTGAATGGAAAACTGCGTGAAATAAGGATCCGTGTAGCCCGTAGGGATGTCGTTATAGGTATAGGCGCCTCCGCCCATGGAAACCGGGAGACAGTAATCACTGCCGCCCAGAGGAATGCGGATACAAGAGATGTCGAGGCCCTTGTCGGTGAAGAGCTCGTCAAATACAGCATTACGCTTCTCCTCCGGCATGCTCATCAGGTTATATGCCGCCGCTTCGGTTATGGCCGCACCAAATCCTTCCATTGTTTGGTAAGTATCACTCTCATCAATTGAGATGTTGTAATCCGCTGGGGTGCTGCTGGGGCAAAACCCGACCCGCGGTTCCCGGAAAAGCTTCTTGCTCTGATCACCGGAAGTTACCCACGCGCTGATCCCATACTCGCTGCAGCCCATGTCTACCACGGCATTGCCATCACCGATGCCGTCAAGAATACGAGGACTGCCGTCCACATCTGTATCTGAGAATACATGGCTGTTATTGCCAGCATCAATACAGGATGATGTCGCCTTTAGCAGACCCGTGCGCACATCAAGGAATTGGGGGTCGTTGGCGATATTGCCAGCACCATCTGTTGGCAGCGGATAGGTGCATGAATAATCAGCATATATATATCCATATTGACTAAAGTTTTTCCAATTATCTCCCACATTATAGTAAGAGATACTGTTACGCAGGCCGGAAACGCTATAGGAATCTGACATCGCAAAACCAGAGCCTGAATACGCCGCGTTGAAGACGATTGTGCAATTCACAAGAACAGAGTCTGGTCCGCCATAGTTAGTTTCTTTCCACACACCGCCTCCACGTCCATACGATGTTTGATTGACGCGATTGCTGATAATCAAGCAGTTAAACATGGAGCTGCCGCTGTTGCAGAAGACCCCTCCCCCGCAGTACTCAGCGTAATTGCCAGAAATGACACAATTCGACATTATAGCTGAACCGGCGATGCGTGCCCCTCCTGCCTCGTATCCACAGAGGTTGTCAGAAACGATTGTCCTCGAAATAACGCTGGCACCTTCTGCATAAAGCCCGCCAGCGACTGGATCTCTTTGGCCAACGGCAATTACACAAACAGAGGTGTTCCCCGAAACAATGGAATCGTGCAATCCCGATTGCTGTTTTAGGTGAAGACCGCCTCCGGATGTGCTGGTGACGGCAGATGTGACAGAATTACCGATGATTAAGCAATTTGAAATAGTTATATCCGCCCCGTAAATACCCCCCCCCATTTTCCCCGCAAAGTTATTTTGAAATATAGAACCGGCTATTATCGCTTGATTAATCGCAAAGGCTCCGCCGCCGTTACCACCACGGTATATGTAATGCCCTGGTCCGCTTTCGGTGCGGAAATCGGCCCGGCAATCTTTGACAATGCAATCCTTCAAAGACCCACCATTCATGAATACACCGCCACCAGAGTAGTCGTTGTCATCTCCGGAACCGCTGACGGAAGACACCCCACCATTTAGCAGCGTAAAGCCTTCAATTGACGCTCCTGCACCCAGATATACGCATCGCGTAGAACCAATGACGCCCTCTATTAGCGTAACTTCAGCCCCATTTACACTTTTCACAAAAACAGCCTTATCAAGGAGTAATCGATTTGTCGTTAAATATCCCGGCAATGATCTCCCCCCCGTATCATACACCCCATTTGTCACCAAAATGGTGTCGCCGCTGATTGCCGCATCAACGGCTTGTTGAACAGTCGTTGCTGCGTCGGCCCAGGACAAATACGGATGAATGGCAGCGCCGCTAGGGGAAACATAAACAGGCACAAGTGTTAGTTGTGCATCGTCAAACCACATAGTGGTAGCTCCCGAGGCAGGGGTGCTCCACCGCGTGTAGATACGAACGCGGGCATAAGCGGCTTCAGGATTTGTTACCACCTTCTTGATTGAATAGGATTGCCACGCCGCTGTTGTCAGTCCGGTCAAATCAAGAATTGCGTTGTCATTTAGTGGAGTGAGCGTGTCATCCAGCAACTCGATGGAAATTCTACTCTCAACTTCGTTGTAGTCAGCCTCACGCTTGATCATTACGGAAAAATCAAGTCGCATTCCATAATCCACAGAAACGTCCTGATATATTTCCAGGGGCGCAAAGGAGGAGGCGTCCCACCAACCTCTTGCAACAGCCATGCGACCATTGCCACTATAACCACCCTCCCAATTCTCTCGAGCGGAGCCTCCGCCTGGACCTATTGAAGTCCAACCGGAATCCGTCCAGCTATCGGTATTGAGCGGATAGTCAAAGTTTCCATGCTGTAAGATGCTTGCACGGGCGAGCGAACAGAAAAACACTAGAGCTAACGCAAGACCGAAACAACCCTTCATTGGACCCCTCCTCCTGTGATTCGATTCTACACGTACGGCGGGAACGGTCCCTCTTTTAAGGGTGACGATAAGTTATATCAAGCCCTTTTCGCGATAGATTTATTAATTGTTAAGCATGCCAATGCCCCCTCTAAGAAAAATTTAAGTAAGCCACGCTTGAGATTGCGGATTGAACGCCGGTTTGAAGGGGGCGTGCGCGGTTTGACCCCGCCATTCCCCAAGGGTATATTATCTAATAAAGCTTAAGGGTAAAGCGTTTGACTGAGCGCCGGGGTGCGGTGTATGGTCTAACACTTTGCCGCATACTTTATCTTGTGGCCGGAGGACAGAACGTGAACCGAAAACGAACGCCCTCGACACCCCTCATCGTATTCTGCCTTTTAGCCTTGTTCGTGTTGACCGTGCAGTCCCCGGCGGAAGTCGTTCTGCAATTCTTCAACAACACGTGGAACGAAATTGCCGAAAAGATTCCCGAGCTTGCAGAGGTAGGCTACGGCTCTCTGTGGTTGCCGCCGCCCCAGAAAGCGAGCGGCGGGTTGTCGGTGGGATACGATCTCTGGGATCCGTTCGATCTTGGAAACAAGGATCAGCGAAGCACGATCAAAACCCGTTACGGCACGGAAGAGGAATTGCTTCGCCTGATCCGCACTGCGCACCGGTTCGGCATGCGGGTATATTTCGACAACATCATGAACCACCGCGCGTTCGATGTGCCGGGGTGGGACGAGAATACGCCGGTGGATATTTACCCCGGCATGCTGCCGGAAGATTTTCACCTGCGCATCACCGAGGACGGTTTCTATCGCAAGTGGGACAACACGGTGAACTGGGGCAGTACGTGGGAAGTGCAGCACCGCAACTTGTCTGACCTGATTGACATCGCGCACGAGACGCCCAACCAGAATTTCGGACGCAACGAGGGCGACTGGCATCCCAAAATCTCGTTCGTGCGCCACCCGAACAATCCGGAATACTATGACTACCACCCGACCGGCTATTGCGGCTTCGCGAATTCGACACTGACAACCAACGTGATTGCGGAGAACCCGGATTTCTTTAAAGAAGACGTTGGCGGGTACCTGATGCGATCGGTTCGATGGCTGATGGACCGCACGAAGGTGGATGGACTGCGGCTCGACGCGGTGAAGCACGTGCCGGGATATTTCTTCGGCGAACAGTGGGCGGGCGACAAGGATTCAAGTTCCGCCGGCTATTGTGGCCAGGCGCAATGGCAGTTCAACATGACGCGCGGGTTCAACGACTGGGACAACCATCGCGACACCGTTTTCGACACGGAGAAATCCTA
>CAZTYH010000020.1:29931-32906 GCA_964617565.1 uncultured Verrucomicrobiota bacterium
CCGGTGATCTACACCGACGGCAACCGGCAGGCAGAAACACTCGGACAGAGCGGCGGCGCATTCCCGCGCCACGCGAACACGGCTTATCTCGGTCAGTGGGGCGATAACCGCATTCCGCGGCTGGTTCATGTCCATGATATGTTTGCCCGTGGCTATCAGAATCCGGTCTGGGCGGACAGCGATTTTCTTGCTTATGAGCGGATAGACAAGCGGGCGGGAGGCATGTCCGATGCGTCCGGTTGCACCATGCTGGTTCTTGTCAACGACGACTATTCCAGCGGTCAGGCGCGCGACATACGCTCAAACATCAGTTTTCTGCATGATGGGGGAACTCCGGACGACGCCTACCTGTACAACTACTCAAGCTACGGTGGTGGGTTCTATACCTACGCGTCGGAACTGCACAACGTGATCGTGCCTGCGGGCGGCTACTTCATCTTCTCGTGGCGCACGCCGGAGGAATCCGATCTCTGGCGGTGGAGCGGCGGAAAGCCGCTCACGATCTATGACGGGAACGGGCAGGAAGCGGGTTGGGTGGGTTACGTCAGGCGCGACGGACCGGACGGCGATCCCGGCTTCAATCCCTACGGCGTGCCCGACACGCAACGCACCGCTTTCGCTTACACGTGGTATGTGCCGCGCGTGACATCGCCCACGAACGTGAAATTCGTGTCGCGCGTGGACGGGTCGGCAATTCACGTCATGATGAAATTGGATGGGGGCATGGATCTGAACGGGCAAAATCACGCCCTGAGCGGCGATCCGCGCGACTACCCTCCGGGGAACGAAGGCAGCTACGACGTTTTTCTCGGCTACGAACACGCGTCATTTGTGAGCCGGATCGGACCGGAGAAATTCGGGTCGGTTGATTCGGGCCGCAACAAGATCGGATCTCCCGGCGCGGAAACGTATATGTTTACAGTCGGCCAGGCCGGATTTCAGACCAATCACAGCGACGGGGTGAACGACTGGAACAATTCGCACACCGCGGTGTTTGTCTATCACGATCCGAGCGCGCAGACCGACGACAGCTTGTCGCAATTCTGGCCATCACCCGAGAACACGGCGGATCAGGACATCTGGTTCCAGGTCAAGACGGGGCGCTCCGGCGACGTTAACCGCGTTTTTGTCTACTACACCACAGACGGTGTGTCCTGGCCCGAAGGCGCGGGCGGGCAAGGCATCGGGAATACCAAGGTTGTCGAATTATATCCGCGAACCAACATCGTAGAAGACGATCCGCCTGTCACGAACATCTGGTTCAGCGAAAACTACATTCCGGCACAGACGAACGGCACCGTGGTCCGCTACAAGATCGGTGCTTTTCGCCAGCAGGGATATGGCGGCGCGGATTGGCACGTCCCGTTCCCGGTCGGCGCATCCGAGGTGGCGCTGAAGACAAAGATGATGGGCACGTGGCAGGTCACCAACTTCAATCCTTCCTCGATCGTTTACCGTCCGCACAACGACTGGGGCATGGTTTCGACGGGTCTGGTGGATGGGTTCCACGTGATTCGCGCGCGCGCATTTCTTGAGCGCAACAACGAGGCGCCTCTCTACAACACCTTTACACAGCCGTTCTACCTGGACACGGAAACGCCGCAGGGCGAGATCAAGTATCCGACGGCAGGCGAGACATATTGGCAGAACCAATACGGCGTAGTGTTGCGCACGGATCCGACGGTTACCGAAGTGTTGTATAATTTCACGGACGGGAGCGCGGCCAACGACGACGGTCAAACGGGCGACGTGAACGGCAACGGGACGAACGCCCTTGGGCAGACCTCCTGGGCGCGGGCCTACAAGGTAACGCCCAGTTTAAGCATCCCCAGTGATTATCCGGACGAGTGGCGGTTGACCTATCGCAACATACCGACCAATGGACAAGGCGTGCTGCGCGTGCGCCTGCTGGAATTGTCATCCTCCACGAACATGGGCCTTGGCGCGGCAGAGGGTCATTATACGGAGCTGGCCCGCACGAATGATACGCGCGCGCCGGCCGTGGAATTCTTTTTCGATTGGCCGACTGTTGACGGAACTGCCGTGGAAGAAGGATGGACCATCCGCCTGAAGTTCAGCTCATCCCTTGGCGACGGGCTCAATGACGAGCAAATGCTTGATCGTTTTCTCATCACCATCAACGATGTTGCGCAAGGGAGGTCGTCGTACAGCGTGACGCGGGACACGGGCGGCGGGGTTGGGCAGATCGAATATGATCTCCCTGCATTGTACAACGGCGACACGAATTTCCTCCACCACATTGCCATCACCTACCTGATGACCGGCGGCGTGACACTCCAGGCGCACCGCTATGTGCGCGCGCAGTCGGCTTACAGCGGACCGGTGGTGCAGATTGTGGATCCGCCGGAATACGATCAGGACGGCAAGTCTTTCGAAATCGTGTTGCCGGATATCGCAAGCCCCAGCTCGACGCAACGCCAGTACAAGATTCGCGTGGAAACGGATACCTTGGCGCAAAACGCATGGATCGTGTTTACGAATTCCGTGGGTTACACGCATCGCATTCCCTCTGTCACGAATGCGCTGTCCGGAACTGTATCCGTAACCCAGGGGTCAAATGTCGTTACCGGCAGCGGTACGTTGTTCGACTCGCAACTCGGGACGGGCGCCCGCCTGTTGATCAGCACGAACCTGCTGACCGTTCAGCAGGTGTTGAACAGCAACAGCCTCCTCGTAACGGGCGGATACCCCGGCGTGACAGCGTCCGGATTGACGGCCTATCGCGTGGATGCGAATCCGACCGCGTCGGGCAACAAACAGTATTGGGAGTTCATGTGGACCAATATAACGGCGGGCAATTTCACGTTCATCGCCAACGTGAACACGGGCGATACGAGCGAGGCTTTTGTTCATGCATCGCAAACGCGCAACACGCGCGTCGTCTTCCGGCAGGTCGTAAACAATAATACGAACGATTTGGATGACGATGATGACGGTTTGTATGACGAGTGGGA
>CAZTYH010000020.1:33006-44000 GCA_964617565.1 uncultured Verrucomicrobiota bacterium
ACAATAATACGAACGATTTGGATGACGATGATGACGGTTTGTATGACGAGTGGGAGGTATCCTCGACAAACCTGCCGAGCACGAATCCGGAAACGTGGGTGAACGGCGATGTGCATATCTGGCGGATCTTCGGGAAGACGGACCCTCTGAGCCCGGACACCGACGGGGATGACATACCGGATGGTCTGGAAAGCGGCTGGAATTTCCCGTTGAGCGGAACGGAAACGAATACCGACACCAACGGAGACGGGTGGCCGAACTTCATCGCCGACAAGGATCCGCCGATCTACAACACGACGGATAACAACTGGCACCCGAAGTACAACTTCAACGCATCGCGGACGGATCAGCTTGGCGGCTCCATGACCGATCCCAGCCGTCCCGATACCGACTACGACGGCTTGAATGACGGGCAGGAGGATTTGAACCGCAACGGGCGGGTGGACATCGGATTACTCAGCGGTGGCGTGGTGACGGACGTTGTTGAGCATCCAGACATCCCAACCGTCTACAACACCTCGCGCGTGGATCGCGATGCGTTGCCGGCTAACTCGCAGTTCCTCGAGACCGACCCGAACAGCTCCGATACGGATGGCGACAGCCTGAGCGACGGGCAGGAGGATATCAATCGCAATACGAGAGTTGACCTCGCCCTGTTGTGGCCTGCCGGGACGACGACGCCATTTGTCGTCACATGGCAGACCAACGCGCAGTACATCCTGGGCACGAACATGGCGGGTATTCGGTCGCGGGCGCTCAATTACGACAAGCTCTGGAACGATTATCCGAGGCCGACCTATACCGGCGGCACGTGGCACAACACCAATACGTGGCCGCGCCTGCTTTTCCTCGAAACCGATCCGCTTACGGCCGATACCAACGACGACGGACTGCCCGACGGCTGGAAAGTCCGCTACGGGCTCGATCCGTTGGACGACGGCTGGTACAACCTGCGGACTGGCGAGATTCATCCGACCAATTCGCAGCAGGGCGCGGACGGCGACCTGACCGGCGACGGGGTAAACAACCTGCAGCATTATCTCAACGGGACCGACCCGCGCGCCAACACGACCACTCCGCCGCCGGCGGGAGCCATCATCATCGGCCGCGGCGAGGAGATCGGAACGATTAATGGCACAACCTACTACGAAGAATTCATGGATTGGACGTGGAGCGATCTGCGCGCGCTGGATTATTACGAGGGCGCGGGTCCCAACAACCAGCAGGGCGACATTTTCCGCGGGTGGGACGGATGGGACGACTCGCGCGACATGGTGGCCTTCTATACGCGCGACGGCGGCTCTTCCGGCGCCGGCGGAACGGACAAGTTTTATTTCCGCATTGATTTCTACGACCTGCAGGCGCTGGTGGAGGATGCCAATCTCGACCTGTACGTGGTGATTGATACAGGCAACCAGGGGATCGGCGAGCGCGTGCTTCCGGACGATGTGGACACATTGACCGACATGCGCTGGGAACTCGTGGTGGCGGTTTACGATTCGGCATCCGGCATGGTGTACGTGGATATGAATCCGAGCCAGAACACGAGTACCTTCAGCGAGGACCTGTTCTCCCACGGAGGCGTAATGCCGCAAGGGCATTTCTTCATCGGCGCGTATTTCAACAGCGAGTTGGATGCGGTCGAATTTGCGATAGACCGCCAGGCGTTGCTGGATGTCAACTGGAACGGCAACCCCGACACGTTGAACTTCCAGGTCTTTACGACGAAAGACGGAACAATGAACAGTCCCGTGGGCGCCGGCGACATCGGCGGGCGCAGCGATATCCGGGATTCGATTTACAACGATTACATCGCGGAAGATTACTGGGATGCGCAAGGCGGTCTCGGAGGCGACAAGAGCGTGCTGCGCAGCTGGATCCCGGGGAACAATCAGCCCAGCCGAACAAAGGTGGCGATGCTGATCCACGGCAACCAGGCGCTGTTGCCGGGAAGCTCGGTGCAGAATTTGATCAACAACGGTGAAGGAGCCGGATATCACCGCGCGCTTGCGGCGCACGAGGTGTTTCGTCAACCGCTGAACCTGCACATCACCCCGACACTGGCCTCGGCGATCGAGTGGGCGCGCGTGGATACAAATGCCGGCACGCCGTGGCGCGACGGCCCCGCTTTCAACGAGTGGATTGCCGAGCTGGCAGCGACGAATATTGTGTACCTGCTGGCGAGCACGTTCTCGGACCACATGCTTCCCTACTTCACGCCGGAATTCAACCGGGACAACGAGGCGATGGCGCGGGAGTATCTCGAAAAGATTTATGGCGTGACATTCACCACCAATTCCGTGTTCTGGACGCCGGAACGGCTGCTGGATGCGGACGTTTTCGACAAGATCAAGGACATGGGTTACCAGTGGACCGTGCTGGATCAGAACACGCACCTGTGGTGGTGGTTCGGGCGCACCGATTCGCTGGGCGACAACGGCTACAGCATCAACCGCATCCACGGCGTGAACACGTTTGCGATCAACAATCTGCCGACGTCCTACCGCTTCGCGAACCAGGACAGCGGGCTGAACATGTCGCTGCGCGGATTATTCAACCGGCGCGCCCGCGGCGCGTGGGAGCGGGTCACGACGATCTTCAGCAACTGGGAAGACTTCGGTAATGGCGACAGTGCAGATGCCTACGAAAGAAATATCCGATGGATGGCAAACCGGCCGTGGATCCGGCTCGTTGGATTCGAAGAGATTACCCGGGAGGAGCTGGACCTTGGCGGCGGCTACAAGAGCTGGGCGAGCGGAACCGTGCAGCGTGGAACGCCGACGATATCCAAGCAAGGCCACGATTGGCTGGATCATGCCTCCCGCAGCAATTATGACAACTGGTATCTCGGTGATTCGCTCGCGGAAGGATTGCAGAATAAGATCTTCGACATCCGGCCCGGAACGCCCATGCCGAATGCGTACGGAATGATGTATACCGAAGGTGTGATCACCGACACGTGGGAACAGGTCATGAGCATCGCGGACACAAACCTGGCGAAGCTGGCGCGCAGCGCGCTGCATGCCTCCGTGTTCCAGACCGCGTTCCACAACAACGAGGAATACAATCTCAGCCGCTGGAGCACGGGCGAATACATTTATCCGACCGCGCAATCCAACGCGATGGCTGATTTTGCGAAAATCGCGCAGGCGCAAACGCGGACAGCGGCCATATTCGCCTATGCCGATAATTGGGCGGCGACCGCGGGTGGGCTTACGACAACGGTTGTGGCGCAGGCGGACGTGGATCTGGACGGCGAAAACGAGTACGTACTGGCCAACAGCCGCATGCTCGGGCTCTTCGAAGGGATTGGCGGCCGGATGATTGCGGCATGGGTGCGTGACCCGTCCAACGGTCGAGTGGTGCAGGTGGCGGGCAACCAGGCCGGCTATGCCGGATCGGAAACGGAGTGGGAAGGCGTCTCGAACGCCGACGTGGACGGCAACGTCCTTGCCTACCGGACATCCTGCTTCAAGGATTGGGATGCGGGGACATCGGACTATGTGAACATGCTGTACAACTTCACTCCGGTGGCGAACGGGTGGCAGATTGCTTCCGTGGATGGCAAGATCACCAAGACGATCACGCTTGCACCGAACACCAATCTCTTCAACGCATCGTATAACGTTTCCGGCACGCTGAACGGCGGCGTGCTTAAAATTCGTCACGGGCTCTCGCCGAACCTGTACAACCTGTTGATGGAAGGGCAGCGGACCCTGGGCTACGAGGAGCATGCCGGCGGGGTCATGACGCTTGCGAACAACAGCGCGGGCCTGACCGTGACCGCACGGCTTGGTTACCAGGATGCGGGGCACACCGCGGCGTTCAACACGACGGCGGTGGACGATTCACCTGCGACGTTCTACACCGTCAACATGCGTAACCAGGTGCAGACGCATCAGGTCGAAGTATTCGGCACTAACACGTTCAATTTCTCGTTGGCGTTCACCGTTGAGTCCGGACTTTCCGACTGGGAACAGTGGTGCGAAGATAACGAAATCAATCCGAGCGATCCGGATGGCGACGAAGATGAAGACGACGTGTCGAACTGGAATGAGTTTATTGCCGACACCGATCCGAACGACGACACGGACTTTTTCCACGTTACGGGTACAAGCCCGATGACGCCCGGAATGCAATTCAGTTTCGATAGCAAGAGCGGACGCCGCTACTATATCTGGTACAGCAATAACGATCTCCTCACGCCTGCGTGGAGCAATGCCACCCCGAGCGGCATACTGGGAACGGGCGACAGCCTGGACTGGACGGATGACGGTTCGCAAACCGAGCCGCCACCGGAAGAAGTGCCGTACCGGTTCTACAGGATCGAAGTCGAGAAGCCGGAGTAAGAGGGCGGTTATCAGTTATTGGTTATCGGTTAATAGTGTTTTTGGATATCCAATAACTAACAACGGATAACAAATAACCGATAACCCTCAATACGCGTTTTCACGGCTGAAGAAGGTCTTGGCCATGATCTTGAAGTCGAACGAGAGCGACCAGTTTTCGAGGTAGTACAAGTCGTACTTGATGCGCTCGCGAATATCGGTATTACCGCGCAGCCCGCTGATCTGGGCCCAACCCGTCATACCCGGCTTATACACGTGACGCCACATGTAGCGGCTGATGTCTTCCTTGAACTGCTCCACGAAATGAGGCCGCTCTGGGCGTGGACCAACAAGGCTCATGTCGCCTTTGAGCACGTTCCAGAACTGCGGGAGCTCATCGAGATTGTGCCGGCGCAAAAAGGCGCCGACTTTCGTTCGCCGCGGATCGTCTTCTTTGGCCCAGACCGGTCCGGTTTCGGCCTCGGCGTCTGCCGTCATGGTGCGGAGCTTGAAAAGGTCAAAAACCCGGCCCCGCTCGCCGCATCGCTCCTGCCGGTAAAAAACGGGGCCGGGCGAACTGCGCTTGATCAGGATGGCGGCGGCGGTAATGATCGGGGCGGAGATGAGCAATCCAACCGTTGCTCCTGCGATGTCTTCCGCGCGCTTGGCCATGCGATTCCAGAAGTAATCCAGGGGCCAGCGTGTCATGCCGAGCAGCGGAATATCGTCCACGTTCTCCAGGTCCACCTTGCTGGTCAGCAAGCCGAACATGTCGGGCACCATCTGGAAATTCACCAGGGCTCTTTCGCAGCGCAGAATCAGCTCTACCATGTTTTCGTGCGTGAGCGTGGATGGATTGGCGAGAATGACTTCGTCCACTTCACCGGCGTCCAGCAGACCCGGCAGATCACCGATGCTGCCTCGAAGCAGTTCCTGCGGTACAGCCGGATTGTCCGGCTCTTCGCTGGTGCGAAGGAAAGCCACGATCCTGGCGCGACGCCTGGGCTCGCTTTCCAGGCCTTCTTTCAGGCGCACGCTGAGGTCTCCTGTGCCGAGAATAACCACTCTCTTTTTTGTGGCCTGGTGCTTGGCGTAATGGCGTTCGAGCTGAAAAAGGATATTACGCTCGATGATCACCAATGCGGTTACTGTGATCATTGCGATGCCGGCGGCGGCGCGCGAAAACGGCGGGTTAACCCGGATGAGGAAGGCCAGCGCGATAGCCAGCAGTGTGCCCATGCCGCATGCGCGGACGATGCGCGGGATTTTGTCCGTGACATGTCCGAATTGCGGCCGTCGGTACATTTCCAGCGCGCGGAAAATGAACAGGAAGAGAAGGGTCACCACGCCGGCCGCGTAAATGTACATCATGCGGGGCGGATGGCCTTTTGTTACAGCGATCCAGCCGCTGTCGAAGCGGATCCACACGGCGAGCATGAACCCGGTAAAGACCGCCGCCGCGTCGGCGACCATAGCGGCCACGCTGCATATGACATCAAATGTATCCCGGGTACGCATAAGAAGGCATGATAGGAGAGGCGGGGGCGAATTTACAAGCCTGCGGGGGCGGGCGCGGAATAAATCAGCCCAAAATCCGAAGCACGAATATCGAAATCCTGAACAAATTCGAAAACCCGAAAAAAAGGAAAAAGGATGGGAAACTGCAATTTACTAATTACGAATTTCGAAATTGGTTCCGCCGTTGCCCTGCGGGCTGTGGCGGACAAGTCGGATTTCTGATTTAGAAATTCGGATTTGGGCAACAGCCCTTTAAAACCCATCCATGAAAATGAACGCGCGGATGCCGGGCACGCGAACCGTGATTTCCTGGCCGCCGGCGAGTACTTCGGCGTTGGGCAATCCTTCGCGGTTGATGCGCTCGCCATCGCCGATCATTTTCCATCGGCCCGGCGGAAGATTGACGGAAAAGGCCGTCTCTCCGCCGCTGGCGTTCAACAGCACGATGAAGCCGTTTCCGGGGTGAATCCGCGGGGCATTGACAATGTAGCCGAGGGCCTGGGCCTCTCGCGGGCGAATCCATCTGTAGTAGCTCGCCGGCGGCCGGGAGGAGACGCGAAACGAATTGCCTTCCGGGCTGCGGCGAAGATGGATCAGCTCTCGATAGTAAGCCAGTGCTTCGGCCGCGAGGGGCCGGTCACGGTCTCCCCATCGCACCGCGTTTACTTCGTCACCCCGATTGTAGGAGTTGCTTATCCCCCTCTTGCTGCGCAGGAATTCCTGGCCTTCGTGGATCATGGGAAGGCCCAGCGAGGTGAAAAGAACGGTGGCGGCGAGCCGGTTGGCCGCCACATCATTCGGTTGCAGGTTTCTGCCGTCGCGATCGGGCCTTGTGCAGAATTCGTCCGCCAGTGCCATGTCATCGTGGCTTTCAACATAATTGACGGCCTGCCGCGGATCGGCCGCCCACGTGTCCACGGACCCCGCGATCTTCTTCGCCAGCCAGTCGCGATTATGCCGGCCCATCGCGAAGTCTTTGGCGGCATAGCGGAAATCGTTGTTCCATGCGGACCATCCCGTTCCTTTGAGCTGGTGCTTGTTTTCGCCGCGGAAGCTCCACGGCTCGGAAATCAGCAGCACGTTGGTGTTGATGGCAAAAGCGGCATCACGAATCGCCAACATCGTGTCCATGTCAATCAGTTCGGCGAGATCGAACCGGAAGCCGTCAATTTTGAACTCTTTCATCCAGTACACGATATTGTCCACGATCAGCCGCCGCATCATCAGGGCTTCGGTCTTCACGTCATTGCCGCAGCCGCTGAAGCTGATGTAGCTGAAATCGGGGTTCAGGCGGAAGTAGTACTTCTTGTCTATGAGATGGAAGAAATTAGGGCTGCCGACATGGTTGAAAACAACGTCAATGACAACGCCGAAGCCTTGACGGTGGAGCTCGTTTACAAGCCGTTTGAATTCATAATAATGCGAGCCTTTGAGTGGATCGCGTCCGTATGACGCTTCCGGCGCGAAATAAAGAATCGGGGCGTAACCCCAGTTGTATTCATCGGGATTGCCGTTGAATTCCACGGTCGGCAGCAGCTCGATGGTGGTGACGCCGAGATCTTTCAGGTAATCGAGGCCCGTTCCGGTGCCGAGGCTGCCGATCAATCCCTCGTAACGGCCGCGCAATTCGGGAGCGACGCCTGAAGAAGGATGCATGGTCATACCGCGCACATGCATTTCGTAAATGACGACATCCTGCCTGGGTGTCTGCACATAATCATCGTCCGTCCAGCCTTCGAACCAGCGGTTGGTTGCTTCGGGATCAATCACGATGCAATTATTCCGGCCGTGCGCGGCGGCACGGGCGTACGGATCGCCGATCTGTGCGAGAGCGTTGAACCCTTCGCCGTTGCCGGTCGGGCCGTCCACATTGAAGGAGTAGTACTTGCCGATGTCCAATCCGAGGAGCGAGATTTCCCAAACCCCGTCTTCTTGATCGAGCCACATGGGGTATCGTTCCGCGGGTTCGAGTTTTTTGTATTCCGGCTTATGCACTTCGTGCTCGGGGGTATCAAAGATGCAGAGATGAACGCTTCGCGCGCGCGGCGCGAACAGGCGATAAGTCGTCGCGTGGTTTTCGCGGTCGAGAATGACGCCCAGCGGTTTGTCCGAAACCAGTTGATCGAATATGCGCCCGGGGGTCAGGGGCAGCCAGGCCGGAGCTTTTGTAAGGCCCTCAATGATTACGACGTATGATTCCGAAAGGGGGATCGGATTTTCCGTTTCTATGCGCAGGCTGGCACTGCCGCTGGAAGCAGGGTCGAGGCGCAGATTAACGTTCCCCTTGCCGTCGGAAAGAGCGTTGGCGGCCCCCTCGGGAGGCGGGAGCCAGCGGTTTCCGTTGATGACAAATTTGAAAAGCAGATCGCGCTCGCCGGGTGGCGCGCGCAGTCCGTCGAGTTGTGTGCTGATTTCCCAGCGGCCGGCACCGGCCTGGCGTTGCAGGAGCCAGCGGCCTCCGCCGCCGGAGCTGTCCCATCCGTTGAAATTGCCCGCGACAGTAACGCGGTCTCCGGGGTTCAGCGTGAGGCCGTATACACTCTCATCGAACACAAAAGTCACGAGGCTGCCTGCGACAAAGTAGCCCTGGCGCGAGGCGCCTTCGCGGGGAGGTGCGAGTGACCATCCGCGTACCGGGAGATCCGGAACAAAACGGACACCGCGAATGTCCTGCTCTCTCACACCGCGCCGGAACAAGACGTTGATTTCGCCGCGGTCGTCAATCGTTGCGGAATGGATCAACTCAGATGGCCGGTCGAGGAGCCCGTCGTTGTTGATATAGCACAGACGGTTTTCGCCCGTTTCCCATTCGCCGTTGACGATGAACTTGAATTCGTGTTGTCCAAACGACGCGGGAAGCGGCCTTGTATCGAGGATCCATACGCCGTCCGACAGAGCCATTTCTGATCGGCCTGCCCACGCGTCCCAGGATCCGGCGACGACCACGCTGGTGGCTGCGGGATTTTGATAACGGAGCATCGCCGTCGGCTCCGCGCCGGGAATCGCGCGCGCGCCGGGCCGCAGCGGTTGCTCGGCGGCAAAAGCGGCGGATAAGAGGGCGGAAAATAAGAGAAAAAGGGTCAAAATCTTTTTCATTGGTGAATATGCCTCGCGCGGGGATTTATATTATTTCCCCTTAAGATAACCGCTCACAGCGGTGTGAGTAAAGCGATTCGATCAGCGCTTGATCAGGCGGTCCACCGAGTAGCGGCCGGCACCCTTCAGCATGAAGAACAGGGCGCAGAAGAGAAAGAGCAGCGCTTTCTCGCGCGTCTCGAATGGATCGCCGGCGTGAGCGACGAACGCAGCTACGCTCATGGTAGAAAGGATCAGGAACGAAGCGACGGTTGTGAACGCGCCGAAGACGAGGAACAGCGCGCCGATACTTTCCGCAACCGCGGCCATGAAGCCCCAGAAGACGGCGGGGCCGGGCATTCCGATATTCGACATGACACCGCCCACGCCCGCCCACAATTCGGGGCCGCCGGTGATTTTCGGAATGCCGTGCGTCAGCATGGCGATGCCGACAAACATGCGCAGTAACAGAAGCCCTATATTTTTGTCGTCGGATGTGATGAACAGGAACGAGAGGATTTTCTTGATCATATTATGTCCTCCATTTTAACGAAACCCATGGGGCGTTCTAGATAATCACCTGAACAATATCTTGAATGATTATGGTGTCAAACCACTTCGCTTAGCCCGCAACAACCGCCGTTCCTTGAGACGGAAAATGGGGACGTTGCTTGCGACCCATTAAGCGACAAATAAATACACGGTAACGTGCCCTTGTTTGCCATTCTGTATGAGGGTTATTGACCGAACAGTCCATCTCGCGTAGTTTCGCGCGCATGCCACGCAAATCGAGAATACAACAACTAAGCATCTGCTATCACCTCTTCAACAGGGGGATCAACCGGCAGGCCATCTTCCGATCCGATGCCGATCGCAAAGTGTTCACGGATTTGGTGAGGGAATATAAGGAGCGATGTGGCGCTCGCGTATATCACTGGGCGTGGATGGAGAACCATTATCACATGCTTGTGGAGATCGAATTTAAGCAGTTAAGAATTTTTGCGGGAGGAATCCAGCAATCCTATGTACAGTACTTCCATAAGCGGCACAACACGTGTGGGATATTCTGGCAGGGTCGGTACAAAAGTCCGCCCGTTGAATGCACAGATGAGTACATGGGGCGGTGTGGGAGATACATTGAGCGGAACCCGGTAGTCGCGGAGATTGTTCAGCATGCGTGGGCGTATCCCTGGTCAAGCGCCGCCTACTACGCGATGGCGGTGAACGACCAGTTGACGGATGCGAATATCCACACGGGCGCGGATCGTATGACGGAGCACGAAAGAGAGGTCTATCGTGAGGGGCTTTCTTGCCGGGAGGACGATTCGTGGGGAACGAATGATATGACCGGCGGTGTCATTGGCAGTCCGGAGTTCGCCACCAGATTCAAGCGAAAGAGCGGACGGCATTGCAGAAAATGCGGCAATAAAAGGGCGCGTTAGGCGATAAAGCTTTGTTGTGCAATGTGTTAACAGGAACGTCCCCTGTTTCTGCTTTGCCGCTCCTTGTATGCGGAATACAGGACCGGGGCGATGAGCATGGTGAGGATTTCGATGAGCATGCCGCCGAATGACGGGATCGCCATCGGGACCATGACATCGGAGCCGCGGCCGGTGGAGGTCAGGACCGGCAACAGAGCGAGGATCGTCGTCGCGGTGGTCATGAGGCACGGCCGTACGCGGCGCATGCCTGCCTCGATAACGGCGCGGCGAATCTCTTTCACTTCCTTGAAGTGTTCGCCCTCGAATCGCTGATTGAGATACGTGCAGATCACCACGCCGTCATCCGACGCGATCCCGAAGAGCGCGAGGAAGCCGACCCAAACGGCGACGCTCAGATTGATGGGTCCGATCTGGAACAGCTCGCGCAGGTTCATGCCGAAGACGGAGAAGTTCAGGAACCACGGCTGGCCGTAGAACCAGATGAGCGTGAATCCGCCGGCCCACGCGACGAGAATGCCGGAGAACACGAAGAACGAAACGGTATAATCGCGAAACTGGAAGTAGAGAATCAGGAAGATGATGAACAGCGCGAGCGGAATGACAACGGTGAGCTTTTTCTGCGCGCGGACCT
>CAZTYH010000021.1:0-23316 GCA_964617565.1 uncultured Verrucomicrobiota bacterium
TCATCGGGGCCGGTGTCGCGGGTTTGCAGGCCATCGCCACGGCCAAGCGACTCGGCGCGCGCGTGGAAGCCTTCGATACCCGCCCTGTGGTCGAGGAGCAGGTTAAATCGCTCGGCGCGAAGTTCGTGAAAATTGACCTCGGCGAAACAGGACAAACCAAGGATGGCTACGCCAGGGCGCTCACCGAAGAGCAGTTGCAGAAGCAACGCGAGGGCATGGCAAAAGTCTGTGCGGAATCGGACATCGTAATAACTACCGCACAGGTATTTGGGCGCAAGGCGCCTCGAATTCTTACGACGGATATGGTCAAAGGAATGAAACCCGGTAGCGTGGTTCTGGATATGGCCGTCGAGACCGGCGGTAATGTGGAATGCTCGAAGCTCGGCGAAATCGTGGAGGTGAACGGTGTAAAAGTCGTCGGCTACGGCAATCTGCCCGGGCGCGCGCCTGTGCATGCCAGCCAGATGTACGCGAGCAATATCGGCAGCATGCTTGAACATTACTGGGACAAGGAGAAGAAAGCGTTCGTCCTGAATCGCGACGACGAAATCATTAAGGGTTGTCTCGTCACGCATGGTGGCGAGATTTGCCACCCGGCTTTGAAAGGATAATGAAATGGAATCGCTCGGACTTCTTTTCTTCGTGTTTGTGCTGGCGGTCTTCCTCGGATTTGAATTGATCTCGAAGGTTCCCTCCCAGCTTCATACGCCGCTCATGTCCGGTTCGAACGCGATCTCCGGCATCACGATCGTCGGCGCGCTGGTCGTCGCGGGCACGATGGACAACAGTGCGCTGACGACCATCCTCGGAACACTCGCGGTGATTTTTGCGATGATCAACGTGGTCGGTGGCTACCTCGTCACCGACCGCATGCTCGGTATGTTCAAGCACAAGGATGGAGGCTCGCGGTGAACTGGCAATCGCGTGGATTCATCGAGCTCTGTTACATCGTCGCATCCGTTTTATTCATCTTCGGCCTGAAGATGCTCGGCAAGCCGACGACGGCGCGAAGGGGCAATCTTGTTTCGTCCATCGGCATGCTCCTCGCCATCGTCGCGACGCTGCTCTACAAGGACGTTGTTTCCTATCAATGGATCATCGTTGGATCCGTTATCGGCGCACTCGCGGGAGGCCTGGCCGCTCGCTCCGTCAAGATGACTTCCATGCCGGAAATGGTTGCGCTGTTCAACGGGTTCGGCGGTCTAGCCAGTCTCCTTGTCGGCTGGGCGGAATACCATCGGCAATGGGTTTTGAATTCGAGCCCGCCTGAGAGCCCGCTGTTCACCATTGTGGCTATTTTCCTGACGCTGCTTATTGGCAGCGTGACTTTTTCCGGAAGCCTTGTCGCTTACGCCAAGCTCGCGGAAAAGATTTCGGGCAAGCCGATCCTGTTCAAAAACCAGCACCTCGCCAACGGCGGACTGCTCCTGCTCCTCCTTCTCGCAGGCATTCTGCTGGCGCTGAAACCGGGCGCCGGCGGGATATACCTCGTGCTGCTTCTCATCATTGCCATGGCGCTTGCGCTCGGTGTTCTGTCCGTCATCCCCATCGGTGGCGCGGACATGCCCGTCGTGATCTCGTTGCTCAACAGCTATTCGGGAATGGCCGCCTGCGCAGCGGGCTTTGTGATCTTCAACAACGTCCTGATTGTCGCGGGCGCCCTGGTCGGAGCCAGCGGCATCATCCTCACCAACATCATGTGCAAGGCGATGAATCGCTCGCTCTCGAATGTGCTGTTCAGCGGTTTCGGCTCCGGTGAAGGCGCAAAGACCGAGGGATACAAGGGCGAGGCAAAAGCGATTTCGCCGGAAGATTGCTACCTGATTCTTGAGGCGGCCCAGTCCGTTGTGTTTGTTCCCGGCTACGGCATGGCGGTCGCGCAGGCGCAACACGCGGTGCGTGAATTGGGCGAGCTGCTCGAAAAGAACGGCGCGGAAGTGAAATATGCCATCCATCCCGTCGCGGGTCGCATGCCCGGCCACATGAACGTTCTGCTCGCCGAAGCGAATGTCCCTTACGAGCAACTCGTTGTGCCCGAAGATGTGAACCCGATCATGGGCAGGGTGGACGTCGCGATGGTCATCGGCGCAAACGATGTGGTGAATCCTGCCGCGCGCGAGGACAAGAACAGTCCGCTGTACGGCATGCCGATCATCAACGTGGATCAGGCCCGGACCAGCATCGTCCTCAAGCGCAGCCTGGCCGCCGGTTTCGCGGGCGTGGACAACCCCCTCTTCTTCAAGGAAAATAACCGCATGCTTTTCGGCGACGCGAAGAAGTCTCTTCAAGCCCTGGTCGCGGAGTTTAAGGAGCAGTAACAAATCTCTCATCTTCCCCTGGCCCATCATCCCTTGTATTCTCGCCCTCATGCCCTCTTCATCTCAACACATGCTGTCGCGCTTCATGCAACGGCGCATCCTGTTGCCGCTCGCGCTTTTCCTTTTCGCCGTAGCCGTGCTCGTCGCTCTTCATTTCGCCGGACTGACTCGACTTTTCACCGTGGAGAATATTGAGAAGCTGGAGGACCTGATCCGCGCATGTGGCGCTTGGGGGCCGCTGGTGTATATCGTGGTCACGATTCTTGGCGTGGCGATCCTGTCTCCTGCCATGCCCTGGGTCATTCTCGCCAGCGTGTTTGGGGTCGCCTTCGGCACACTGTACGCTTCAATCGCTATCACCATGGGGTGCGGAGTCGCGTTCCTTCTCGCGCGTCATGCGTTTCGCCCGATCGTTTGCCGCATGGCGGGCCACACCCGCGAGTTTCAACGAATTGACGAAGGGGTGCGTCGTCACGGCTGGCGGATGGTCCTGATCACGCGGCTTGTTCCCGTCTTCCCCTTCAACATCCAGAACTATGCCTACGGGCTCACCGGTATTTCATTCTGGACCTATATCTTCACGACCTGGATTTGCACCCTGCCCGCCATCACCGCCTACGTCTTCGCCTCGAGCGCAGTGATTGGTGGAAAAGGCGACGTGAAGCGCACCGCGTTGTATCTCGGCGTCGGCGCTATCATTCTCGTCCTTCTAAGCTTCGTTCCCACCTTGCTGAAGAAATCCGCCCCGGCAAAACAATTGGATGAAGAAGAATCTCCTGCAGCCCCGGAAACATCAAACCGTTGAATCTGTCTGCCGGTATGATTGGAAATTGCAGAAAGAAAGAAGTATATTCCGTCTCAAAGAGGTGCTGAATGAAATTGCTTGTTCTTGCCTTAACAACAGTCTTCATGTTCACAGCGTGTGCGACTCGCCGCGATCCGACTCTCCTCTCCGCGCGCGACGAGGTGGATGCCTATACCTCCGCGGTCGAGGCGCTGGACGAAACGCCGGAGAACACTCTGAAGCCCGATTCGCCGGAAGAGACGATGGCCATCGAGCGGGTCAAGGCCTTCTTCGGAGACCTCAGCGAAGAAAATGTCCGTGATAACGTGCGCGCCGTTTATGCCGCCGACGTTTTCTTCAACGACACGGTCAAGACACTTCGCGGACTCGATTCCGTTGAGCACTATCTCCTTCATACGGCAAAAGGGGTCGCGGAATGCAAGGTGAAGTTCACGGACATCGCGCGGTCGGGCAACAATTACTATCTGCGCTGGATCATGACGATCCGGCTCGACGAAAAACGCGAGCCGTGGATTTCAATGGGAATGACCCATATGCGGTTTGACCGGGATGGCCGGATTACGCTTCACCAGGACTACTGGGATTCGGCTGCGGGCATTTATGAGCACCTGCCAGCGATCGGCGGCCTCATCCGCTATGTCCAACGCCGGATATGAGGTAAATTCTTGGACTCCCACACCGGATGTGATAGATAAATCGCCTCCGATGGAGGTCCGATGGAACTATCTGACAAAGTACGCGAATTGCTGAATCGAGGTGTTTTACTCCCCTGCCCCGCAGCCGTCGAAATTTCCGATGATGTGAAGCCTGCGCGGATTGCGTCAGGTGTCATTATCCATGCGGGGTGCAGGATATCAGGCTCCACAACATCTATCGGACCCGGATCCCGCATCGGAGCGGAAGCCCCCGCGACAATCGAAGATTGCCAGCTCGGGAAAGGCGTCGAGTTGAAAGGCGGCTACTTTTCCGGCGCCACGTTCCTTGACGGGGCCAATATGGGCAGCGGCGCGCATGTTCGACCGGGCACCTTGCTCGAAGAGGAAGCGAACGGCGCGCACGCGGTGGCGTTCAAGCAGACGATTCTGCTTTCTTACGTGACGGCGGGAAGCTTGATCAATTTCTGCGACTGCCTGATGGCGGGTGGCACGAGCCGTAAAAATCACAGCGAAATCGGATCTTCCTATATTCACTTCAACTACACGCCGCACCAGGACAAGGCGACGCCGTCACTGATCGGCGATGTGCCGCGCGGAGTGATGCTGGATCAGCCCGCGATATTCCTGGGTGGACAGGGAGGACTCGTCGGTCCGGTTCGTCTTGAATATGGAACCGTAATCCCGGCGGGAGTCATCTGTCGCAAGGACCAGCTCAAGCCCAACTCCATTTTCGTGCCTCCCTCCAGCCAGGGCCAGGCGCCCCGCCCCTTCATCCCGGGCGCATACCGGGCGATTCAGCGGATTGTTTCCAATAACCTGATCTATATCGGTAACCTGCAAGCGCTGAAATTGTGGTATCGGCACGCTCGCAAGGCCACGATGAACGGCGACGCATTCGGCGCCGCATGCTACGAGGGCGCACTGGCCAGGATTGACAGTGTTATCAATGAGAGAAACAAGCGGCTTCAGGATCTCGCGCAGCGGATGCCGAAATCGCTTGAATATGCAAAGAAGGAATGCCCCTTGCCGGCGGCATTACAGGCTCAGCAGCAGGCGCTGATCGAGCGGTGGCCGGACATGGAGAAAGCCCTGAAGGCCGGACCTTCTGAGAGTTCGGGTGCCTTGGATCGCGACCGATTCCTCGCCGCATGGGAGCAGGCAGACTTGAGCAAGGGACACACGCAGGCCGTTGAGAGCCTTCCGTCTGATGCAAGAAAAGCAGGCGCTGCCTGGCTCCAGGCGGTGGTGGACTCGACCGCATCGTTATGGAAGCCCATTTAACGGGAAGGAAGAAAATCATGGCAAGAATGTTCGGAACGGATGGAGTACGGGGCGTGGCTAACGTGCCGCCCATGACCGCGGAGATGGCTCTCGAGATCGGCCGTGCCACAGCGCACGTGTGCAAGCAGGATCATGGGCGCCGCCACACCATTGTGATCGGCAAGGACACGCGCGTCAGCGGCTATATGCTTGAAAACGCGCTGACGGCGGGCATCTGCTCCATGGGCGTGGACGTGTTGCTCGTCGGCCCTCTCCCCACGCCGGGCATCGCGTTCCTCACACACAACATGCGGGCGGATGCGGGAATCGTTATCTCCGCGTCGCACAACCCCTACCAGGATAACGGCATCAAAATCTTCTCGCGAGATGGATTCAAGCTGCCTGACGCCGAAGAAGACCGGATTGAAAAACTCATTACCTCCGGCGAGATCAAGAACATCCGTCCCACCGCGGACGATATCGGTAAGGCCCGCCGCATTGACGATGCCGTCGGACGCTACATTGTGTTCTGCAAAAACACGTTTCCCGACGACCTGCGTATTGACGGCATGAAGATCGTACTTGATTGCGCGCACGGAGCCACCTACCGCGTCGCGCCGGTCATTTTCTCCGAGCTGGGCGCGAACGTCACCTCCCTGTTCTGCGAGCCAAACGGCGTGAACATCAATGACAACTGCGGCTCTCAGCACACGCAGACCCTTTCCGCTAAGGTGCGCGAAACGGGTGCCGATATCGGGCTTGCGTTCGACGGCGACGGAGACCGCCTGATCGCGGTGGATGAGAACGGCGAAGAAATCACGGGTGATCATATCATGGCGATTTGCGGACACATGTACAAGGAGCGGGGCTGGCTGAAGAACGACATGATCGTTTCGACCGTGATGAGTAATTTCGGTTTTCTTATCGCCTTGAAGCAGCTCGGGATCAAGCATCTCGCGGCGAAGGTCGGCGACCGGTACGTACTCGAGATGATGAAGGAAAAAGGCGCGGTACTGGGCGGCGAGGCGTCAGGCCACATGATTTTTCTTAACTATCACACCACCGGCGACGGGATCATTTCCGCACTGCAATTGCTGGCGGCAATGAAACTGAGCGGCAAAACCCTTTCCGCGCTTTCAAAGGTCATGTCGTTATCGCCTCAGAAGATCATCAACGTGGACGTCAAAACGAAGCCCCCGCTGGAAGAGATCTCCGAATTGAAGGAAGCGATCCTCGCCGCGGAAAAGGAACTGGGCGACAAGGGGCGCGTTCTTATCCGTTATTCGGGCACTCAATCCATGTGCCGCGTGATGGTCGAAGGACCAACCGAGGAAATGACCAACCGATTGACGGACCAGCTTGCGGACGTTGTCCGAAAGACGATCGGTTGACCGGCTCTGATCAGCCGCACGGCCACAAGGAGAGATGGAATGTCATTAAAGCTGATTGTCACTCGCGATTTCAACCACATGAGCGATGTGGCCGCCGAGTTTCTGCTGAATGATGTCCGGCAGGGCCTGGCCCGTGCGCCGATGTATAGCATGGGACTTGCCACCGGCAATACTCCGACCGGCGTTTACGATCGCCTGGTCCGCGCGGCCAACAACGGGACGTTTGATGCCGCACGAATCCGGTCCTTCAATCTTGACGAATATATCGGCCTGCCTGGCGACAACGCCCAGCAGCGGGCGCTGCATCCGGAAAGCTATTCGTTTTTCATGATTTCAAACCTTTTCGGCAGGCTGGACAAGAAGTTTGCCGAAACGTGCGTGCCGTGGGGTGCGCTGGTGGATGTCGAATGTCTTGACGCGGAACTCAAAGCGCATCCCGATTCATGGGAAGCGCGCGGAACCGATGCGGGAACCTCCATCGTGATCAAAGCGTCCGCGAAGTCGGCCTGCCTGCGCTGGATTCGCGGAGAGATTCTTGAAGCCTATGAGCGCAAGATCGCGGCGGCCGGCGGTATTGACTTGCAGATCATCGGCGTCGGACAGAAGGGTCATGTCGGATTCCATGAAGCGGGCATCCCCTTTGAAGACAGCCGGATGCTCCTGGTGAAACTCGATGACAACACCGTTTCCAACGCGATCCTTGATGGCCATTTTCCGAGCCGTGAACTCAGTCCCACGTACGCGGTATCCATGGGGGCTGAATTGATCTACCGGGCGCGGACAGTTCTTCTATTGGCCAACGGCGAACGCAAGACGGACGTGATTGCCCAATCGCTTCTGCATACCGTGGATTGCTCCGTGCCGCTGTCATACGGGCAGCGTTATGCGGAGAATGGCGGGAACCTTGTCTACGTCGTGGATCGCGTGGCGGCCGCAAAGGCTCTTAAGGAATCCGATGTGCTTCGCCGCCGCGGTGTCGTGATTGAAGATCGTTCGTGATTCCGCCTCTCCCCGAGGGTGAAGGGGGCGTCTGTCAGTAAATCTCGTCGCCTTCTTCGCGTGTATAGAACAGGTCAATATAAGCGCCCCCGCGCGCATCCTCAGGCAGATTCAGCAGGCTGCGTTCCGCCTCTTCACGACTGCCGGCGGCCGAAGCGTTCATTTCCTCTATGCGTTCGGGAATGCCATGTTGGGCAACCAGGTCCTTCACCTGCTTGAAAACGGAACTGCTGCCGAGGAGAAACAGGCCCTCGTGCAGTATTTTGCAGGCGACCATGTGCTCAAATGTGTCGAAGCGCAACTGTTCGCGGACCCGCGCGACCGGCTTGATGATATAGTCCAGTTCTTCGCGCAAATCGGGATGCACAAGAAAGTAGTGTTTCTTTTTGAGAATCGCATCGTCGAGCTTTGCGATCAGCGCGGCGGGCATCTCATCGCTCGCGACCACGATCACATCGAGATCCGACCCCCGCACCAATTGGCCGGTGCTCCGTTCGGGTCGTGGCACGTCATGGCCCATTCCATAGGTTACATCGCCCGCAATGATGAAGCAGGCGTGCTCGAAGAGCGTCCGCGCCTCCGGAAGTTCTTCCACGCACTCTTTCATGGCCGTTTGCGCAAGCGCGCACTTAGCTTCACTGATTTTCGTGATTCCGGAACGGAGCCTTGCCGCTTCTTCCCTCACTTGCGCGGCGTGCGCGTGGGTTCCCAGGATCGTATAGGTGAGAAACTCGCGGCGAATGGAGGGAGAAAGTCGGGCGTAACCGTTCACGACACGATCAAGGCGGAGATAACGTCGCCCCACGATTTCCATATGGAGTAGATTTGATTTCCTGCATATACGCCAGAGAGGCAGGGCTTCGACGGCGGTTATTTCCAGCAACTGCGCGCCGCGCATCGGTCCGAAACGATCGAGCAATTCAACCACGTCCTTTTCGGTAACGACTTTCTTCCCCATGATGTCGCGCATCCTCTCGAAAGTAAGACGGGAGATCAAGCCTGTGGAAACAACCTTTCGGCCACGCGTGACGCCACGGCCTTCTCGATCATTTGAACCGACAGCATCCCTCGCAGGGCCTGGCTTTGTGCGTCAAGTACAGGCAGGACATCCGTTTGCGCCTCGTGCAAGTTCTTCAGAGCCTGCTCCGCAAAATCTCCCGGATGAATTATCACCGGTACAGGAATCATGGCGTCCTCCGCAAGCAACACACTCCAGGTGTGCTGACTGGCCAGCAGAGGCTGAACGTCCTGCATCCGAATCATCCCGGCAACCTTTCCATGTTTATCCGCAACCGGGCACGCCATGAATGATGATTGGGAGAAGGCCTGCATTACGTTTTCCAGGCGGGCACCGGTATGAACGCTGATCGGATCGCGTTCCATCACATCTCCGACCGTCAACGATTCAAGGACATCCTTACGCGCGCGCTCGGGTGTCGTGTAATCCGTTCGTACAAGGACCTCTTCCCTCAAAACGTGTTCTCCCAGCCGCTTGATCGCCCACGCGCCGGCGGGTGCGGTCAACAGAACACTCAGTACGGCGACCGCCAGGATAATTTCGCCCGGCTGCGTGTTCATGCCGGTCGCTCTCATGGCGATCAACGCGGCCCCGCCAATTGCAGCTTGGACCGTTGCTTTAGGCAGATAGGAAACCACCACGAACATGCGCTCGCCGAAATTCAGATCGCTTCGCACGAGACACAGGTAGCTTCCGGCGCTTCGTGCGACGAGGCCAAGCAGAACCAGCAGCGCTCCACTTGCGCCGGCCGACCACGCCACACGCACATTCACCTGCGCGCCAACCAGAACAAACAAAAGAATTTCCGCGAATACCCAGAGCTTTGCCAACTTTGCGGATATCTCGTGGGCCATGTATTCATTCTTTTCGAGCACCACAAAGCCGATGGCCATAACCGCGAGCAGCGAGGCAAAAGGAACGATGCCCTCCAGTTTTTGCTCAAGGTGTAACAGGAGGATGGCCATGCCGAGAACAACCAGCAGTCGCTTTGTCGCGCGAGGATTGAATCGCTCGAAAATCTTGTACAGAACCCATCCGCACAGCAACCCCACTCCAATGCCCATCACGATCGAAATGGGAATCCCCACCAGCCCTTGCAGCAGGTGCGATTGACCGCCGATATAAAGGCCGATCAGGCTGCTGTAAACGACAATGACAAAGACGTCGTCCAGCGAGGATGCAGCAAGAATCAACGTGGGGATACCTTTCGCCGTGCCCTTTTTCCTGTCCATGAACCCGATCATCAACGGCACAACCACGGCGGGAGACACTGCGGCAACCACGGACCCGAGCATTGCAGATTCAAGATGGGTAAGCCCAAGCAGCCACGGACCGAGGAGGGTGATGGCAGTGCCCTCGAAGATGGCCGGAATAAATGAAAACAACAACGCGCGCATGCCGACTTTCTTCAGCGTATCCTTGCCCATTTCAAATCCGGCCCGGAGCAGGATTACGATCAACGCGATCCGCCGGAAATCGGACGACGCAGCCGCCATCGCCGGCGAAATCAAACCCAGGCATGCCGGTCCAAGAATGATGCCGGCAAGCAGCATTCCGACAAGCCCCGGAATTCGAGCGCGTTTAAAGAGCCAGTCCACGCCTAATCCGATCAAAATAAGCAACGCAAGATCCAAAGCCATAAACGACTTTCTTTATCCGGGTAGGTGATTCAGTCATCAGTAGCCGAAAATCATCCCACCACATTCATCCATGGTAGGAGTCATCAGCCAGATCGGCGGTTACAGGGGGACTCCATCCCCATTACGGGCAAACACTAACGCATTTACGCTGCAAGGCTCAAGGATGAAGAAGGAGTTAGGAATTGACGACGACCGTCAGATAGCCCTGATCATCCAGCAAACCCTTCGATCCCGTATCGTACCAGCCTTCTCCATCCAGCGCGGCGTCAATGGAATTGCCATCCATGTAGCCGGCCATCAGGGTATGCCCGCGAAGTTGGATATTGCCGCCCGTGCCGATACGAACCTTCTGATATTTCAACGGGAGTCCGCGCGTGACCTGCTTATCCGGCGATGTGCCGGGCGCAACAGCAGCAATCTGGGAAGCCATTTCCGGCAGGCTGAAGACGCTGAGCAATTGGATGCCCAATTCGATTGCCCGCTTCAAAATGCGGTGATCGAGCGTATCGTTTACCATGACCATCTTCAGCGCGCTTTCACGCAATGCGGAATCAGCAAGCAACGACTCCACATCCGCGCGCGAGAGGAATGCATGGGTGACTTCTCCCTCAATAATGGATTGCGATAGCGATGCGCTCCTGTCCGGGATGCACAAGGTGGCTCCGCTCATTATGCATCGAAAGATTCCAGCTACACCTTCAATTTCATGCATGGACGGGGAGAAGAGGTGCCGGTTCTTTGACCGCAGCTTCGTATTCGCATTGCTTCCGAGCGCACTGTAATAGTGATTCGCGTAAGAATGGAGAATGGCCCTTTGACCGCCCCGTTTTCCCGTGAACAGAATGGTTGCCGGACGATTTCCGGGAATGCTTTCCTCGAGGCCGGAAAAATCACCGATAGCGCCAAGGTTGGCAAAATCTTCCGCGACACTGACGTTCAAGGGTGTAGTAGCGGTTGAAGAAATCACGGACGCATCGGAGACGATCAGTCGTCGGCACAAGACCTTATCCGCACACTCCGCCATGTGATCACTGCCCAATGCCGGATCAATCACGCAGGCGACGGCACCCGCGCGGATAACGGCGAGGAGCAATACAGGCTGTCGCCAGCCGGGATTTAGCGCGAGCCCCACCCTTTCGCCCTGTTGAACGCCCGCGTTCTGGAGCTTGCGCGCCGCCGCGGTTACGAGCTGGTCATACTCATAAAACGTGAGCATGCCTTCGGAGCAGATCAGTCCCTTTTGATCTTTTGAGACGTATGCCGCCTCTCTGAGCGGACAGCGGATATCAAACACGATACACAACCTCCAAAATCATGCTGGAATAGACAGCGGTACCAACGAATGTCCGTCACGAACAAAAATGCGTCGGCCGATTAAAGGCTCAGCCATCCCAAAACAAAAGCAACGAGGATGAACAAGAGCACGCCGATGAGCGCAAGCGAATACTTCGGAAGAGGGCTGCCGTCAATCTTGCGCCGTTCCGATTTCGAATAGACCGCTGCCACGGCCAGAATAAGGGAAACAGCCAAAGTAGCGCTGAACGCCATGTAATTCTGCTTCAAATGCGGAGCCGGTCCGGCTCCCGGAGAGCCAGAGCCATGAACGGCTGCGGGTCCCACAAGGGGCAGAATCATACAGAGAAAAAGAAAGGAAAGGCCGCCCAGGATGGTCAGGACATTGCCCACCATCGGCCTGGCGATGAACGGAATATCGGGTTGTGATTGTGTCTTCTTGTCAGCCATTCTTACACCTGCCATGCTTTCTTAGACCTCTATACCTCAAAAACGTTCTGTAAACTAATCTCGGACGGCGGGACAAACAAGAAAATATCGGGTGACCGCGGTTTTACCGCGCACTTTGGAGGGAGGAAGCCGTCCTACTGCAGGCGGATATTGTCCAGGTAAACCGCGCCCGCGTTGGTGTAATCCGTGAATTTGAAGAGTATCTGCTGAACCCGATCCAGGTTCGCCGGCGTGGCACCCCACCCGTTCGTGGTTCCCCATTCCGCCGCGTTGAGATTAAACGTGACGTTGGTATTCCAGCAATTATTGGTAAGCGACTTTGTCCACGAGTAGTACCAGGTCCAATTGGTGCCGGTCCAAATCTGAAGCTGAAGATTGCTCGCGCCGTTTTCCGGAAAGATATCGGCGAGTACCTTCGTCTTGCCGCTCCAATTCTCGAAGACGTTATCGAACCACATTTCCGCATGCGCTTCGTGACCGGTCGGGGCCGCATAGGCGAGAAGGAAGGATGTGTCGCCCTCCGACGACTTGTTTGTTGAAACCGTCAGCGAAATAGCATCGGTTATGTCCATCCGCGCGGCCCAGCGACGCATTCGCCGGCATGAATCCCACGGAGGCGCACTCGCCACGATATTCACCCTGGCGGTAAGCTCGTTATCCGCAAGGTCGGCTTCACCGGATACCGCATTCGCGACAATCTTCAACGTGTGCCAGCCGAGCGATGCATCCGTGGTGTTCCAGGTGAAGGTGGTTGTGGCAGAGCGACCGGCCTGTAGACCGCTGATCCTGTTTGTTCCGATTATCTTTCCGTCGGTCATGTCGGACAGCACTACATTGAACGATTCGTTGGCCGTCCCCTGGTTGACCACGGTTACGGTGATCTTGCTGGAGGCGCTGCGAACGAGCCAGTTGACCTGGCTTACGCACCCGACGCTTACATCCCGTACCGTATCGCCGGATGAGCCGATCCGCCTGATTTTTACGGCAATATCTTTCCTGAAGCGCGGGACGTCGCTGACGTACAGCGTACCCGTGCTCACGAGGTAGTTATTGGCCGAATTGATGTCTTCACGCCGCGAATTCCACCATTCAACATTATAACGGCCGTTGGCCAGTCCGTGCATCTGGAACCGGGCATCGCGCGTATCCACGTTTGTCCATTGCCGGTCCTGTATCCACGCGATTCCGAATTGACCGTTGCTGCTGAGCATGCCCCACGTGTTGAATGCAAAGCGGCCCACGCTGATGTTGTCCACGTATATCGGACCACGCAGTATTCCGGCGTCGCCGATCCATATCTTGATGCCACGGATGCGGGCGGCCTGATAGGATGTCGGAATCTCGTCCAGTCTCAACTCCAGGTTATAAAGCATTCCGACTGTAAGCTTTTTCCACCCTTCGTGTTCCGGCGCGTATTCGTTGCGTGTTGAATAATAACGCCAACTGCCATCCTCCGATTCGACGGCGATCTCCACGATGCATCGCGGATCGCGATTGATGCCTTTCAGGAATCCGTCGGGGTTTTCAGTCGGGTGATAGAATTCCGGTATGTAAAGATCTACCCGGAGGACCCCGTCAGGCCAGAACGCGGACCAGTTCATGTCGAGGTTGAAGTTATACACGCCCGATGCCGGATTGGTCATGTTGGCCCACGTATCCATGTCAATATTCATGCGAAGGGAGTTGGTGCCTTGCGTTGCATGGTTCGTGCTGAGCGCGATGGAGACGATACCGGTTCCGAACATTTGCCAATCCGGGTCCAGGTTTCCTTCAAATCCTTCCACCAGAGTGGGATTCAAGTCGCTGCTGCTGTACCAGGCTTGCACGGCGGTTGGCTTCATGTAGAGACGTGGAAAATCAATGTCCCGGATAAAACGGGAAAAAAGGAATGCTTCATCAGCCATGGAATCAAGCCACGGCCCCATGACAGGATCGCAGTATTTCTTGAACGCAGGAACGGTCCACATCATCGGCGTGACAGCCGCGCCCGAGCACAGGGCGGGCCAGATGCAGGCACGGAGGAAATCCGGCTGGTAGGTCTGCCACTTCCAGGAACCCGTTTCCCCCATGAATGCGGGTTTCTGGAAGCGGGAGCGAAGGTGATGATGATATTTCGCGATCATGATGGGAGGCGTCACCCAACTGTAGCTTTCCGAGTAGGCGTGAATCTGCGGGATATCCACCACCTCAAAACCTTTATCCCAATACTGATCCGTCTCATTGCAGGCCGTGGTCGGGTGTCCGAAAGGATCGTTGATCTTGAAATAGTTATGAATCCAGGTAGTCCATGACAGCGTGTAATCATTACCGTCCACCTGGTTGGTATCCATGTTCGAGTAAGGATCCTGCCCGACGAGGTCGCTTTTCCGGTCAACGAAGTCTGGATCCTGCCACCGCACACTCTTTATGGAGTTCGCGTAGGTGCCGTACAATTCGGATGCCAGTTGCCAGAATCCGACAGCCTCGCTGTATCCCCATCTTGCAATGATGTACCGGTACAAATGCTCCTGGTATTTCAGGTATTTCGGGTCATGGAAGAACTTCTGATTCTTCGGCGGATTGTCGAGACGGCTGAAGGCATTGATGTATTCCTCGGGCTCATCCAGCTTCTCGTCGAATGCCAGGGCCCAACTTCCGTTTTTTCGCCACGTGTGATGGTTGAAATCGCGGAGCGCATCATGCGTCCAGATCGTGAAGACCAGTTTGACATCATACTGTTCGGCATGTCCGATAATCCGGTCAATCTGTGCCGCGCGCGATTGTTCGTAGCGATAAAAGGTCGAGTCATCACGGCCCGGCGTGGCCCTTTCGACTGTCAGCATCGTATCCCAGGGAGCCATCCACCAATGGATCATGTTCACGCCATGCTCATAGGCGTCTGCGAAAATCCCTTCATCGTCCGCGTCGTAGGGACGGCAATAGCCGATGCCGTAAAACGCCGTGCCGTCATCATGTTCCAGGTAGTGCGAGTCATCTTTCGAAACCCGAATCCATCCGCGCCGGTCACTGGACACACAGGTGAACGTGGAGGTTGGCCATTGGTTGGTGCCCCAACGGTTGGCGACTCTCACGCTGTAACGCCAGGTTCCCTCCATGCCGGGCGCAAAACGCACCTTCCACTTGCCCTCGCCATAGAGATCGCCGGGCTCCTCCATGTAAAAGCCCCATATCCTGTTCGTCTCCAGCGAAGGCGAAATGAAAAAGGCCTCCAGGTCCACTTCCATGGGGTCATAAGGATTGAGGCCGGCCACATTGGTCATTTCCACCGTCAGTTCAAATTTATCATACCGCCCCACATCGACGGATGCCGCCGAAACACCGGTTATCGCAGGCGGCAGATTCGTTTCCGGCAGCAAAGGAATAACATGAACGGTATCCATCAGGACCGGCGCATCCCAGAGAGTGCGATTGGGCCAGACAACCTTTACAGCCAATTCGTCTATGTCGCCGAGCACATCCGTGTCGAGCAACGACATATCCCACGACACCAGAGTCCAAGCACCCGGCTCCAAGGTATGGAAGGAGTTGTCGTAATGGGCCTGCCAGTCATCCGTTGTTGATTTGACCCACAATTGAACCCGCACCGAATCGGCCGGCGCGTTGGCGGGGATGAAGAACCAGGCGCGCAGCACGGGCTTGGGAATCGCGTTGAAGTTCTCTATTTCCATTCCGTCGCGGATATAAAAATCGCCATAGCCGGTTCCGGCGGCGGGATGAATCACGGCGGCACCGCGGTCGGGAAATCCAAGGTTGGTCCATGTCACGGATGCTGTGCCGTAGGTACCGAAATCCCCGCTCCAGCCCTGCTCATCGGACTCGAATGAATAGAGAACGCGTGCGCCACTGAAGGGGCTTGCGGGATCGGTGCCGTAGTAATGCACTTCCTGCCCGTCCGGAATGCCGTTGCCATCCGTGTCGGGATCATGCAGCCAGGTCTGGTATTGATGACATTCCTCTCCATCGGAAAGCATATCGCCATCTGTATCCGGGTTCAGCGGATCGGCCAGATTGCTCTGTAGTTCCCATACATCATCGAGCCCATCGCCATCGTGATCGAATGGATTTGTCAGGAGTACGCGTTCGACTCGATAATATCGGCCCGACGATTCCGCCAGGGCTTGCAGGTGAGTCCATGATTGATCGTCGCCGCAACCCAGGCGGAACACGCAGGCAGACCAAACGCCCGTCATGGAGCCTGCGGAAAAAAGGCGGTAGTATGAATCCTCGGCCGTCTCGTAATTCAAGTGAATATCATTACCGACCGGATTGATATCAACACCGCCGACAACGCCAGGGCAAAGCGTCGGAAAAAGCAGGCCTGAAGAAAACAAAACGGCGATCAGCTTTCCCAGCCTACCGAGTGATGATTGGCGTACCATGGACAACACAGGACTCATACAACTTGTACGCCATTATACCCATTATATTTGCCCTGTAAAGAGCAAACGATTGCGTTATTGTTATATTGGATATAATAATCATAATTGAGAATTAATTAAGCATACGTTTGGCGGATAAGCCCGGTCTTAAAAAACCGCGATCCTATTTCAGAACACGTATTCCGTGGAGACAATCAGATTTCGTCCTGCTTCGTTCAGACCCGAGCCATGGACGCGATAATCCTTGTCTGCAATATTCTCCAATGCGGCGGAAATAGATAAAGCCTCGGTCAGCTTGAAGCCTCCGCGGCACGAAAACACTGTGTATCCGGGAGTTTCCCCGGGCGGAATTCGCTGGGTGTCCGCCTTCTCCGCCGTGGATAAATCCCCCTTGCGCTCGGCCGCAGTCAGGTATGCCTCAATCCAGTACCTGGATGTTGGCTGATATCGAATTCCGGTATTCGCAGTCAACGGCATCAAGCGGTCAACGGGTTCTCTCTCCTTTTGCATCGAAGAGGTTGGATACGTATCCACCTTTCCATCCATCCAGGTGATGTTCCCCCAGAGCAGCCAGTCCTCCACGATCTGAACGCTTCCACTCAGTTCGATTCCCTGCACATATCCCTCGCCCGCATTTTTCTTTGTGACTTCGTTGCCGTCTTCCAACACGCGGCCGGTGGGAGTTCTGATAATCATGTCTTCAATATCCGTATAAAAGTAGGCGCATTCCGCGTTGAAAATACCTGTCGCGATCTTCAACCCGATCTCATACGCAAGGTAACGCTCCGGATCCAGATCCGGCGCCGCCGTTTCAAGCTCATCCGTTCTTGCCGAATCAAGCCGCGTAAGGTCCGAAAGGTTCGGGGCGCGGAAACCCTGCGATACACCCGCGAACATATTTACGCCCGCATCCGGGAATAGCCGGTGCAACACACGCGCGCTTCCAACAAGCGCATCCCAGTTTTTTTCGAGGGATGTGCGCTTGCCGTTGACAGGGTCTTCAAAAGCCCGGGCATCCGCATCGAATCGGTTATAGCGGCCGCCAAGTACCAGGTCCGTCCGGCTCGCCACGACGATCTTGTTCTGCAGGTACACACCCAGCGTGTCGTAGGTCGAGTCATCCGCCACGGGCCCCTGGATACGCGCTTTCTTTAGCGAGCCGTCCGCGTTGTAATCGCGGCCGGATGAGTCCACGTAATCCCGGTAGTATTCGAACCCATATATCCACTCCCCAACCTCGGAACGACTCGAGGCCTGGGCGGAAAGGCCCAGCGTGTTCACGTCAAAATCCTGCTGCGAGCCCGTGTCATCTTTTTTGACGACCTGCTGGCGTTCTCCCTGGTGATGATGAGAAACGGTGGCATTCAACTCGTCCATGAAACCTGTCATCTCAGCCGCCTCAAGGCGCAGGTAGGTCAAATGGCGATCCTGATCGAGTATGCGCTTTTTCTCTGATCCCACCGTCGTGCCTTCAAAGCTGCGGCCGTAAATGGTTCGGTGTGTACGCCAGGCATCGTTCTGCTCAACAGTCTGATGAGCGAGAACCAGGCGCACATCAGGTGTAATCCTGTAATCGGCACGCGCGTCGAAACTGGTGTCATCATATCCGGTTTTCGGCTGCCTGCCGGAACCCGAGCGTAAATCGCCGTAGTCTCTGTAGCTTATCCCTGCCTGCACCCCAACCTTTTCATGCACGGCATGCCCTTCAGCCCGTATCGTGTGTGAGTCCTCTGCCGAACTGTAGCGATAGAGGGTGCGTCCCCCAACCCCTTTATCGGTGGCCTCCCTGTCAAAAGGACTCATGCTCAATGCATTGACTGTCCCGCCCACCGCATCACTGCCATAGAGAACGGAACTCGGTCCCTTCACGATTTCAAGGCGATCGAACGAAAACGAATCCACCGTGTTCCAGTATTGATTGGGTCCATCCCGGAAAGTGGAGTTATTCAGCCGGATGCCATCCACGAGGAAGAGTGTTCGGAACCCGGTGAATCCGCGAATGAAAGGCGAACCCTGCCCGTGGGACGTCTTCTGCACCATGACGGAAGGTTCTTCCCTGAGGATCTCGGGCGTTGTTCTCGATTGGCGCCGGTTTTGAATATCGGATGATCCAATGGATTCCGTCATATAAGGCAGATCGTGCACCTCTTCGCTCATCCGTGTCGCGGTCACCACGACTTCCGGAATTCGTCTCACTTCGTCCACGGCCTCGCCCATGGTGCATTCAACCATCACTGCCGCAACAATAGCGACAACCGATAAACGCAAATCGCGCCTGATATTCATATCGCGTGCGAATCCTTTCTGCTCTCCCTGAGTTTCGGAAACTGCGTCTTGTGATTATTAACGATCCGTCCAGGCGGAATGTTCATGGAAAAAGTCATTATATTTGCAAGCTTGCGGTTTCCTGTTGGATGCGCATGTGTTACACATTCCGTTGTGGGAAAGAAAAGTTCCAGAGATACGATCACATTCCCGGATGACCCGGCTCTCATGGGTCTCGTTCGGGCCGGCGAACTCAATGCCTTCGGGATTCTTGTGGAGAGGCATCAAAAAGCCCTGCTGAACTTTTTCAGGCGATTGGGCGTTTATAATGATGCGGAAGATCTTGTGCAGGAGTGTTTCCTGCGGATCTATCGCTACCGCGAGAGTTACAGGGCCGATGCAAAATTTACCACGTTCCTTTACAGGGTTGGACGAACGGTCTGGATTGACTGGGTGCGGCGGAAGTCAAGGCGTGAAGGCTTCCTCACCCGCTATGAAATGGATTGTGAAACGCGCGCAACAGGATACGGCCAGCCTGAGGGTTCACATCTGGATGCTCAGGCTGCGCTGGATGCATTGCCCGAAAAGCTTCGCATAACGGTCGTGATGAGTCTTTACCAGGGTTTGAAGTACGAGGAAATCGCGGAAGCTCTCCGCATCCCTCTCGGAACGGTCAAATCACGAATGTCGCTCGCCTTCGAGCAACTAAGGAAATTCATATATGCCGGGCACAATGCCAGAAAAGCCGGATGCTGAACCTGTTCAGCCGTGGGAAGATCTGGTGCTTCCCTATTTGCTGGGCGAGCTTTCTCCGGACGAACAAAAGGTATTTGAGCGGATGCTTCGGGAAGACGCACTCTGCAAAGTCAGACTTTTTGAAGCGCAACGGTTGTTGGAAGACTTGCGATCGCTGCCGCGCGAAAAGCTGTCCTGCGATCTCGCGCCCGCCATCCTTGAGAAAATCGCCGAAACGAATTCGAATCGTGTCCCGGCCGCATCGCGATTTGCGTTCCCGTGGGCAACCGTTCTGAAAGTGGCTGCCGGCGTGGCTGTCCTGGCCTGTGGATCCTTCTTTATAGCTAAGGTCCTCTCGAGAACAGAACGGCCGGCCATCGTCGCTTACAGAGATGCAGCACCCAGGGCGGATGAGGCGGCCGAGAAAGCGATGCGTTGGCTGGCAAGCGTTCAGGAACCTTCCGGCGCATGGGATGGCGCGAAGTGGGGTGGCAACAGGCAGAACACCCTCAGCCTGACGGGCCTGGCCCTGCTGGCACTTTCATCCGGCGATGCATCGGCAATTCAAAACTCTTTTGCTGAACAGATTGACAGGGCTGCCGTGTACTTGAGCAGACATCAGCAACCGGACGGTCTCATTGGACGGCCATACGGCGGCACACGATACGAACATGCCATCGCGACGTACGCTCTCATGGAGGCTTACAAACATCGCCCGACCAAAGATCTGGAGCGGGTTCTGGACGGCGCGCTTCGTTATCTGCTGGCAAACCGCCACGGCCCGACCGGCGATCGAGAGCGCGGATCACGCAACGCTGTCCCAGTCGCGCCCGAATCCTCGTGGGCTCTCCTCGCCATGAAACGCGCGGTGGAACTTGGGTGGAGCGAAGTGGTGAAGTCGGCGGAACCCGATCTTGATGCGGTATTGAGCGCTCACTTCAATGCTACGGATATCATGCAGGGAGAAACGAACTTCTACCATTGGTATTTTGCCTCGACGGCGCTTTCTTCAGCAGATGAAGATGACATGCGCGCAAAGCTGGATTCTCTGCAAGCCCGGATCATCGCCACGCAACTGCATGAGGGGCCCCACGCCGGGAGCTGGGATCTTTCCGATCGGTTCAGCACGGCTGGAGGTCGTGTGTACACCACCTCTCTCGCAGCGCTCACACTGCGCATTGATCGCTCAAGCAGGAGGATTTGAAGGCGCCGCCGTGCCGGCGCCCTTTTCTTCCTGCGTCGTCCGCCATCGGCGGTGCAGCCATATCCATTGGTCGGGGTTCTCTCGAACAACATCTTCAATGATCCGGGTGTACTTCTGTGTATGCTCGTGAATCGTCTCCGGCTTGCGGTCGGGCGGCGGTTCAAGCAGGGGTAACGCTTTAACCAGGTGCCGTCCGCCCGGTTTGCGCACCATGAACACAGGCAACACCGGCGCGCCGGATTGGGCCGACATATAAGCCAGTCCCGGCGTTGTACAGGCCGGCTTGCCGAAATAGTCCACGAAAATGCCCTCCGTCCGAATCATGTTCTGATCAAGGATGAACCCAATGATCTCGTTCTTTCGTAGCGCGGTGAGACACGTGCGGTATGAATTGTGGGCCGGAACAAACTTCAGCCCGTAGCGGCTGCGGATATCCATCCACACATCGTTGATGGCCTTGTTTTTTATTCTCTTTGTGATGATGGTGAGCGGATAACCCCACGCGGGCGCCGCGGTACACAACAGATCCCAGTTGCCCGTGTGCGCCGATAAAACAATCACGCCTTTTCCCCGGGCCAAACCTTCGGTCATGTGCTCCGCGCCCTCGGTCTCCACCAGCGATCCCGGATATCCGCCGCGAGCATCAATCAGGCGGAACAACTCCATAACGTTCATGCCGAGATTGGCATACATCCGGTCAGCAATATCGCGAATCTCGGCAGTAGATTTCTCCGGGAAGCTGCGCTGAAGCGCATCCAACGCGTCGCGACGATGGTAACGCACGGCGGATCCGTAGATCCAGCCAAGCCCCCGGCCAATGCCAAGCGCCACGGATAACGGAAGCCGCGCGAAAGCAAATGCCACTACCTTCAAAATCCATTTCACCTGAAAATGTCTCCCGGCAGGACGGCCTCGCCGGCAACCTCTCAGGCCAGCACGAAGCGGATGGTGAGCGGTTTGTTCGGGCTCGTTACCTGCACCTCACAGAATTGATGCATGGACTTTACCGTTCCTGCAAGACATTCCCGGGTGAAACGGTGACGAACTTTGCGGACCGGCCCCGCACCCACCGCAAATTCAACGCGCCCGATCTCGGCGTGTTCCGGAACCCGAATGCGCACCACGTAGCAACGCTTCTCCGGCATGCCCTTGTACGAGCCCTTGGGCGCGGCAATGGACAACTCAACCACCCGGTCTGAAGAACGTCCCCTGATCATGGTCTGTGCAAACCGGCCCTTGCTGTGTTCTCTCGACTCCCCATCGTCCTCGTAGAGGCAGTATTCGGATGCTTTCGCCGTATCGGGGAAGTAATCCAAGTGAAGCTCGTCCGGCGCTTTCACGCCGAGGTTTTCGCCAACCTTCTGCGAAGGAATGATCGCTCCTTTGCGAATATAGGTCGGGATGCGCTCGACAGGAATTTCGATGCTGCCGTCCAGCATGCCGAGCACGGCTTCCGCGGTTTCCAATCCGTACCATGTGCCGTTCGGGAAATACGCGCGCTTGCGAAGCGTTCCCGACTTCTTGTCCACGGGGTTGTCCGCCGGAATGACCAGGATGTCTCTGCCGATGAGATACTGATGCTTGCGCCAGAGCGCGCCGCCATCGTTGTCGTTGTATTCAAGATACAGCGGTCGCACAATGGGAAGACCTGATGTGTGCGCTTCGCGCGCCAGCGTGTAGAAATAGGGCGCGAGCGCGTAACGGATGCGTGTCTGCTTCCGGAACAGCGCTTTTGCCTTGTTGCTGAACTTCCACGGCTCGCGGTCGCCGTGATCGCTGTGCGTGCGGAATACGGGACTCATCGCTCCGAACTGTGCCCAGCGGATGAAGAGTTCCTCTTCAACCTGCTTGCCGAAGAAGCCGCCGATGTCATGCGACCAGTACACCGCGCCGAGATTGCCTGAGCGCGCGGTGAACTCGATCTGATGCTGGAGCATGGACCACTCAGATGGCGTGTCGCCCGAAAATTGAACCGGGTAACGATGCGATCCCACCCCGCCCCAGCGCGCAAGGATCATTCCTCTTTTGTTCGTCTTCTTTTCCATCATTTCGAAGTATTGCCGGTTCGCCCAGAGCTGGCTGTCCGTACCGCCGAACGGCGGCTTGATCCAGCCGTCAATCCACCAGAAATCCATTCCCTTGTCGTGGAAGGGACCGAGCAGGATATCCATCCAGGCTTTCACCGCATCTTTTCGCGACCAATCGCAAGACCACTGGCCCTGATGCGGAAGCACACCGAGGCGCTTTTGAATCGCAGGGATATGGCTGTCTCTTTCAGGCAACCCATCGTAGTTGTCATAGCCCGGATGGTCGTTCAGCGAGGTTATTACTCCCAACTTGTGGAGATCGGCCATCGTCTTTTTTGGATTCGGAAAGTATTTCGGATTCCAGTCGTAACCGCCCCACCCGCCTCGCCAATCCGTATCAATGATCATGACATCAATCGGAATCTTTTCCTTGCGGTATCGTTTCACGAGCTCGATGGTTTCCCGGTCCGTGTAGGCATACCAGCGCGAGTACCAGAATCCAAATGTCCATCGTGGCACCATCGGGATCGGCCCGAAGACATTCACAAAATCCTTCAGCGCCGCCTTATAATCCGCGCCGTACGCAAAGAAGTATCCGTCGAAAGCCACCGCGTGCCCACGGCATTCAGGCCAATCGTGCTTCTCATTCCAATACACGCGTGCTTCGTCAGGTACGAGATGTCCGCCCTCGGTGCTGAGAATGCCTTCAACGGGATAGTGATTCGGTCCGCCGCACCATTTCCACTGATCCAGGCAACGCGTCACCGTGCCGAGATTTCCCGCATCCTTCTTGCCCGGGGTCCAGACCATCTTGCGCCCCTGGAAATCCCTGTGCTCGATCCGCAAATTCGCGCCCGAGAACGATTCGCCGTTATC
>CAZTYH010000021.1:23416-25299 GCA_964617565.1 uncultured Verrucomicrobiota bacterium
GAATGTTGTTGTCCTCGGGCATTGTCCGGTTGTCCCGGTAACCATGACGCAAACTTCAAGGGCTCTCCACTGAGCCACTGCCAGTCGGCTTCCTTTTTCGAATCTGTCCCCCCGAGACGCAAAGGAATGCCGGGCATAGAATAATTAGCCACCACCCAATCAAGCTCTTCCTTGCTCGTGATGGAGGCAAGGGTTCCTCCGACCGACCGGCTGAACTCTACCGCCGTGTTGAAATCGGCTGCGCCGGGACCAAGCGCATATTTTTTACCTTTGAATGTCTTCGCTATAGAGTGAATCTGTTGCGGCGAAGCCTTCACCGTCTTGAATTCCGGAATTCGAGTTTCCACAAAAGCGCTCAACAGAACCCTTGAGGGAGCCAGTGCGGGAACACCCTCCATGTCGCCTATCAGTTTCGCGGCATGCTGCGCTGCAACATCGAAGTTGCCTGACGCAAGCGCCTGGTTGATAGGTGTCATAAACCGAATTTGATCCCAACGATCCCATACAAGCGATTGCAGTGAAGCCATTCCCTTAAGAGGCGAAAGATCCGGAATCCGGCTGGCCACTATACTCAACGTCTTCAGGGACATGTCTTGCAGCGGCGTCAAATCGGTCACCTTGGTCATCGAAATGTACAGATGTGTCAACGGAACCCCTTTCAGCGGGGTGAGATCGCTGAGGTTCCCGCAGGCGTCCGCCGCCAGCTCGCTAAGAGGAAGCGACTTCAGCGGGGTGAGATCGCTTACGCCCGTTCCAGAAATATTCAGGCTTTGAACCGGCATGCCTTCGAGTGGGCTCAAATCGGTGACAGCCGTTCCAGCCACGATGAGCGTCTTGATGCCCATGCCTTTAAGAGGCTTGATGTCCGGTATGCGTGTTTTCCACAGGCTCAACCACTCAAGCGGCAGAGTGCGAAGCGGCCTGATATCGGTGATGGGACAACCACCCAGGTCGAGGCGCGTCAACGGCATGTCGGTCAAGGTGCTGATTATATTCACCGGGTTGCCGGTTAGGATCAGTGTGCGAAGCGTCGCGTTCCTGATGGGCCGTATGTTCCGAACCTTGCATCCGGAAAGATTCAATTCTTCCAAAGGCATGCTCGACAGAATCTGAATATCGTCCACCGGGCAACTGCTGAGATTGAGAACCCTTAAAGGCATCATGCGCAAGGGCGACAGATCGCTTACCTTGGTCTTGGACAAATTGAGTTTCGTCAACGGGAGTCGTTCAAGTGCCGCGATATTGGCGAGTTCAGGATTGTTGGAGAGATCCATTTCGATCGCTTCGTCATTTACGTCGTACAGGAAAATCAAGTCGGCCACCTGCGGATTGTCCGCCTGCAGACGCTTCACGGCTTGCTCAAGAATGGCCGGATCAATTTCGCGCGGCACGGTATCCACGCGCTCAAGAGCCTTCAGAAGCGGCGCAACCTGCCGGGCCTTTTCGGTATTTTCATAGGCCCGTCTGAACTTCGCGGCAGCATCGCGTATCCGCGCGACGTCCGCTGCCGGATACGGCGTGCGTCGTACGCCGCGAACCACTTCATCCGTGACACTCACATCCGGCTGCAAGCCGGCGATTCTCAGCAATCCGGCGAAGGCTTTCTCTGCTTCGCTCTCAAAAACGCCGACCAACCTGAGATTGACCGCCCGTGCCAATTCGTCCCCCAACAGCCCGCCCGCGCGCCGGAAATAACGCTCAGCCGGCACATGCTTCTGCCATTGGTTCAGCAGGAGTCCCCGCATGATGTCCAGGTCCGGCGTCACATCGCGACCCAGCCGCTCGAAGCGTTCCTGGAAACTCAAATCGTCCACGACGAAGTTCCGCTCCGCATAGCCGGCCCCCTCAAAGTGACGTTGAGCACGAACCCTGCCGTCCATGCC
>CAZTYH010000021.1:25399-43925 GCA_964617565.1 uncultured Verrucomicrobiota bacterium
ATCGCCTCGTCCGCCTCTTCGTCTGCAAAGAGTTGCTCCGCATCCGCTGACAATTTCGCCAACACGGCGGTGCGCGCCTGCTGCATGGCGGTAGTCAGTCGGCGTATTTCGTTGCCTGCCCGGATTTCGTATTCCGTCCCCTTCCCCGTATTTCGAATCAATTCGAACCAATGGATGGCCCCGGCCATGTCCTCCGGATGCTCGCTCTCGTATCGGACAGCTTCCGCGTATTTCCTCTCCAGCGTGGCAGACCGCGCATCAACTTCGGCCTCTTTTTGTTCAACTTGAGATTCTTCGACCAATGCCTGCCGGGCGTCCTCCGGTTTCCCGGAGATGGCCCGCACAATGACTATAAGACTTACGGCCAGTACGCCCAGCAGGAGTCCTCCGGCAGCGATAGGCAGCCACTTTTCAGACTTTTCCCGCGGAACAACGGGGCGGCCATGCAGCTTTTTAACCTGTGAGTGTCGCAATACGATTTTCCTGTGCTCCGCCGGACTCCCGCCCATGGCCCGCACTCGAAGCATGGCGGATTCGCCTGGACCAAGCGGGGTTTTGGAGGGATGCTCGCCGGCCATGACACGCTCGATGTCGCCGATCAGCGCACTCCAACTCGGATGACGCTGCCCGGGACTCATCGCCATCATGAGCGCAAGCAATTCGACACAAGCATCCGATATATTCGGATTCAAATCGCGCGGGTCGGTCAATGGCTCGCTCGCTTGCTTCTCGAAAATCTCTTCGGCGCTGACCCCGTCAAACGGAATACGGCCCGTCAGCATATGATATAAGGTGGCTCCGAGCGAATAGATATCCGACCGGAAATCAATCTCCGCATCACCCGCGGCCTGCTCCGGACTCATATAGTTCGGGGTCCCGACAATCCATTCCTCACTGACCGGCCTTGCTGAATGGCGCAGGCTTCTCGACAAGCCGAGATCGGTGAGCCGCGGATCTCCATGCTGATCCAAGACGATATTTCCAGGCTTGATATCACGATGCAGCAGCCGGTGCTCCTTCCACGCGTAATCCAGGGCGCCAGCAAGCTTATGAATAATTTGCAGCGCATCCCTCTCCGGAATGTGCCCTTCGCGCTCCAGCTTGGCGGCCAGCGAATCTCCCACGAACGCCATTGCAAGGAAATAGATGCCCCCATCCTCACCGGACTCATGCGCTGTGACAATGTTGGGGTGTTCGAGCTTTGCCTGCAGGCGTACCTCTTGCAGGAAAAGCTGCACCGCCTCTTTATCCGTGCTGAACCCCTGCGGAAGGATCTTCAGAGCCACATCGCGATCCATCGAAATCTGCTGCGCGAGATACACCTCGCCCATTGCGCCGCGCCCGATCAGCTTCCTGATCTTGAATCCGCCGATGGTGACTCCCGGCCCAAAAGGCTTCCCGGGGATGGTCACCAAGCCCTGGCATTGTGGGCACGAAACCTGTGTACCGACCGCATCGGCCTCAATCTCCAGCTTGGCCTTGCATTTCGGGCAGAAAAAAGAAATCAGCACAAGATGCCTTCCTTGGAAAGGATAACCTCACCGCAGAATACTCATCCTACATAAGCAAATAAAGGCTTTTTCTGCACAATCCGGAGGGTAAAGCATTTGTGAGTGTCATTGTATTGACATTTATACCTATATCGTGACATTATTCCTTCATATGAAACTGTCTGTTAAAGATGCAGCCATCCTGATGGGCGTGACCCCGAAGACGATCTATCGGTGGATACAGGATTCTGATCTTCCTGCCTATCGAGTTGAAGGCCAATATCGTTTGAACAAGATGCTTTTGCTTGAATGGGCGCGCGCTAAAAGAATCAATGTTTCCACGCCCATGCAGGATGAAGCTTTTGGCGGGCCTGTCATTAACCTTTCCGATGCACTTCGCTACGGTGGCATATTTTACCGCGTCGGCGGACATGATCGTGATACGGCCCTGCGCTCGGTCGTTGATATGCTTCGGTTGCCCGATTCGGTTGATCGCGAGTTCGTATACCAGGCACTTCTCGCACGCGAGCGACTTCAATCTACGGGCCTTGGTGACGGGGTTGCTGTTCCGCATGTGCGCAATCCCCTTGTGCTCGATGTTGAGACACCGAGCGTGACGTTGTGCTTTCTTGATAAGCCGATCGAATTCGGAGCCCTCGACGGCCAACCCGTGCAGATTCTTTTTACGCTAGTCTCACCGAGTGTTCGTGCCCATCTCTACCTTCTCTCGCGCCTGTCATTCTGCCTGCAGGAACCGAGATTTAAGAGCTTGCTCAAGCATCAGGCCATTCGCGACGAACTTGTCCAGGAAGTTATGCGTATCGAGGCATCCTTCCCCAGCGCTGATGCATCTCAGACGAGTCATCGGCCATGAACAGCTTTATACTCGGTCTCGTTCTTCTGTTGACGGGCGGGCTCTGCGCATGGGGTATGCGCCGCTTTTCTCTTGCCGCCGGCTGGATGGGAACGGCAGGGGCCGTACTCGGCAGCTTGATGGGTTTGTCTGCCTCTTTTCGAGTTCTGATCAAGGGTTCGATTGCACGCATAACCATTCCCTGGCCCTTGCCTTATGCCGCGATCGATCTGGCGATTGACCCGTTATCCGCTTTTTTCATGATCCCGTTGTTCATATTGGCAACGGCCGCCGCACTGTATGGGGAGCTTTATCTTCGGGATGGAGCGAACAAAACGCGTCGGGGTGAAGCCGGATTCCTCATCAACATGCTCGTGCTGTCCATGGCGCTTGTCCTCGCCGCCCGCAATACCATTCTCTTCCTCATTTCCTGGGAACTCATGGCGTTGAGTTCGTTTGCTCTTGTTATTTTCGACGACACCGACGATTCGGTTCGAAAGGCCGGATGGAGTTATGCAATTGCTTCTCAAGCCGGAACCGCGTTTCTTCTGGTCTTTTTCATTCTTTTGGGACGCGGATCAACCTCTTTCTCTGGATTCTCCGCGTTCCCCTCCACTCTCTGGAACCCGGTCTTTTTCGTCCTCGCGCTGATAGGCTTCGGCACGAAAGCCGGCTTTGTTCCGCTGCACATCTGGTTGCCACGGGCGCATCCCGCAGCACCAAGTCACGTCTCAGCGCTCATGTCAGGCGTCATGATCAAAATGGGTATCTACGGCATCCTGCGCACTCTTCTGATACTCGGACCACTGCCGGCCTGGTGCTCATGGTTGATGATCCTTCTGGGTTTGTCGTCTGGCATACTCGGAATTCTTTTTGCCCTCGCGCAGGACGACCTGAAACGCATGCTCGCCTATTCAAGTGTCGAGAATGTCGGCATTATCGCGCTCGGGATCGGACTCGGCATGCTGGGCCAGTCGTACGGTCTTCTCTCGGTCTCCCTTCTCGGCTTTGGGGGCGCGATTTTCCATGTGTTGAACCACGCCCTATTCAAAGGGCTTCTATTTCTTGCCGCGGGTAATGTGCTGCACGCGACGCATACCCGCAGACTGGAAAAGTATGGCGGTTTGATCAATCCGTTGCCGTGGACCGCTGCGAGTTTTCTTGTCGGATCCGCCGCAATTTGCGGACTGCCACCATTCAACGGTTTCGCGGGTGAGTTCCTGATCTATTTCGGCGCGTTCCGCGCGATTGTGGATTCCACAGCGGCCGCTCCCGTCGCGCTCGGTCTCGTTGTCGGACTGGCGTTTGTCGGCGCGCTTGCATTGGCCTGTTTTGCAAAAACATTTTCGGTTGTTTTTCTGGGGCATCCGAGGAGCCCCCTTCCCGCCCCCCCCTGCGAAGCGGGCCAATGGATGATGGCGCCGGTTCTTTTTCTGGCAAGCGCATGCCTGTTCATCGGCGTCGCGGCTCCGGGAATCGCGCCGTTCCTCACCCGCGTCGCCGCACCGCTTGCGGGCATAGATAGCGCCGTTGAACTCCCCTGTACGATTCGCGACTCGCTCTCATTCATTCCCGCTCTTGCGCTGCTGATCGCGCTTGTGCTTATCACCACGTTGGCGCGCGCCCGGATTCTGCACCGCCGCGAGATCCGCTCCTCTGAAACATGGGGTTGCGGCTACACAGCGCCGTCACCGCGTATGCAATACACTGCCTCTTCTTTCGCATCGCCCATTCTCCGATTCTTCACCGCCATTCTTCGCACCCGCGAATCTGTCACGCCGGTACAAGGACCTTTTCCCGCACCCGCTCGTCTCGAAGTGGAAACGTCCGATGTATTCGAGAACATGCTGTTCGAGTCACCGGCGAAATCGGTTGCGGCACGAATGAATGTCTTTCGGAAGAAAGTTCAGCACGGGCACATGAATCTCTATGTTCTCTACATCGCAATAACGTTGCTCGCCTTGCTTTTGTGGAAGCTGTCATGAATTTCGAAGTCCATTATTTGATGGGTCCGTTTCTCGGGATTGTTTTTGCGCCGTTGTTGCCGGGCATTATCAACAAGGTGAAGGCCTTCTACGCGGGTCGTCGCGGCCCCCCCTTATTGCAACTGTACTTCGACTTGTTCAAACTGCTGTCGAAGGGAGCCGTGTACAGCAGTTCAACATCATGGCTCTTTCGTGCAGGCCCTGTAATCACGTTTTCAACCATTCTGGCGGCGTTGTTTATCATCCCTTTCGGCAGCAGTGCACCCATCGCGTTTACCGGAGACCTGCTGCTCGTTTTCTATCTGCTCGGCATGGCCCGGTTCTTCACGGTAATCGCCGCCATGGATACGGGTTCCAGTTTTGAAGGAATGGGCGCGAGCCGCGAAGTGCAATTCTCCGCGTTCGCTGAACCCGGGCTCTTCATCACTTTTGCAGCCATGGCGAGATTGACCGGGTGCCTGTCTCTTTCCGACATCTTCCAAAGCATCACCCCGGAACTATGGACAGCACAGGCACCCGCACTGGTTCTCGGCGCCGTTGTGCTCTCGATTATTCTCCTCGCGGAAAACGCCCGCATTCCAGTTGACGATCCGAACACGCACCTCGAATTGACGATGATTCACGAGGTCATGGTCCTGGATCACGGCGGCCCCGATTTCGCCCTTATCCTCTACTCCTCCGCGCTGAAGCTGTGGCTTTTTGCGTCCTGGTTGGCGGGCATTGTCATACCCCGCTTCGACACAACGATTCCCGCGAGGTACGCCGCGATGTTCGTCGGCGTAATTCTCGCCTGTATAGTGACCGGCACCATCGAGTCCATCATGGCGCGGCTCCGCCTGTTGCGGATTCCTCAACTTCTAATCGGCGCAGGCACACTGGGCCTTGTGGCCTTCCTTCTTGCCTGCCAGGGAGGAGTCTCGCCATGAACGACCTGCTTCTTATCCTTGTTATCCTGTCCAATCTTCGACTGCTTGCATCCAGTCGCCTTGGCGCATGCATCAAGTGGGCCGCCTGGCAGGGCATTCTGCTGGGTCTCCTGACGATCACTGCTGCATGGCCCCACCCGCCGATTCAAACGTGGGTATTGGCGATCGTCGCCGCGTCGCTGAAGGGATTGGCTTTCCCGTGGCTTCTCTTTCGCACGCTGCGGCGGGTGCAGGTGCGCCGCGAAATCGAACCCTACATCGGCTTCAATCTCTCCCTCGGAATCGGACTGGTGCTTCTGCTCATCGCATTCAGCCTGGCGCGACGGCTTCCTCTGCCCGAAGGCCTCGACAGTGAGTTCTGGATACCGGCCGCCTTTTTCTCCCTGTTGACCGGCTTGCTCCTCATCGTTGCGCGCAAGACGGCTGTCATGCAGGTGATCGGTTATCTCGTTCTTGAAAACGGCATCTTCGCCTACGGCGCGGGAGCGGCTCGACATGCCCCGCTGCTGCTCGAGATGGGTATCCTGCTGGATCTGTTCGTCGCCGTGTTCGTAATGGGAATTGCCCTTTTCCATATCGCGCGCGATTTCGACCACATCAACGTGGACCGCCTGGTGTCGCTGAAGGAATGATCGGATGAGAAGCTACTTCATTTATTTCGGCCTCATGGCGTTGCCCATCCTCGGCGGACTGGTCGCTTTCGTCCTCCGGTCCATCCGCATACGGCGCGCGCTTCTTCCGGGGGTCGCATCCGCACATCTTATCCTGACGCTGCTCGCGCTGCATGCGCGACCGGCGCAGATTCTGGGCGGATGGATCGGGCTCGACGACGCCGGCAGCCTTCTTCTCCTGGTCACCAGCATTCTCTTCTACGCGGCTGCCGTCTACGCACAGGGCTACCTGCGTTCCGAATCTCGAACCGCGCATCGCGATCCGGAAGAGAGCTTCCTTTTCGACAACGCTCCTGAAGCAGTCTTTATTGGCTGCCTGCTCCTGTTCCTTGGCACCATGACGTTTGTCGAAATCAGCCGCCACCTCGGCATGATATGGGTGGCGGTCGAATCAACAACGCTCGTAAGCGCGCCGCTTATTTATTTTCACCGTCATCACCGATCGCTCGAAGCCGTGTGGAAATACCTGATGATCTGTTCCGTCGGTATTGCGCTCGCCCTGCTCGGTCTTTTCTTTCTCGCATCAGCAGAATCCTCGTCCTCGCTTCTTCTCGACGATGTCCTTCGCGATGCGGTACGCCTGCCCATTCCGTGGTTGAAAACAGCTTTCATCTTCATGCTGGTCGGGTACGGCACCAAAATGGGCCTCGCGCCGATGCACACCTGGTTGCCCGATGCGCACAGCGAAGCTCCTTCTCTCGTTTCAGCGCTGCTCTCCGGCTCGCTTCTCAACTGCGCATTTCTTGCCCTATGGCGCATGACCCAGGTATGCATCGCGGCAGGGATGAATGACTTCGTCCGCGACCTGTTGCTTGCACTGGGATTCACTTCCCTGGGATTGGCCGCGGTATTCATTGTCCGCCAACGCGATTTCAAGAGACTGCTCGCCTATTCCAGTATTGAGAACATGGGGATCATCACCATAGGCGTCGCACTGGGAACCGCCGGATATTCCGGCGCCTTTCTGCATATGTTGAATCATTCCCTGATCAAGGGTTCGCTCTTCCTTGTCGCGGGCAGCATTCTTGCACTGCATGGAACACGCGCGACGGATGCCGTCCGCGGCTTGTCTAAACGAGCGCCCGCCGCGGCCCGGCTCTGGCTGCTTGGACTGCTCGCCATTGGCGGCATGCCGCCATTCGGCGCCTTTATCAGCAAGTTCATTATCGTGCGTGCAGCACTTATCCAGGGACATTGGGTCGTTGCCTCCGCATTTCTTGGGATCGTCTTCATTGTCTTTGTCGGCATTTCGGGCATTGCCTTGAACATGGTGTTGGGCACTCCGTCAGAGCCGAAATCGGAATCGCAAGCTGCACTCTCTGCGGCCTGGATCATTCCGCCAACCATACTCCTGGCCTTGTCATTGCTTCTCGGGTTGTTCATCCCCCGGGTGATTGGGAACCTGATTCAAGGGGCCTCCGGCTCGGGAGGGTTCTGGCCATGAGCGCTACATTTCGCAATCCCGCGGTAATTCCAATTGCCGAAATACCGGTTTTAAGTTTCGCAGTTTTCCGTTCCTGCATCCTGGATGCCGTTTCCGGAGGCAGCCGCGTAAGTGCGTTGTTCTGTCATGCCCCTGAAGGTCAGGAACGCCGATTGTTTGCCCTGCTGGCACATCCGGGGCAAAATACACTGGAAGCGGTGACTACGCGAGTAGGCAATACCTACCCGGCGATGACTCCGGTATGCCCACAGGTCCACCTGTTCGAGCGCGAAATGGCCGAACAATCCTCCGTGATCCCCCTGGATCATCCATGGCTGAAACCAGTGCGTTTCCCCAATCGCCCCGGCGCCGCTCCGGTTGGACGGACGGACTTCTACACGGTCGAGGGCGACCAAGTCCATGAAGTAGCCGTCGGGCCCGTTCATGCAGGTATCATCGAGCCTGGTCATTTCCGCTTTCAATGCCATGGCGAGACAGTACTCCATCTGGAGATTTCCCTCGGCTACCAGCATCGCGGCATTGAACGTGCGCTCGTGAATGGACCGGATGCAAGAACGATTCATTACATGGAAACCCTCGCAGGAGACACAACCATCGGACACACCATGGCCTATTGCCAGCTCGTTGAGGCGCTTGGTTCGATTCGTTTGCCGCTGCGCGCGGAGGCTTTGCGCGCTATCGCGCTGGAACTGGAACGATTGGCCAATCACACCGGCGATTTGGGAGCCCTGGCGGCGGACATCGGCTACCTCCCCACCGCGTCGTTTTGCGGACGCATACGGGGCGATTTTCTAAATATGAGCGCGCTGCTGTGCGGCTCGCGCTTTGGACGCGGACTCGTTCGCCCCGGAGGCGTAGCTTTCGACCTGGAATCCGGGCGTCTGCAAGAACTCAAGAAACGTCTCACCGCTGCAAAACGCGATGTCACGGGCGCCGTGAAATTGCTCTGGAACGATCCTTCCGTCCTCGCGCGACTCGAGGACACCGGACGGCTCTCAGTCGAGCAATGCCGCGAGCTTGGTTTTGTAGGACCCGCAGCGCGCGCAACAGGCATGGAACAGGATGTGCGTGCCGATTTACCGTTTGGCTACTACCGCTTCTTCCAGATCCCCGTGGCTTCCATGCCTCACGGCGATGTCTTCGCACGGGCTTATGTTCGATGGATCGAGATTCAGCGCTCCCTGGAATTCATTCTCAACACACTTTCGACACTTCCGGAAGAGCACACCTCCTGCGATGCGAGCTCATTGCACTTGGAACCTCATTCGTTAGCGGTCTCCCTTGTCGAAGGCTGGCGGGGCGAAATCTGTCATGTCGCAATAACCGCTCGTGACGGCAAGTTTGCTCAATACAAAGTCGTGGATCCATCATTTCATAACTGGCATGGACTCGCGGTCGCCATGCGCAACGGCCAGATATCCGATTTCCCCCTGTGCAATAAAAGCTTCAACCTTTCCTATTGTGGATTCGATCTCTGAGGAAATGCAAAAATGATCACGGCATTGATAGAACGACTTCTACAGGGACATCGCACACAACCGTTTCCCCCTGCCCCCGATGCGCTCCCCGACCGATTACGAGGCATGCCATCAATCGCATCCAATCCGTCCGCCGAGGATTGTCATCGCTGCATCGCATCATGCCCGATGCAGGCCATATCGCTTGATGGAAATGAAGAAATGGCCATTGACCTGGGCCGATGTCTTTTTTGCGGCGCATGCGAAGAAGCAGCGCCCGGGAGCGTAATCCGGTTTTCAAACGATTACCGATTGGCCTCAGGAGCGCGCGATAACATGATTGTCACAAGCAGGCGCAAAGCAATCCTTGCGGAAGCGTTAAAGCATGAATCGCTTCGCCTCTTTGGCCGGTCGCTGAAACTCAGGCAAGTGAGTGCAGGCGGCTGTAACGCCTGTGAAGCCGACACGAACGTCTTGAACACGCTCGCTTTTGACCTCGGCCGCTTTGGAATACAGTTTGTCGCTTCACCCCGGCACGCGGACGGACTTCTTGTTACCGGACCTGTTACGGAGAATATGCGTGTCGCCCTGTTGAAGACATGGGAAGCCATTCCTTCGCCACGCCTCGTCATTGCCGTCGGCGCGTGCGCAATTTCCGGCGGTCCGTTTGCAGGCCATCCTGAAGTCCACAATGGCATCGCCCACATTGTGCCCGTGGATTTGTTTGTGCCGGGTTGTCCGCCGAATCCATGGACGATTCTGGATGGACTGTTGCGTTTGATGGGTCGCGTGTGAGATCAGCTCGCGCCGGCCAACTGGCCGAAGCGCAGGCGATCCTCTTCCACCGTGACATCCACCACTTCGTCCTTGTGAATGTGCCCCTTGAGGATTTCCTCCGCCAGCGGATCTTCGAGAAAGCGCTCCACGGCCCTGCGCATCGGGCGCGCGCCGTATTGCGGATCATAACCCTTGCCGATGAGGAACTCTTTCGCCGCATCGGACAGATGAAGATCAATCCTCTTCTGCGCAAGGCGGGATTTGATTTTCTCAACTTCAATGTCGAGGATCTTGACCACGTCGTCTTTCGTGAGCTGGCGGAATACGACGATCTCGTCCACGCGATTAAGAAGCTCGGGCCTGAATACCCGCTTGGCTTCCTCCTGCATGTGTTTTTTCAGCGTTTCGTAATCCGCCGCCATGTCGCCCTTTCCGAAACCGAGCGTACCGCCCTTGCGAACCAGGTCCGCGCCGAGGTTGGACGTCATCAGGACAATCGTATTCCGGAAATCAACCGTGCGGCCCAGGCTGTCGGTCAGCTTGCCCTCTTCCAATATCTGCAAAAGGACATGCATGACGTCAGGATGCGCCTTTTCCACCTCGTCAAACAATACGACGGAGTAAGGACGCCTTCGCACTTTCTCCGTGAGCTGGCCGCCTTCTTCGTAGCCCACGTATCCCGGAGGCGAGCCCACAAGCCGCGAGACGGCAAATTTTTCCATGTACTCCGACATGTCTATCTGGATCAGCGCATCCGCATTGTCGAACATGAACTCCGCCAGCGCCCGCGCCAGCAGCGTCTTCCCTACGCCGGTCGGACCCAGGAGAATAAACGACCCGTTCGGCCGCCGCGGGTCCTTCAAATCCGCACGCGATCGCCGCAATGCCTTCGATATGGCGCCAACCGCCTCGGGCTGTCCCACCACCACTTTCTCAATATCCTGCTCCATGTGAAGCAGGCGCGCCATTTCCACGTCTTCCATCTTCGTGACCGGCACCCCGGTCCACTTGGAAACAATCACCATGATGTCTTCGCCCGTCACGGGAACGATGGTCTCATCGCGCGACTTCCGCCACGCTTCCATGACCTTTTCCATCTCTTCGCGCGCGACACGCTCCTGATCCCTGAACGACGCGGCTTCCTCGAAGTGCTGCTGGCGGATCGCCTCTTCCTTTTTCTTCCGGATCTCTTCGATCTGGCGTTCCTTTTCCTTGATGTCCGGTGGCCGCGTCATCGAACCGATTCGTGCGCGCGCGCCCGCCTCGTCCACCAGGTCAATCGCCTTGTCGGGAAGATACCGGTCGGTCAAATAACGCGAACTCAGCACCGCGGCATCCTTGATCGCTTCGTCGCTGATCTGCGCATGGTGATGCGCCTCGTATCGCGGGCGCAATCCCTTGAGAATCTCGATCGTTTCGTCAATGGTCGGCTCGCGAACCATGACGGACTGGAAGCGGCGCTCCAGCGCTGAATCCTTCTCGATGAACTTCCGGTACTCCGCAAGCGTCGTGGCGCCGATACACTGCAATTCACCGCGCGAAAGAGCGGGCTTGATGATGTTCGACGCATCCATCGCGCCTTCCGCCGAGCCTGCGCCTACAATCGTGTGAAGCTCATCTATGAACAAAATGATGTTCTTGGAACGGCGGATCTCATCCATTACCGCCTTGATCCGCTCTTCGAACTGTCCGCGATACTTGGTGCCCGCGACCATCAACGCGAGATCGAGCGTAATGACCTTCTTTTCACGCAACAGTTCCGGCGCTTCGCCGCGCGCAATGGATTGCGCAAGACCTTCCACGATGGCGGTCTTTCCGACGCCAGCCTCACCCAGCAGCACGGGATTGTTTTTCGTGCGGCGGCAAAGGATCTGCACCACGCGTTCTATCTCTGGTTGACGACCGATCACGGGATCCAGTTCACCCTTCGCGGCCAACTCCGTGAGATCACGGCCGAACGTGGACAACGCGGGGGTCTTCGAATCGCGCTGGGCGGCCTGCGCCTGCCCGGGTTCCACTTCCGGTCCGCCGACCATCTCGCTGCCCGGATCATAATTCGGGTCCAGCTCCTTCATGACTTCGACGCGCGCCTTCTCGATATCAATGTTCAGGTTTTTCAAAACCCGCGCGGCGACACCCTCTCCCTCACGCAGAAGGCCCAACAGAATATGCTCCGTCCCGACATACGCGTGGTTCAACGCGCGGGCTTCGCTGCCCGCGAGCGCCAGGACCTTTTTGACCCGCGGCGTGAAAGGCACGTTGCCGACCGTCTTCGTTTCGGGCCCCACCCCCACCGCCTTCTCAACCTCCAGCCGGACGGTATCCAATTCGACGCCCATCTTTCGAAGAACGTTGACGGCCACTCCCTGTCCCAACGCGATCAGCCCGAGAAGGACATGCTCCGTTCCCACGTAGCCGTGGTTGAAACGGTCCGCTTCCTTCCGCGCAAGCTGCAATACCTGTTGTGCTCTGGGCGTAAAATTATTCATTCGCCTCTCTTCTCATCCGCGATGGCCAACCCCGCGCGCAGCAATTCACCGCGAACGTGACGGGCCCTTGCGAGGTCCCTGTCCTTGGGCCGAAGCCTCCGGGCCTGCATTTTTTGCAGGTGGCCGGGCTGCGTTGTCAGCAACAGTGAGTCAACGGCCTGTCGCTTCTTCGTCTTTAATATACCGATATCCAGCCCGAGACGCAACCCGGAGAGCAAGTCTAACGCTTCTTTTGATGAAAGGATGTGGGCGTTGGACAGGATTCCAAAAGCCCGCCCCACGTGATCCCGCACCACGCTGCCTTTCTTTTCCATCAACCGCTGCCTCGCATTTTTCTCATGTTCGACAATTTCGAGAACAATCTGCTCGATGCTCGCAACGATCTTTTCCTCTTTTTCGCCAAGACTGATCTGATTGGAAATCTGGAACATATTTCCGATCGCTTCCGTCCCCTCGCCCCAGAGACCGCGCACCGCCAGCCCGATTTTGCTGATGCCCTTGATGATGGGATTGATCTCATTCATCAGCACCAGCCCCGGCACGTGAACCATGACACTCGCCCGTAACCCGGTGCCCACATTGGTCGGACAGGCCGTCAGGTATCCGAGTTTTGGCGAAAAGGCATAGCGCACGCTTTTCTCGATATCGCTGTCCACGGCATCTATCGTCTGCCACGCCTCGCGCACGCTCAAACCCGGACGGATCGCCTGGAGGCGTAAATGATCCTCCTCGTTCACCATGATCGCGATGCTTTCGTCTTCCCGGGCCACCAGAGCGCTTCCGCGCCCGCGCCCCGCATGTTCGCGACTGATCAGGTGCCGCTCGAAAAGAATCTGCTTGTCCAGATCATCCAGTGTATTCATCGGCAGAACGAACGAGGGTTGAAGCGCAGGGCTTTTCTCTATCGCGGGCTGTATATCCGCAAGAATCCGTTCGCATTCCTCTTCGCCCGCCCATCCCGGAAACGCGGCGTCCTTCAGATTCCTCGCAAGACGCGCACGACTGCTGACGACAATTCCGTCGGACGCGCCCGGCGCAAGCCAGACCCCCGGTTGCTTCAGTAGTTCGTCCACCGTCATTTTTGCTCCGCTTCCGAATCGGCCGCCGCTTTGGCCCGCCATTCAGCTATCGCATCGCGCAAGCGCGCCGCCTTTTCGTAGTCTTCCGCTGCCACGGCCTGCTCCAACTGCTGCTGAAGGATCGCCACTTCCGCCGTCATCTTGACAGTCATGCTTTCACTCGACGGCACTTTTCCGCTGTGCTGTTCTCTGCGATGCATCGCCTTGATCATCGGCAAGAGCTCCGTTCCGAATGTCTCGTAACAGGAGGGGCATCCAAGGCGTCCCGTCTTCTTGAAGTCGGATCTCCGCAGGTGGCAACGCGCGCAGGAACGGTCCTCCGCCATCGCATCAATTTTTCCTCCACCCATGCCCAGCAGGATATCAGTGATCGAGATCGGACCATGCACATCGAGGCCGCTCTTTGCAGCGCAATCCTCGCAAAGATGGACCTTCTTCACGCTGCCGTCCACCACCTGTGTCAGATGGACCGTAGCCTCGTGTTCATTGCATGATTCGCAAAGCATGGAACCCCCACACCCTTCCGGTTCAGCGGATCGGCGTGCCCGAAGATTGCGCGAAAGCGTGGAACAGACGCCCCAGTTCACGCGTCACCGGCCCGGGCTTGCCGTTGCCGATCTTGCGCCGGTCCACGTCCACCACGCTGATAATCTCCGCGGCAGTGCCGGTCAGAAACATCTCGTCCGCGGTGTAAAGATCGTATCGCGTCAACACATCCTCGCGCACTTCGTAACCCTGTTCCGGGGCAATCCTCATCACCACGGCGCGCGTGATGCCTTCCAGCGCGCCGGACCACGAGGGCGGCGTGACGAGCGTCTTGCCGCGCAGGATGAAAATGTTGTCGCCCGATGCTTCCGCCACGTAGCCCTGCGCGTTGAGCATGATGCATTCCATCACGCCGGCATTGATCGCCTCGATCTTCGCGAGCACGTTGTTGAGATAATTCAGGCTCTTGATCCGCGGGTTCACCGCCTCCGCCTGGTTTCTCATGGTGCCCACGGTCACGATGGCCAGCCCCGTTTCGTACAGCTTCTTCGGATAAAGCTGGATGCCCGCCGCGATGATGATCACCTGCGGTTCTTTGCATGTAAAAGGATTGAGCCCGAGCGTGCCGACGCCGCGCGTCACCACGAGGCGGATATAGCCGTCCCTGATTTTGTTCGCGGCGCAGGTCTTCACAACGGCCTTGGCCATCGCCGCCTTGGTCATCGGGATTTCCATGGCAATGGCCTTGGCCGAGCGATACAAACGCTCGATGTGCTCATCCAGCATGAACACGCGGCCCCCATACGCCCGGATACCTTCGAACACACCGTCGCCATACAACAGGCCGTGATCGAACACCGACACCATGGCTTTCTTCTCATCCACCAGCTTGCCGTTCATGTAAATCTTCATCGCTTCACTTCTCCAGGAAAACAACTATACCGGAAACCCCGGCTCAAGCCAAACATCCATCCACAAGCTGCAGCCGACGGGCGCATAGCTCCGCCACAGCCTCGTTGTGAGTGACGAGCACCACCGTATGCCCTCTCTCGCCGGTCAGATCAAACAAATAGTGCAAAACCTGCTCGCCCGTAACGGAGTCAAGATTGCCCGTCGGCTCGTCCGCCAGGATCACTTCCGGCTCGTTCATCAACGCTCTCGCCAGTGCAACCCGCTGCTGCTCGCCGCCCGACAGCTCTGTCGGCCGGTGACGCGCGCGATCGGCCAGTCCGACGCGATCAAGCAGATCCATCGCGCGCTTACGGTTTTCCGCTTCCTGCCGCCAGCGCTTGAACCGGCTCATGGACGGAAGCAACACGTTGTCCAGCACGTCGAGCTCCGGCAGCAGATGGTACGCCTGGAACACAAAACCGATCCGCAACGCGCGGATATCCTCGCGCCCGCGCTCCGGAATCCGATACAAATCCCGCCCGTCGAACATGACGCTTCCGGAGGTCGGATGGTCCAACCCGCCGAGAATGTGCAGGAGCGTGCTCTTCCCCGCGCCGCTCGCGCCCATGATCGCCACGATCTCGCCGCGGCGGATCTGCAGGGATACGCCCTTCAGCACTTCGACCGGACTCGTCTCGATCGAGTACGTTCGATGCACATTCTTCGCTTCTATGATCAGTCCTTCAGCCACAACAATTCCTCATTCGTAACGCAACGCCGTCACGGGATCCAGTTTCGCCGCCCGCAACGCCGGCACCACGCCGGCCAGCGTGCAGATAATCATCGCTACCGCCCCGATCAGCAGAATATCGCCCCAGTTCACCACCGCCGGGATCTCGCTCAAGTGGTAAAGCTCCTTCGGAAACAGCTCCATGTTGAACTCGCGCGAGAGAAGCCGCAGAAGGTCGTTCCGATATTGGAGAACCAGCAGGCCGAACCCGATCCCCAGCGCCGTTCCCAGCGTGCCCTCGATCCAGCTCTGCCAGAAAAACACGCGCATTACGCTGCCCGACGTGAAGCCGAGCGATTTCAGCAGTCCGATCTCCCGCGTCTTCTGGACCGCCACCGTGATCAGCGTGTTCGTGATGCCGAACGCGGCGACAATCGTGATGAAGATCAGCAGGAAGAACATCATGTTCTTCTCGACCCGCAGCGCCGCGAACAACTGCCGGTTCTGCTCCATCCACGTCTCGACCTCGTAATCCATGCCGATCTCATCGAGGATCGCGCGCGCTGCGACATGCGGGTGGTACGGGTCCGCCACCATCACCTGGATACCGTGGGCGCCTTCGTCCATGTGATACAGATCGCGCGCTTTAGCGATGGAGGTGATGATGTAGCCCATGTCGAATTCCCACATCCCTACCTCGAAAATGCCCGCCACGGTCAATTGCTCGGGCAAATGAAGCTCATCGACGTTCGCGAAATTCTGCGGCGAATAAACGAGGATGTTGTCGCCGACACGGATCCCGAGTCGCTGCGCGAGATCGCGCCCGACCACCACCTCGTTGTCCTCAACGGAGAAGCGCCCATCCACCATGCTGTTGGGGATGCGGCTCACCGTTTTTTCCTGGTCCGGCTCTACACCGCGAACCACCGGCGTGTAAACCCGGTCATGGTACTGCAGAAAAACAAGACCCTGTATGTAGGGCGCCGCGCCCTTGACCCCCGGCACTTTCATGATGCGCTCGACCAGCGCCGATTCATCGTCCATCACGCCATAGGTCGAAACAGTGATGTGCGGATTGAAGCTCAGGATCTTCTCGCGCCACATTTCGTCAAACCCGCTCATCACGGAAAGGACGATGATCAGGACCGCCACCCCCAGCAGAACGCCGAGGATGGAAATCAGCGTCACCACCGAAAGGAAGTTCCTCTTCGGCTTCAGATACTTCAGCGCTAGAAACAATGAAAAAGGCAGCTTCATCCAAGTGTCGGGTTTCAGGTTTCAGGTTTCAGGCAAAGAGTCATGCTCATCCCGCCTTCGGCTTAAGTTGCGGGAAGAGGATCACGTCGCGAATCGCTTCGCATCCCGTCAACACCATCACCAGCCGGTCAATCCCGACACCCATACCGCCCGCCGGGGGCATGCCGTGCTCAAGGGCCAACAGGAAGTCCTCGTCCACTTTCGAAGGATCCCCGCCCGCCTGCGCTTCGAATCGCTTGCGTTGTTCGATGGGGTCGTTCAACTCGCTGTAAGCCGGTGCGATTTCCTTGCCGAGAATCACCAGTTCGAAAACATCCACCACCGAGGGATCGTCGTCGCACGGCTTCGCCAGCGGGATCAGCTCCGCCGGGAACCGGGTGACGAAGGTCGGATTCACCAGCGACTTCTCGGCGACCTTTTCGTACACCTCGTGAGTCACCTCGACCGGCGTCCACTTCGGATCAATCGTCAGGCCCAGCGAATGCGCCCGCTCGCGCGCGGCGGCCGGGTCCAGCGAATACCAGTCCTTGCCCGCCACTTCCTCGATGATCTCGCGATAGGTCACCGTCCGCCACGGCGTCGTCAAATCCGTCGCGGTGGCGCCCTCGCCCACCTTCAACGTTCCGCAAACCGTCGTTGCAACCGTTGTGATCAGTTCCTCGACCAGTTTCATCATCGAGCGCACGTCGCCGTAGGCCTCGTAGATTTCCAGCATCGTGAATTCGGGATTGTGCGAGCGATCCAGCCCTTCGTTACGGAAATTGCGGTTCAGCTCGAAAACCTTGTCGAACCCGCCGACCAGCAGCCGCTTCAGGTATAGTTCCGGCGCAATGCGCAGGAACATGTCCACGCTCAGCGCGTTGTAGTGTGTCTTGAAGGGCGTCGCCGCCGCGCCGCCGGCCATCGGCTGCATCATCGGCGTTTCGACCTCGACGAAGCCGCGCTCGGCGAGGAATGAACGGATCGTCCGGACCATCGCGATGCGCTTGTCGAAAATCGCGCGCGCGGCCGGGTTCGAAATCAGGTCGAGATAACGATAGCGGTAACGGAGCTCGACATCGTGCAGCCCGTGCCACTTTTCCGGCATCGGCAGAAGCGCCTTACCGAGCAATATCCAGCGCAACGCCTTGATGGACTTCTCGCCGGTCTTGGTGACGAACAGTTCGCCTTCCACGCCGATATGATCGCCCAGGTCCAGGTACTTGAACGCCTCGAACGCGGCTTCTCCGATCACGTCCTTCTTAATATAGACCTGGAAGCGGGCGCTGCCGTCCTGCACGTGCGCGAAAACGGATTTCCCCATCTCGCGGCGCGACATTATCCGGCCTGCGATCCGAACCGCCTTGTTCTCCTCGAATCCTGCGATGATTTCTGACAAACGGCCCGTGCGTTCAAAAGCCTGGCCGAACGGGCTGTAGCCCTTCGCCTTCAACTGCTCCATGTTGGCCAGACGCTGATCTCGAAATTCGTTCTGTCGCGGTCCCTGATCCATTTATGCCTCCGGGAATTGCCTGCACAGCATAGGTTTGCCCCATCGCCAAGTCAAGGAAGGCGGGTTAAGGTTCAGTCTTTCAAATACGGCTCGCGACAAGAGCTGGCGCCATTCGCGGGCTAGTGTTTTGTAACAACACTAGAATGGGGTCAAATTTCGCGTATTCACCCCGGCTGTACCATTCCATAGAGCAATGCCCGTTTTTCCCTTTTCCATGGATTTGAGATGGGTTTCCGTAGCCACAACGATAAGGGAGGGATGTACTCCCGAGACATCTGTCTTGAGTGTAAAAATGACTTTGCCGTCATGTACCACTGTGGCCATTCGAGAATCTTTGCGGTTGACGGTGATTTTCACACTTCTTCGGAGGGGTGTTTTATCTAACATCTTCATAATTCAACAGAATCCCAAAATTCAGAGATAATGACGATGAAATAGTGAGCCCCTTAAATATTGACCGGTAAATCATTCCAATAGATATGATAATGACAAATCAGCC
>CAZTYH010000022.1:0-32486 GCA_964617565.1 uncultured Verrucomicrobiota bacterium
TCAGCCCCGGGACCACCCCGAAACCAAAAACAAACGTTTGCTCTTTTTGTCCAAAAAAACATGGAGCATGGGGAAATCCCACAATTCCATTTAGCGATATATTGCCATATATTATGGCATTGTCAACGGAATATCCAAAAAATACAAAAGCGGGCAATCGCTTGCTTTTATTGGGCTTTTCCCCAAAGAGGGAGTGTTGTTCTCTTGATGACAGCAGGGGGTGTACAAGGCGAATTGGTGAAAGCAAAAGCGCCGGCTCCAGGGCCGGCGCTTTGCTCATTAGATAGAATAATCGTCTTACTTGCTTGTCTTGCGACGAAGCATACACGCCATCAATCCACCAAGCCCCATGAGGACAACCGCGGTCGGCTCGGGAATGGCCAGGTAGGCATCATCAAAGAACAATTGGTGGTTCGGGGATCCGGTATCTCTGTTAAGCACCTGCACATACGCCGACACTCCTGTGATGTTTTCCACTGTCGCAGTGGTGACATGCGTATACTGATGGTAGCCAGAGCCTGCGACGGACTGAAGCCCTGCAAGAATGCTTACGTAGTCGTAAATCACCGGCTCGCCATCGCGATGTATTTCGATCCCGATCCTTACGTCTTCCGCATCAAAAAGCGTACCTGCATCTCCCCATATGGAGAAAGTGAAGACATCGCCCTCGTCAAAGCTCTGTCCCACCCACTGACCAAAGGATCCCGAGCCCCCCTGCCAGTCATTGAAGGACATATGATAACTCCCCGAGTTGGGCCACCAATTTACACGGTCAGCCAAGTCCGGCCCCGTCGTTCTCCACCAGCTATCCGCCAACCAAGATTCGCTCCCCTGAACCTCAAACGATGGATTGACCAACAAATGCGCCGACGCTGTAACTGCAAACGCCAGCAACGCAATCCCAATCATCACCTTTCGCATTTGACAACCTCCCTCCTGTCTTTTTCCTGTCCGTTGACTTTCTACGATTGCCTTTTCCGCCAGTGCCAGACAAAAAGCTGTTCTCAACCTAGCGTGCCTTCATGAATCTCATAAATTAACCTCAAGGTCAAGATGTTTTATATGTATCCCATGAACATGCTCAACCGTTTGTTTCTTGTGTTTTCATTGATTTATACCTGCGGTGTAAATAAAATATGTGGACCGGTCCCGTTATTTTGCGGGAACCTGCCCGCTTCTTCTGGTTCTTGCTGGAAGATAGCGCGCAACTTTGCAAGGATTCCGAAGAATGATTTTCGCGCGGCGATCGCTCATGCGAGTCTAACTTGTGCCTCGTTCGATCGTCGTCTATGCTGCCGGGGCTGGCATTGGCCATCTGAACACCGCATCCGGAGGAATACGTGATGATTCGTTCGATTCGATTGTTGACCGCCACGTTCTTTGTCGCGTCCGCCTTTGTCGCTGTTTCACAGACGGAGGAACCCGTTTCGTTGCCGGATGAAGAAGCACAAACACAACCCAAGGAGAATCCCATGGTCGTAATCAAAACATCGCTCGGAGATATCAAGGCAGAATTGTATTCCGATCAGGCGCCGCTCACGGTGAAGAATTTTTTGCAGTATGCCGAAGACGGACACTATAACGGCACAATCTTTCACCGCGTCATCAGCAACTTCATGATTCAAGGCGGCGGCTTTACACCGGATATGAATCAAAAGCCCACGCGCGCGCCGATCAAGAACGAAGCGGCGAACGGTCTCAAGAACGAGCGCGGTACGTTGGCCATGGCACGCACATCCGTCATAGACAGCGCAACATCCCAGTTCTTTATTAATGTTAAGGACAATGATTTCCTGAATCATTCCTCCCCCACCCCGCAGGGTTTCGGCTACTGCGTGTTCGGCAAGGTCGTGGAAGGAATGGATGTCGTGGACAAAATCAAATCCGTCCGCACCGGGAATCGCGGACCATTCCAGGACGTGCCGGTGGAAACCGTCGAGATCATCGAGATCGGAAGAGCGGAATAATCAAAGAGTTTTTATCGCAAAGACGCAGAGACACGAAGCTGTCGCAAAGACGGGACTCTGTGCTTCTTTGCCGCTTGGCGTCTTTGCGTTTATAAAAAAGGAATGTGTATGGGTGGCGATTCAAAGAACTTCTGGGTTGGGTTTGATCTTGGCGGAACGAAGATGATGGCGACGGTCTTCGACGCATCGTTTAAAATCCTCGCGTCGAAACGGTGCAAGACCAAGGCACAAAACGGCGCCGGCCAGGTGCTGGATCGAATGGAATCCGCCATTCACGAAGTCCTTGCCGAAACAGCCATTAATGAAAAGCAGCTCGCGGGAATCGGGATCGGTTGTCCGGGCCCGCTCGACCTCGACCAGGGCATCATCCTCGCAGCGCCGAACCTCGGGTGGAAGAATGTCGCGCTCAAGGATGCGATGGAAAAAGCCTTCAAGTGCCGCACGGTGATTGCAAACGACGTGGATGCCGGCCTGTTCGGCGAATACCGCTTCGGGGCGGCACAGAAGGCGCGCTGCGCACTGGGTGTATTTCCCGGCACGGGAATCGGCGGCGGCTGCGTCTACGAAGGCAAGCTGCTCCGCGGCAAGGTCAGTTCCTGCATGGAGATCGGCCATATCCAGGTGCAAGCGGATGGAAGGCTCTGCGGATGCGGTCAGCGCGGATGTCTCGAAACGGTGGCCAGCCGCCTCGCCATCTCGGCCGACGCAGCGATGGCAGCCTTTCGCGGCGAAGCGCCGAACCTGCTGCAGGAGGCCGGCACAGACTTGTCTTCCATCAAGAGCGGCGCGCTCGCGCGGGCGATCAAGGCGGGCGACAAGCCGGTCGAAAAAATCGTGCGCAATGCGGCCTGGGCCATGGGTGTCGCCATCGCCGGCGCCGTGAACCTGCTGGCGCCCGATGTCGTGGTGCTCGGCGGCGGATTGGTCGAAGCCATGACCGATCTCTATGTCGGACTGGTCCGCGACGCCATAGATGAGCGTGCCATGAAAACGTTCAGCAAGGCGCTCAGGGTCGTGCCTGCTCAACTCGGCGACGATGCAACGGTCATGGGGGCTGCAGCGCTGGCCGAGCAGGCCGCGGCAAAAGGGAAGTGAGAGTGCAGCATGTCGGAATCAGTCAAGACACCGGGCGCGGGGGCGAAGCCGGCGACGGCCAACGAGTGGCTCGCCGCAGCTATTGATATCGGTGCGACGGCCATCCGCATGGACCTTGCCGAGATTTCATCGGACGGCAGCATCCGCACCATCGAATCGTTGCGCCAGGGCGTGCCGCTCGGAAAAGACACTTTTACACAGGGTACGATATCGCAGGCCACCATCCGCGAATGCGTAAAAGTGCTGAAGGGGTTTCGCCAGGTCCTCCAGGAATACGGGATCACGGATCCCGACCGCATTCGGGCCGTCGCAACCAGTTCGGTGCGCGAGGCGGAGAATCGCGACACGTTTCTCGACCGCCTGTACGTCGCAACCGGCATCAACGTTCGCGCCATTGACGAGGCGGAGGAAAGCCGCCTGACGTTCATGGCCGTCCAGAACCTTGTGCGAACGGAACCGGAACTGAAATCCGGCGGCGCGCTCGTCGTGGACGTAGGCGGCGGCAGCACGGAACTCCTGCTGCTGGAAAACGGACACGTGACATTTTCCAATTCCTACCGTCTCGGCTCCCTGCGCATGAGGCAAACACTCGAGACGCATCGCGCTCCGACCGAACGGGTCCGTACAATCCTCGGGCAGCACATTCAACGCATGGTGGAACAGATCGTCCGCAACGTCCCTGCTTCAGGCATCTCAACCATCGTGGCCATGTCCGGCGATGCCCGTTTTGCCGCCGCGCAGCTCTGTCCCGAAGGACAGGAAGGTCCGGTGGCGCGCATTGATTACAAGGCACTCGGCGCGTTCGTCGAAAAACTCCTGCCCCTGACCGTCGAGAAACTCGTAGGCAGGTATCACATCACTTACCAGGAAGCCGAAACGGTGGTGCCCGCACTGCTGGTTGACGTGCATCTCGCGCGGGCCTTCAAGGTGGACCGACTCATGGTTCCGCGCGCGAGCCTGCGCGACGGGGTTCTCCAGGAAATGGCGCTGCGCGGATACTGGACTCCGGAATTTGCCGGGCAGGTCGTTTATTCCGCGCAGGCGCTGGCCGACAAATACAACGCTGACCGCAAGCATACCCGGCACGTGGCCGATTTATGCCTGAAGTTGTACGACGCGCTGAAGCCGGAACACCAACTCAGCGATCGGCATCGCGTGCTTCTTGAAATCGCGGCCCTCCTGCATGAGATCGGCGGTTTTATCAGCTCGCGAAGCCATCACAAGCATTCCATGTACCTGATCCTGCACAGCGACCTCTTCGGGCTGACGCGCGAGGACATGGCGATCATCGCGCTCACCGCGCGCTACCACCGTCGCGCTGCGCCGAAGCCAACGCACGAGGAATACATGGCCCTTTCGCGTGATGACCGCATCGCCGTTTCCAAGATGTCCGCCCTGCTCCGAGTCGCCGACGCACTGGATCGCAACCATGTGCAACAGGTCACAGACCTTTCCTTTAACAAGGAAGCCGACCGGTTCATCATCACCGTGGACAACGTGGAAGACCTCACGATCGAGCGTCTGGCGATGAAGGAAAAAGGCGGACTTTTCGAAGAAATGTACGGCTTGTCGGTCGTGCTGCAGGAAGCGCGCCTGCCGGCCGGGGGCGACATGGCATGAGCAACGCACCGGTATTCATCAATCGCGAATTGAGCTGGCTGGCCTTCAACCGGCGCGTGCTCGAAGAAGCGTTCGACGTTCAGCTCCCGCTGCTGGAACGGCTGAAGTTCCTGGCGATCACCGGTTCCAACCTGGACGAATTCTTCATGGTACGCGTGGGAGGGCTCCAACAGTTGTGCCGGCAGAAGGACAGCACACCCGATGCATCGGGCCTCAGCCCGGCAAAGCAGCTCTCCGCCATCAGCCAGGCCGCGCACGAGATGGTCGCGGAGCAGTACGCCTGCCTGCTGAACGATATCGAACCGAAACTTACGGCGGAAGGTATCCGCCGCTTGAAAATCAGCGAGCTTTCACCGGACCAGGACACATACATCGAACGGCTCTTCGAACACGAGATTTATCCGTTGATTTCGCCCATGGCGGTGGACCTGGACGATCCGTTTCCCCTCCTGCCGGGTCTTGGTGTAAACCTCTGCATCCGGCTGAAAACCGTCAAAGGTTCCGACATCCCGCGCTTTGCGGTCGTGGCCATCCCCAAGGGCCTTGCGCGTTTTGTGACGGTGCCCACCGAGGAGGGCTATCATTACCTGCTGATCGAAGATATTATTACCGCGTTCATCAACCGCGCATTCCCCGGCGAGCAACTGGTGGAGACCGTTCCTTTCCGCATCACCCGCAACGCGGACATGAGTGTGCGCGAGGACCTGGCGGGCGACCTGCTCGAGCAGATGAAGGAAGTGCTTACCGAGCGCCGCCAGAGTTCCTGCGTGCGGCTGGAGATTGCCGCCTCCACTTCGGACGTGCTTCGCAGTTTCCTGAAAACCACCCTCGCGCTCGAGAATGATGACATTTACTCCGCGCCGGGGCCCCTGGCCCTTTCCGCCTACTTCCGGCTCGCCGGCATGACCGGCTTCGAACAATTGAAGCTCGATCCCTGGAATCCACAACCCGCACAGGGACTCCGCTCCGACGAATCCATTTTCGATTCCATCGCCCGGGGCGATATTCTTCTGTACCATCCCTATGAGAGCTTCGATCCCGTATTACGCCTGATCGAAGAAGCAGCGGACGACCCCAACGTGCTCGCGATCAAGCAGATCCTTTATCGCACCAGCGAACACAGCCCGGTCGTAGCCGCTCTTGCCCGCGCCGCCGACCGGGATAAAAACGTTACCGTGGTGGTGGAACTGAAGGCCCGTTTCGACGAGGCGCGCAACATCGAATGGGCGACGGCGCTCGAGCATGCCGGCGTGCAGGTCATTTACGGCATCCGCGGCCTCAAGACGCACGCCAAGATCTGCATCGTGGTCCGCCGCGAACCTTCCGGCATCCGCCGTTACATCCACTTCGGCACGGGCAACTACAATGAGAAGACGGCACGCCTGTACAGTGACATCAGTTTCATGACATGCAGCGAGGACTTCGGGGCGGACGCCTCCGCTTTCTTCAACACGATCACGGGATACTCCCAGCCGATTCGATTCCGGAAAATCGAAGCCGCCCCCATCGGCTTGCGGGCCCGCCTGCTGGAACTGATCGAAAACGAGCGAGAGCGGTGCCGCCAGGGCCAGCCCGCGCGAATTGACGCCAAGCTGAACTCGCTGGCCGACACAGAGATCATCCGCGCCCTGTATGCCGCGTCGCAGACCGGTGTGAAAATCCGCCTCAACGTCCGGGGAATCTGCTGCCTGTGGCCCGGTATCCCCGGCCTGAGCGAAAACATCACCGTCGTCAGTATCGTGGACCGTTACCTCGAACACAGCCGCATTTTCTACTTCCACAACGGCGGAGAGCCGCTGGTTTTCATTTCAAGCGCCGACTGGATGCCGCGAAACCTGGACCGGCGGGTCGAACTGCTGGTGCCCGTTGAGGATCGCGTGTGCCGGGAAAAATTGACCCAGATTCTGGACATCTGTTTCAGGGATAATGTGAAGGCGCGCGTATTGGGTTCCGATGGGCGTTACGAACATCGTAAAGCCCTTTCGCCGGGACGCACCGTGCGCTGCCAGGAACTCCTGTATCGGCAAGCCCGGGCGGTGGCACAGGCGGCAAAAAAAGATTCCCGCATGATCTTTGAGCCCCAGCGACCCGCAGAAACGAAGCCGTGAAATCAAGAGTACAAAAACCCGCCGCCCGGGCGTCTTCACGCGCGACGTGCGATACCGCACGACGGCTCATGCGCGAACAATATGCCATTGTTCTCGCCAACGAAAAAGGCGTGTTGGCCGGCGAGGTGGACCCGTTGCACGACATGCGTGTCGCAATTCGCCGGCTGCGCACACTCTTGCGCGTCCTGGGCCACCTTTGTGCAGGCCGTGCCGCACGTCGAATGGAAGAACGGCTCGACGTGCTGCAGAAGTCGCTCGGCCCGGCACGAGACGCCGATGTGTTGATCGGCATCCTTCAGAGCAAAACGATTTGCGGGTTACTGGAAGGGTTGAGCGCCCGGGAAAAGGTTCTCCGGCGACAACAAACCGTACTCGAGGAACGCAAGGAAACCGTGCGCACACTGCTGCGCGGAGCCACCTATCGGCGCCTCAAAAATGATCTGGCCCGATTCCTCGAAAACGATTGGCCCGGCGGGAATCAATTACCACCCGATCTGCGGAACACGGCCGCGGAGGCCATACGCAAGGCGCTCGAGCGCGTCGCTCGGCGCTCCGATATCCCCGCTTCGAGCCCTACCGAAGCCGTTCACAAATTACGCATCGCATGCCGTCGCGCACGCTACCTCTGCGAATTCTTCGCCCCTGTACTCGGCCCTGAAACGGCCACGCTTGGAGAACGGCTTAAACAAATGCAGGACCTGCTCGGCGATGTGCACGACCTTGATGTGCTGATGGCGGAACTTGAGCGCGAACACGTTGCCCTGCCGGAAAAACTCTTCGACGCCCTGCGGCAAAGACGGAAAAGGTTGCTGCGGAAGGTGAAGTAATGGCGTGGTGGAGTAATGGAGTGATGGAGCCTTGGAATTCTAACCCGCTTATTGCGATCTATTCGCCTTTTCGCGGCTTATATTCTTATCGTCCGCCTCCGCGTCTTTGCGTCAACCAGATCTGCCCAATTCCAATTTCCAGTTTCCGTCCCATCACTCCACTTTCCCATCACTCCAGCCCTCCCTTCTTCCTCCCTCCCCTTTTTCTTGCCAATTTGACCATATAACAGCAGACTACGTGCGCGAAAAACCGGAAGAACCGGCCAGCAATGCTGATAGACCGATCATGACGAATCCGCACAAGCAGACCAGCGGCGATCGCGGGATCGCCGTCACGGACGAATACGCATCGAAGGTTCCAGGAAAAGGAATGCGGATCGGCGAATACACCGTCCTCGAAACACTCGGGCATGGCGCCATGGCCACGGTCTATCTCGCCGTGGACGCAACCGGCCACGAGATCGCGCTCAAGGTTTTCCAGGAAGGACCGGGCGTCTCGGAAACAATGCTCGAACGGTTCCGTCGCGAAGCGGAGGCTTCGAAGAAACTCCGTCGGCATCCGCATATCATGACCATTTACGCGACCGGACGCGACGGTCCGTACCATTACATTTCGATGGAGTCCATCCGCAGGAGCAAGACGCTCGAGGATGCGCTTGAAAATACGCCGATGAGCCTGAACACCATTGTTCAGATCATCATCAAGATCGCCCGGGCGCTGCAATATGCGCACATGCATCACATCGTGCATCGCGATGTGAAACCCACCAACATCATGATTGATGAATTCGGCGAGCCGCTGCTCTCCGATTTTGGTGTGGCCGAGCTGATTGACTGGCCCTCGTGCACCATGACCGGCGCGCTGACCGGCACACCGCTTTACATGTCGCCCGAGCAGGCGCGCAGCGAGCGCGTCGGCCCGGCAAGCGACATCTACTCGCTCGGCGTCGTGTTGTTCGAGGCGGTAACCGGAGTTTTACCTTACACCTGCCAGCACTCCGCACCTGTCAAGGAAGTCCTCGAAGCCGTCAAAAACGAGCCGCCGAAGCGCCCTCGCCTCTTCCGCAAGGAGATTTCGCCCGAGCTGGAAGCCGTCATGCTGAAAGCGCTGGAGAAAAACCCGAAGGACCGATACATGGACGCGGAAGCTTTCGCCGTGGACCTGGAACGGGCACTGGCCGGGCGGCGCGTAAGCGCCCATCATTTTTCACCGCTCGATCACGTCCGGCATCTCGTGCGGCGGCACCAACGGATCATCCTCGTCGTGGCCCCCCTCATTCTCGCGGGTCTTGTTTCCGCCTATTATTACCGTCAAAAACTCATGCGCGCACGGTATGACGATCTTCTCACGCGCGCGCAGCTTCGTAATGCGCTCTACATGCTGGCCCAGGCTGAAGGACCCGGCCTTGCCAGCGATACTCCGCGCGCGTGGCACGAGATCAGACTCGCACGCAAAGCGATGACAGCCGGGGACTGGCGGACGGCAAGGAACTCCTTCCAGGCGGCGGCGGACATCAGCCTCGAGATGTCCGATACGCGGACGGCGGCCATCTCACACCTCGACCTTGCACGCTGCGAGGTCATGCTGAACAACCGTGACGCTGCAAAACAGATCTACCACCGCATCCTGACCAGCACCGACACCTCGCCCGCGATCGCAAGCCTGGCCCAGCTCGAGTATCTCAGCCTTCAATTGCTGGAGGGGAATCGCAAGGGCGCTGTCGAGGTCCTGCTCTTGCGTGAACCCCCACCGGACGGCCCCATTCGCGACGCGATGAACTGCATGAGCGGCGAGCTTTCCCCGGCCGCCCTCCTGAACCTGATCAACAACATGCCGCAGCAATTCCAGAATGATGCCTACCTGGCCGTTGCGATCCGCTACTACATGGATGGCGAAACGCAACGTAGTTCGACCTACCTCCGGCGCAGCATCACCTCCTCGAGACCCCCGGCGGAATGGCCCGCGCCTTTCGCCCGGATGTTGCACAGCGATCTTAGCCGTTGACGGCTGCATCCGGTCCTTTTACGCTCGAAGCCATCATGTATTTTCATCGGCAAGGCTGGCGCGGAACGCGCGGGTTCAGTTTGATCGAGCTTCTTGTCGTGTTCGTGCTGCTCTGCTGCATGGCACTGATCGGATGGTTTGCAACCCGGCAAGTGATGATGCGTAAGCACTGCAAACGAAACCTGTACGCCATCTATAACGCGCTCGAAATGTACGAAATGGATCGCGGAACGCTTCCCCGGCTGGCTTTCTTCCCCGATAAACCCAAGACCGAAAAAGACAGCCCCCTGGTCGCGTTGCGGCCTTACAGCAGCAGTGCGGATATTTTTATATGTCCCGCGGCGCCGCCGTATCACAGGGAACTCGGCATGACCTACGTCTGGAACGTGGAGTTGAACGGAAGGAAACTTCATGCCACCGGCGCCCCGGCCTGGATAATGACCGAAATGAGCGCTCTTTCGGAAGCCTTGCCGCCTCCCCATCTCGGCGTGTACAACGTGCTCTACACCGACGGCCACGTCCGAAAGTCGAAGACCCCACCCGTCGCCCTGCAGGAGATGTAGGAAGATTGGTTAATAGTTATTGGTTATCAGTGGCCAGGGTCCTGTAGACAACCGATAACGGATAACTATCACCGAATAACCGGCTTCGTAATTTTAATCAGCGCTTTCCAGAGCTTCTCGGGCGAATCATGCCCCATCAACTTCTCGCGCGCTTCTTCTTTCTGGAAGATTTGGGCCAGGCCCGAAAGCAACTTCAGATAAAAGGCGCTTGCCGCCGTGGGAATCACCATGAAGAACACGATGCGCGTAAGCGTACGGCCGGGCCCTCCAAACTTAATGCCCTTGGGGCTCACCCCCAGGGCCATGGTCAAGCCGCCGCCTTCCACGCCGCGCACGTGCGGAAAAGCAAGACTGTGCCCCACCGCCGTGCATGCAATCGCCTCGCGCTTCAGGGCCTCCTCCAGCAAGCGCGCTCCATTGTCCACGAACCCCTCCGCCTCCATCTTCGAGCAAAGTTCGGCCAATACATCGTCACGTTCTATCGAAGCCAGTTCGGGTACCATCAGCTCCGGTGAAGAGAACCGTTCAATCCCGACTTTTGGCGGTTCGCTGCGCCGCTGGCGCCGCCCGATGTTGCGCGGAGAGGATTCCGGATAATAAAGCAATCGCGCGCAGTTCGGACAGGCATGCAACCGGTCGGCGGCATGAACCGCGTGAACCATGCTCACCGGCAAAGACATGCCGCACGCCGAGCACACCCCGTTGGCGATCGGCACAATACCGAGCGTCGCCTTCTTCTCAAGCCGCCGGAATTGAGCGGCAATCGGCGCCGGAAGCTGCTCGTACATTTCCCGGATCGCGGCTTCCAACTGTTCCATGCGGGCATCCGGCATCGAGGCCTCCTGCTGTGCCCGCGCAATCAACAAATCCTGAAGCTGAATCAAATGATTAATTGTCTTCTGCATGAGTCCTTTCGTGGATCTCGCTGTGCCTTGCGGCTCGATGGTGCTATGATCCGTCACAACATCCGCCTCCTGTATGGCGGGATGGCGTTTCGCAAACGCATCCTTTATAACATCGCCCTGTTGCAATTCAATTAGAATTGTATTGCCAGAATCAGCCCGGGTTCTCCAGGCACAGAAATATCACTTGATATTGATATTGACCCACGGCGGCACATGTTCAGAATAGGCGAGTCTTGACGAAGGAGTCCGTGATGAATCTCAAGAAAGTACTTTCGGCCGACACGATTGCTCTTCACCTGAAGAGCGATACGAAGGACGGCATCATCGAGGAGATGATTGACCTGTTGATGGCGGCTGGAAAGATTCGCGATCTTAAAGATAGAAAAGAAGCCTTGCGGGTCGTTTTGGAGCGTGAGCGCAAAATGTCCACCGGCATGCAGTGCGGCATCGCCATTCCCCATGGCAAAACGGATCGGGTGGACAATCTCGTCGCCGCGATCGCGCTCAAACCCGAGGGAGTGGACTTCGGATCCCTCGATGGACAACCCTCCCGGATTTTCGTCATGACGCTCTCCCCCGACACCCGAACCGGTCCCCACATCCAGTTTCTCGCAGAAATCAGCAGGCAGCTCAACGATCCTGCCGTTCGCGAGAAAATCCTCCAGGCGGAGCGCCCGGAGGAAATTCTCGATATTCTATCCTCTTGATATCCTTTGCCCGCGGCGGCAGGATGTGCTTTAACAGGAGGTGCTTTTTCAGGCCATGATTGAAAGTTCAACATCTTCCATGGATGTCGTCATGTTGCGGTTGGTGCTGCAACTGGCCGTCATTTTTATATTTGCGCGCCTCGGCGGCTTCATCTTCAGCCGCCTGCTCAAACTGCCCAGTGTGCTCGGGGAACTCTGCGCCGGCCTGCTCATCGGCCCTTACGCGCTCGGCGGCATGCATGTCCCCGGCGCAGGAACGCTCTTTCCGCTCGCAAGCGATTCTCTTGCCGTCAGCCCGGAGCTGTATGGTTTTGCCACCCTGGCCTCGATCCTCCTCCTTTTCCTGTCCGGGCTCGAAAGCGATCTGACTTTATTCGTCCGCTACTCTGTGGTCGGCATCGCGGTCGGTGTCGGCGGCGTGGTGCTTTCGTTTCTCGGCGGCGCGTACGCCGCCATCTTTTTCGGCCTTGCCCCCTCGTTTTCCTCTCCCACCGCACTGTTTCTAGGCGTGGTGTCCACGGCAACGTCCGTCGGCATTACCGCGCGCATCCTGGCCGACAAGCGCAAGATGGATTCACCCGAAGGGGTGACCATTCTCGCCGCCGCCGTGCTCGACGATGTGCTGGGTATCGTGTTGCTGGCCGTGGTGGTCGCCATCTCGCGCATCCAGACATCGGGAGGCCAGGTCAACTGGGCCGACGTAGGCCGCATTTCCGCGAAAGCCATCGGTTTCTGGCTTGTTTTCACCGTCATTGGGCTGGTTTCCGCGCGGCGAATCACCAAGCTTCTAAAGCCGCTTCGCTCCATGGAAGTCATTGCCTCCATCGCGTTCGGCCTCGCGCTCCTGATGGCCGGGCTCATGGAAATGGCCGGACTTGCGCTCATCATCGGCGCATATGTGACCGGATTGGCGCTTTCCCGCACCGATCTGGCGCATGCCATCCAGAATCAGCTCCACGGCATGTACAATATGCTCGTGCCGGTCTTCTTCTGCGTCATGGGCATGATGGTGAATTTCGCCGAACTCAAACCGGTTTTCGTTTTCGGCCTCGTCTTCAGCGTCATCGCCGTGGCCGCCAAGCTGATCGGTTGCGGACTGCCCGCCCACCTCATGAACTTCAACCGGATCGGCGCGTTGCGGATCGGTCTCGGCATGGTGCCGCGCGGAGAAGTAGCATTGATCGTCGCCGGCATTGGACTTTCCACCGGCAGCATCGAGCACGACGTGTTCGGCGCCGCCGTCATGATGACGTTGTTGACCACGCTGCTGGCGCCGCCGCTTCTGGCCCATTCCTTTACCGACAAACCCGGAGTGAAACATCGCGCAGAAGCATCCATGGAGGAAATCAAACATATCGCCCTCGATTTCCCTTCCACGGACATCGCCTCCTTCATGTTCTCCCGGCTCGCGCAGGCGTTCCGCAACGAGGAGTTTTTCGTCTACCGCCTGGGGCCCGATGTCCAGACCTACCAGATACGCAAGGACGACATGGTGTTCACGCTCGCACAGGAAGGCGATGCGATTCAACTCTCCGCGCCGGCGAAGTACGAGCATGTTGCGCGTTTCATCTTCCTCGAAGAACTGCTGACGCTCCAGGACCTTGCCACATCGTTTGAACGCATGCACAATCTCGATGGCATGAAGAGCGACCTGATCAAGGGCGTGTTCGACGGCGAAGATTGAGGACCCGCCGTTCCGGGTCGGCGATAGCGGATCAGGAAAAACAACAAGTCATGACTACACAACAACAGGAATGGAATATCAAGGAGCGCGGCGAAACATGCCAGGGCTGCTCCAAACCATTTGGCGACGAAGAACCGTTTTTTTCACGCCTGGATTTCGGCGCGGAAGGCTACACCCGCAGGGATTACTGCACCGTGTGCTGGACCGATGCCGCGCGCCGCGGCGCGCTAAGCTCATGGAAATCCATTTTCAAGGTACCCCCCCCGCCCGCCCCCGAACCGCTGCAGAAAGAAACCGCGGAGTCCCTCCTGCGCAAGCTGATGGAGAGCGAGGACCCCGCAAAGCTTAACACGATCTATATCCTCGCCGTCATGCTGGAGCGGAAACGATTGCTCGTGGAACAGGACGTCCAGGTGCGCGAAGACGGCGTGAAGGTGCGGGTGTATGAGCACAGGAAAACGGGCGAAACTTTCATCGTGAAAGACCCTGGCCTCAAGCTGTCCGAATTGACCAGCGTGCAGGAAGAAGTGGTCGCCATGCTCGGTGGCGGGGCAAACGGAGATCCCGGTGGCGACCCCATGCCCGTACAGGAATCACCCGCACCGCCCGAAAACGAAACGACCAGCCATGCTGGACCTTAAAATAAGCGGGGGACAGGTTTTTAATGGAACAGGCTGCGAGCCGATAGCCGCCGACATCGGTGTGCGCGGAAATCGGATTGAAGCCGTGGGCGACCTTTCCCTCGTCGAAGCGCAGACCGGCCTGGATGCCCGCGGCAAGTGTGTCTGTCCGGGCTTCATAGATGTTCACTCACACTCAGACTCCTATATTCTCATCGAGCCGTCCGCTGCGAGCAAAGTGTTCCAGGGTATCACCACGGAAATCGTCGGCAATTGCGGTGCTTCCGCCGCGCCACGCGTCGGCGCGTATCTCATGCCTTCCGACTGGCGCGAAAAAAAATATCCCGGCCCCTGGAGCAGCGTAGCCGAATACCGCGCGCTGGTGGACCGCGCGAAACCCGCGGTCAACATCCGCATGCTGATCGGACACAATTCGATCCGCGCCGGCGTCATCGGCTACGACGCGCGCGAAGCGACCGCGGATGAAATACGCCGGATGGCCGATCTGCTCGCGGAATCGCTGGATGAGGGTGGCGCAGGCTTCAGCACGGGGCTGATTTATTCGCCGGGCCTGTTCGCGACGCGCGAGGAAGTTGTTGCCCTTGCTCAGGTTGCGGCAGAACGCGGCAAAATCTATACGTCGCACATGCGGAGCGAAGGCGCGCGCCTGCTCGAAGCACTCGATGAGACGCTCGAAATCGGCCGCCGGAGCGGCGCACGCGTGGAAGTATCGCACCTCAAAACATCCGGACGGCGAAACTGGCACTTGATAGATGCCGCTCTCGATAAAATCAGAAACGCTCGACGCGACGGGATTCCGGTCGCGGCCGACCGGTATCCATACACCGCGGCCTGCACGGATCTCGATGTGATCCTGCCCGACTGGGCTTCCGGCGGTGGCTCGGAGGCCGCCTTGCAGAGACTTCGCGACCGCGCGACACGATCGAAAATCCGTGACGCGCTTCGCGCTTCGCGCGACGAGCAATACTGGGAAAGTGTCAACATCGGCTCCACGCACAATCCGGACAACGCCGCCTTCCAAGGCATGCGACTTGTGGATGTTGCCACGCGGCTCGACATGGAACCCGTGGACGCGGCCCTCCACCTGATGGATACCGATTCGCTTCACACCGCGGCCATCTTCTTCGGAATGAGCGAAGAGAATATGTGGAGAATTCTTGCCGAGCCTTACGTCATGATCGGGTCCGACGCGTCGCTGCGCGCGCCCGAAGGGCCCTTGAGCCATGACCATCCCCACCCGCGCGCTTACGGAACTTTCCCACGCATCCTCCGCGCATCGCTGGACGGTAAAACAATCGCGTTGCCCGAGGCCATTCGCAAGATGACCTCGCTGCCGGCGGAGCAATTCGGGCTTTCCGATCGCGGCATCATCGAGCGGGGGAAAGTTGCGGACATCGTGGTGTTCGACCCGAAAGCAGTCCGTGATACCGCCACTTATGAGCGACCCCACCAACTCGCGGAAGGCGTGGAGGCGCTGATCGTCAACGGTGCGCTGACCGTCCGAGATGGCCGCCCGACGGGAAAGCACGGCGGTTGCTTCATCTAGCCGCTGGTCGGATAATCTGCTTTCCCCGGGATCACCCCACGTACACCGCCGCGCGGACGGCGCACGTCACCCGCGCGCCGGGGAATCAGGTGAATATGTGCATGCGGCACCGTTTGCCCGGCCAGCCGCCCATCATTTATACCGAGGTTGCAGGCCTGCACGGCCCCATCCCCGGCCGCCAGATCTTCAAACACGGCCTTGGCGAGGCGATGCACCGCAGCCCACTCATCCGCTGTCAGCTCCCGGAACGAGGCCACATGGCGGCGGGGTATGATCAGCGTATGGCCTGGTGACACCGGATATAAATCCCTGATCGCAAAACAGGGGCCATCCTCGGCAATGATTCGCTCATCCGGAATTGTGCAAAACGGGCATGAAGTCATTGGATTATCGTTTGGGAAAAGAAAAAGGCTCTGCGGCCGGGCCAGGCTCTTAAGAGGCTAATCTCTTCAGACTTTGACTCTTTCTCGGTATATTTGATCCCCAAGGCTGACCGGGCCGCAGAGTCACTAAATATAGTACCCACCCTCCCCTGTGTAGTTAAGAAAATTTACGCTTTTTGTGCAGGCTAATCCTTCACGCCAAAACCGATTCTTTTTTGCTTTCCTGAGTCCGGTGCCATGAGTCTTCGAATGGCATCCACCAGGGCCCGGATCTGCGTGTCATGCCCCTTGGACCGGCGTTCCAGTTCATCAATTTTCCGAGCCAGTTCACGGTGGGTTACGATGATCTGGCGCAACCTGACAAAGGCGCGGATGACAAAAACACTGGTATCAATCGCACGCGCCGAATTCAACACGCTCGCCACCATCAACGCGCCGTGCTCTGTAAAGGCATAAGGCCGGGTGGGTGAAAAGCGCAGGCTGCGGAGGTGGTCGCAATTTGCGACCACCTCGGCTTTCTCCTCCGCCGTAAGCTGAAACATGAAATCGGGAGGAAACCGTTGCGCGTTCCTTTTCACCTGCTCGTTCAGTCGCTTTGTACGGACGCCATACAGTTCGGCCAGGTCGGTATCGAGCACGACCTTCTGACCTCGTATGAGGAGAATCATGCGCTCAATGCGCTCCATCGGGACCACGGATGTTTCATCCTTCATGCTCGGGCCCTCCCTCTTCGATGGCGCCGGCATTGATCTGCCCTCCTGCCCACATCACCTGCCGGGCAATGCCGACCATGATACGCACGTCTTTTTCGGAGAGCTGTCCACGCGACAGGATACGTCGCAGACCCAGCATCATGTGGTCCGCCTTGTCGCCCTTCATGAAGCCGATACTCATCAAGGCCTCGCGCCAGAGTTCGAACATCTTTTCGCGCATCGCGGAGCATGCTTCGGGTGAAAATTCCGCGGGCGGCACGGCATTGCCGGATGCCAGGAACAACTCGTAGCAGCAAATCATCACCGCCTGCGCCAGGTTAATTGAAAGATATTCCGGAGAGGATGGGATGCGAATAATCTGCGTGCAGACCGCGAGATCCTCGTTGGTCAGACCGCTGTCCTCCGGCCCGAAGAGAAGCGCAACACGGCTCGAGTGGGCCGCTTCGAGCAGGCGCGGCGCCCACTCGCGAGGCGTCCGGCAATGAGAGCGATAAAGCCCTTCCCGCGCACTCGTTCCGGCAACCAGCCCACAGTCCGCAACCGCCTCGGCGACGGTGGAAAACTCCCTCCGCCGGTTCAGCACATCGTCCGCATGACACGCCATTGTACGGGCTTCGTCGAGGTTCAACGCCTGTTTCGGCGCAACAAGCGCGAGATCGCCGATCCCCATGTTTTTCATTGCGCGACAGATGGCTCCGATGTTGCCGCTGTAGATCGGCCGCACAAGTACAACCCTGAAATTTTCCAAACCCATAATGCGCGCGACTATAGACATTCCGGGCGGAAAGCTCAACCGTTCGACGGTCAATGCTCTCCATTTCTCTTTACCCTTCCGCCTCACCCCGCTATACGTAGACGCCAATACGCGGAGGTTGGTCATGGACGAATTACTCAGAATATTGAAGCGGAACGCTTTGGAGACGCCTGAAAATATAGCGAAAATGCTGAATGTATCGGTCAGCGAGGTCAAGGCTCGCATTGCCGAATACGAGAAAAGCGGTGTCATCCGGGGCTACCAGGCGATCCTCAATGAGGACCAACTCGAACTCGACCGCGTGACGGCCGTAATCGAAGTCAAGGTAACGCCCGAGCGTGAAGGCGGGTTCAACCGCGTTTCCAACCGGATCAGTCGGTTTCCCGAAGTACAGTCCGTCTATCTCATGTCCGGGGCCTACGACCTCCTTCTGTTCGTCTCCGGCAAGGATTTGAAGGAAGTGGCCCTCTTTGTCAGCGAGAAACTGGCCACGCTCGACGGCGTGCTTTCAACGTCCACGCATTTCATGCTCAAGACCTACAAGCATCACGGGGTGCTGATGGAAAAGGAGTCGGAAGATGAAAGACTTCAAGTCTCCCCGTGATTATATAGCGGATCACGTACGGGACATTCCCCGCTCGGGCATCCGCGACTTTTTCGACATCGTCAGCACCCGCAAGGATGTCATCAGCCTCGGGATCGGCGAACCCGATTTCGACACGCCCTGGCACGTGCGGGAATCCACGGTATTCGCGCTGGAGCGTGGCGCGACGCACTACACGTCGAACATGGGCCTGCTGGAACTCCGCCGCGAACTTTCGAAGTACGTGCAGAAGACCTTTGATGTTTCCTACGACGCGGAAAAGGAAATCCTCATTACCGTGGGCGTAAGCGAAGCGCTCGATATCGCGCTGCGCGCGCTGATCAATCCCGGCGACGAAGTGCTCTACCACGAGCCGTGCTATGTCTCGTACAAGGCCGATGTCATCTTCGCGCACGGGGTGCCGCTGACCGTCGAGACACGCATGGAAGACGGCTTCCGCCTGACGCGCGCGATGCTCGAAAAGAAGATCACGCCCCGCACCAAGATCCTCCTGTTGAATTTCCCGAATAATCCGACCGGCGCGATTCTGCCCGAGAAGGAAGTGCGGGAAATCGCGGAATTCGCGAAAGAACAAAATTTGATTGTCATTACGGACGAAATTTACGCCGAAATGACGTACGACGGCAGGCATGTCAGCATCGCGGCCATGCCCGGAATGAAGGAACGGACCATTTTCCTGCACGGCTTCTCGAAGGCATGGGCCATGACCGGTTTCCGGCTGGGTTATGCCTGTGGCCCATCCGAGTTCACCGAAGCGATGATGAAGGTTCATCAATATACAATGCTTTGCGCTCCAACCCCAAGCCAGAAGGCGGCGGTTGAGGCGCTGACGAATCCCGAGCGCGACATCGGGGTCATGACGGCGGAGTATCAGAAACGGCGCAACCTGCTGGTCAGCGCCTTCGGCGAAATGGGACTTCCCTGCGCCCGGCCTGCAGGCGCGTTCTATGCGTTTCCGTGCATCCGACAGCTTGGAATCAAGTCCAAGGATTTCGCGTTGCGGCTTCTCGATGAGGAGAACGTGGCGGTAGTGCCCGGCACGGCCTTCGGGGATTGCGGCGAGGGATTTGTCCGCTGCGCCTATGCGACGTCCATGGACAATCTCAAGGAAGCGTTGAAGCGGATTGCGCAGTTTGTGAAGCGGCTCGAAGGATAAATCGCCCCCTCACACGCCAGCCCTCTCCCGTCGGGAGAGGGCTGGCGTGAAGGGGAATCAACTTTCCGACCCATTCTCCACAGAGGCATCCTGCAAATGCGCCACGATGCGGTCCATCGCGTGCTGGATCGTTTCCATTTCTTTGCCGATCTGTTTAAAGCGCGAGATGTTGGTTGTGCGAAGCTGTTCGAGGTAACGACGGCGCTCGCGGACTTCTTCAAGGCTTTCCACGAGGCGGGCAATTTTCGCGTGCGAGGCTTCCAACGCTGCCGCCATTTCGTCTTTGTGTACTCCTGCATCCTCGGGAGAGGATGTCTCCTCCGCTTCTTCGTCAATCACAGAATCTTCCCCGTCCGACGGGGTAATGCCTTCCCGCTCTTCGAGCGGAAGGCCCGGAACCTGAACCGGCTGGCTGCAATCGGGGCAGGTTATGATCAGGCCCGCACCGCGGGGATCTATCGCAAGACTCTTGCCGCAGTGAGGACAGTCAAAAACAATATCATTGTTCGCTACTTCAGGAGTGTCTTGCGTTTGTTCGCTCACGGGCTGCCTCCGTTTGAGTGACGCCGACTTCGCATACTGCCAGACCTTGAAAACGGGATCAATCCTTTTGCAAGCCCCCTCCCGATATCGGCCCATCACCGGCTCATGGGCACGGGGGCAAAAGGATCCTCTTTCGGTTGCTCCTGGGCCGCAGGAGCGGGGATTCCCTCGAGGGCTACAGGGGCAGCAGGTTGCTCCTGCGGCTCCTTCTCCGCTTCTTCCGGCTCCTCCACGCGCCATTCGCTTTCGCCTTCCGGCACTACAAGAATCTCAACCGAAGAAGGTTCGTACGGTTCGTTTTCCTCCTCGTAAGCCTCCGGCGCTTCGCGAATATCGTCGAGCGACATTTCCGACGGCACCACGACCGAAATGCGGGGAACGGAAGGATCGCGTTTTATGGACTCCAAGCGCGAGCTGTCACGACCGGAATCTCTGGAGCGTTTCGCTTCCTCGCGCTCCAACCGGCGCTCTTCCCGGAGCTGCGCTGAGGTCGGCTGGGCCAACCGGCTGTCGGACCATCCGCGCAACCACCGGCCCTGTCCCGCGCGGGTTGACTGATGCAACCGCACGGTTTCCTGGCGCGCTTCCTCAGGTGTCATTAATACATACGGAGTCAAGAGGACGAGCAACTCCGTGCGGTTGTCGTTTCGCGTATCGAAACGGAACAGGGACCCCAGGATCGGAATGTCTCCGAGGATCGGAACTTTCGACCGGGAGTTGCGGCGGTCCGTGCTGACCAATCCGCCCAGCACAATGGTTGCGCGGCTGGGCACCGATATCGAGGCCTGCATTTCGCGCTTGGTAATGACGGGCACGCGATTGCCGTCAATCAATTCGAACCCACCGACGTTGTCCGCCGTCTGCGAAACTTCCATCACCACAAACCGCTGCGGATTGATGCGGGGCGTAACCGTCAGGTTAATGCCGATATTGCGATACTGGTAGCTCGACGTCTGCTGGCCGGCGGTAGAAGTGCTGGTTGAAGTCACGACGGGACGCTCTTCGCCGACAACGATCTTGGCTTCGGTGTTGTCGGTTGTCAGGATAACGGGCGTGGATAGAATGTGCGCATCGGAAGAAGAGGCTGCCATTCGCAGTACGAAATCCATGTTCAGGTCAAACAAGGTGGTATAATAAGTCAGGCCGCCGATACCGATCCCCGTGTTATCGCGCGTCACATCGCGCGCGTCGCGGAAAGCGCTGTCCGAAAGGCGCTGCCCGCCCCCGAACGCGAAAATCGGCTCGCGCACGATCACACCGCCCGGACCCGCGCGTTCGGCATTGTAGGCCGTCATCGAGCGTTGCAGCCAGTCAATGCCGTACTCCACCCCGCGATTCAGGCCCACCTCGAGAATGACCGCCTCGATCAGCACCTGGGCCAGCATCGTATCCAGGCGGTCAATGACATCCTCCAGCGCCGCGATATCGCCCTTTGTTCCCATCAACAGCAACGAATTGGTGCGCTTGTCGGCCAGGATCTTGGTGTTCGGGGAGAGTTGCCCGATGCGCGTCTTTTCTTCCGTGGCCACGGCCTGGCGCAAGCGATCCGTCGCGGCCGCGCGCTGCGCCACATAATCCTCAAGCACCGCGCTTCGGCCTTCGCCGGGTGTGATCTCACCCGCACCCGCGGCCGCGGCCGCACCTGTGGCTTTCGTTTCCGCTTTCGCGGCGCCGATGAACTCGTTCAGGATGGAGGCAATTTCCTCGGCCTTGGCATATTCAAGCGCGAGCACGCGGACGATCACTTCGGGATCCACCGGCCGGTCCAGGATCGCTACGATCTTGTCGAAGAACGCGAAGTTCGGCGGGCGTGAAATCACGATGAGAATGTTCGTGCGCTCGTCCGCCACGATCTTGACCTTGCCCTGCACGATGCCACGCTCCGCCAGCGCGGCTTCAAGCTCGGTTTGTGGTTCCGCCGCGGCCCGAGGCGTTCGTGTCGCGCGGATTACTCCGGGCGGCGCGGGTGGTGTCGGCACGGGCTGCGCAGGCATCGCAACCTGCGGCCGTTCATCCTTCGCCTGTGAATCCTGGATAAGTTCATTCAGACGGCCCGCGATCTTCCCCGCTTCTGCATACTTCAACTCGTAAATTCGCGTTTCGACGCGCGCCTCTGTCGGCTGATCAATGAGTTGAAGGATATCCAGGATGCGCTGAAGGTTGATCGCCGTCTCGGTCACGAGAAGACTGTTGGCTCGCTCCAGCGGCTGGATTTTTCCGTACCCGTGCAGAAAGCCCTGGATCACGGTCTGCGCTTCGGCCATCTCGATATAGCGCAAGGTGATGATCTGGCTGACCAGTTGATCGGTTTCGGGGAAAGGTTTGTCGGGCAATGCCGTCTGAATGGGCATGCCTTCCTGCCGGACCGCCGTCGGCTGCACGACCTTGAGGAATCGTTCTCCCATCGGCACCAGCGCAACGTTGTTCATGGCCAGCACGCTTTCGATGGCCTCGAGCGCCTCTCTCGTCGTCAATTTCGTGGTGCCGCGCAGCGTGATCGTCGCATTGATCCCCGGCGATTTAAGCAACGTGCGCCCCACCAGCTCACTGTAGAACGTCAGCACCTGGTCCAGCGGCGCATCGCGGAAGTTGACGGAGATCAATCGCTCCGCTGCTTCTTTTGACAAGAGCGGATGGCCCGAGCCCGTCGCATCCTGCGGCCCTGCAGGCATCGGATCTGGAGCCGGGGCATCAGGCATGCCGGGAGGTTGCTGCGGAATGCCGCGCGGCTGTGGCGGCGGAGTCGGCGATCTCGGCGGCACCAGCTGCGCAGGCGCGGGCAACGCGCCGACGAGAAAGACCGAAAGCATCCCGATGGCCATTACGCGACGCTGCCTATGTAGCTTCTGGCTCAGCATGAAAATCCGCTTCCGCTATTCCGTTCTAGCCCTCCGGGGCCGGTGTGGTCTGGACCGAATCCACACCCGCCGCAGATCGCGTATATGCAAAATCCACCGTGCAATTTCCCTTCAACCGCACCCGCCCGCCGGGAATCGGGCTCATCGTCAACTGACGGACGTCCAAGATAGCACCCTGTGATTGCAAAGCATAGAGAAAACGAACGACGGCATCCAGGTCCCCTTCCCAATTGCAGTTGATGGCCACCTCGTAGATATCCCCGGCACTGCGTTCGCGTTCCGCCTCGCGTCTGAGCAACGACACCCCATTCTGCTGGGCCGTTCTTTCGAGCATGCGAAGCAACTCCGCCGTGACATCCTTTCCGACCGGGTGTGCCGGCAACTGGCCTCGGATTTCATCGAGGCGCCGGTTCACATCATCACGACCACCCAACAGGTGTTCCGATTCTTTTTTCTTCAACTGCAGGGTCTGCATCGCCTTATCAATGTCTTTCCACTCCTGCACCTTCGGCTGGGCAAACCAGTAGGTGCCGCCGAGGATGACCGTGATCGCGGTCACCCACGCAAGCCCTATTTCCCTGGTGTTCAGTTTCATGGTTTGGTTTCTTCCTTCGCGGGAAGATGGGCCGTCACGGAGAACTCCGACTTCTGGACATTTCCCACCATGCGGCTTCGCACATCACCGGTCTCGATTTTCGTGAAGAACGGCGAGCGTTCAAGGCTCTGGAAAAAGTCATAAATGGGGTCCGGCTGATCCGCAATACCGCGTACGTTCACCGACGCGCCCTTGCGGTAGGTGAAGGACGTAAGCTCAACGGCCTGCGGCAACAATACGACCATCTCGCGCAACGCTTCCAGCGCGGAATGCGAGCGGTCGGCATATTCCTCGAACGAACGGATTTTATCTCGCAGTGCCCGCATCTCCTCGGCAGGCGCCTCCATCGAGGTCACCGCCGCCCTCAAGCCGGCCAGCTTGTTGCGTTCAACACCCAGCCCTCCGAAAAATGCGGCAAGACCTCCCGCCCAAAGCACGAGAAAAACCAAGGTCGCAAAAATCAAGGTCTTGCGCGTAATCCGGCCCTGCGCTTCCACGCGCCAATGGGCAGGCGCAAGATCCAGGACAAGGCCTCGGCGCGCAGCTGCGCGCCGAGCCAACCCCTCGCTCAGCGGCGGTAGCTCGCCCAGGTTGCGCAACGCAACCTCCGCTCCGCAAACGTCGCGGATGCGCGCCGCAAGCGCCGTAATCCCGCCGCCACCGTTCGCCATGTCAATCAACTTCGGCGGCGTCGTCTCGCCATTGTGCCAGACCGCCACCTGCAACCCGGCTGCGATCCCAACTTCCGCCTCAAGCGTCGTCAGGCTGTACCCGATTTCCTCCGCAAGCTCCGCGTGATATTCCTCTTCGGAAACCCCGGCGGCGGCGCCGAGAGAACGGATCACCACCGGCACGCCGTGCTCGCAGATAATCAGGTTTGCGCCGTCGGATTCGAGCAGCAGGAAAACGGCCAACCCCTGCTCCGGCACTTCCCCGCGATCCTTCAGCAACCACCACCAGCCCATCAGGTCCACGTCTATCCATCGCGGTAGTGCTCGAACCGCGCGAAACGCATCACCGACTCCACCGACCAGCTCCCGCTGCACGGCCGCGATCAGGGTGCGGGTCGAACCGCCCACCTGCGCAAGCTGCTCGAAAGAAACGGCCATGTGCTCAACGGGAAAAGGCGAGAATTTGTCAACCTGCAGATCCACCATGCCGGACATCTCTGCCGCATCATTGGTCGGCAGGTCCACGACACGCATCAACACGCGATCGGAACGGATGCCGAAGCAGACATCTCCATGCAGGCGGGTCCCGATCTTTGCCATCGCTTCGGCCATGGCGGGCGAGCCGGCCATTCCCGTATCCGGCGAAACCGGCTCCGTCCGATGCTCCACCACTTCCAGGACTCCCTTGACCAGCTTCACGGAGGTCCACTCCGCTTCATCCCCCCGGAAAACAAACGCTGTTATGAGATTATGCGCCATCGGATATCACCGCCAACCGCATCCATAGTCGAAAACATGACTAATGACGAATCCGCGCACGGGAATCAATCCGCAAATCAATCGGCATCAAATTGCCTTCATCCAAAGCCGTAAGGGCGGGGCTTTTGCCTCCACCCCAAGCCGCCGCTATACCCAACCCCTGGAATCAGGTATGATTTGCAGTGTAGAAACCGCCAATCAAGGGGGCGTATTATGAAGCGATCTGTTTTGATCTTGTTTCTTGGATTGTGCTCTCAATTTGTCTTTGGCGCGTCCAGAGACGGCCTTGTCCTCCATTTTACATTCGACAACGAACCGGGCAAATCCGCCATGGTGCTCGATGAGAGCGGATATGGAAACCACGGTTATGTGCAGGGTGCGCCCGCGTTGGTTTCGGGTGCCGCCGGAAACGCATTCGAATTCGACGGGGCAAACGACTATATTTTCGTGCCACGCAGCGCATCGTTGAATACGGCCACGCAGATCACTATGGCCGCATGGTTCAAGGCTTACCGCTACGAGGTGCAAAGACCTATTATTGATTATTACGATATGACGCACGGTTTCGGCGCACATATGTGGTGCAATGTGCATGGAGGGGCATGGTACGGCACAGGCGCTAACCTGAACGAGGCCGGAGGTATTTACGGAACGGCTCACATTATCTGTGTTTCCGATCCAAGTTTGTACGAATGGCATCACCTGGTCGTCACGTACGCCGCATCAACCGGGGTCGGCCGGTTATATCTCAATGGAGAGCTGAGCCGAACGCTCAATATGGGCGTCTTTCCCTTCGGAAGTGCCTACGATGTCTATATCGGCTGCCGACCGCAGCCGGGATGGCTTCACCGATGGGATGGCTGCCTGGATGACATTCGAATATACAACCGGGCGCTCTCGACAGATGAAGTGCTGGCCCTCTACAAGGGGAGCGACGGCGATTGTCCTCCATGCATTTCCTTCGTCGGTTTTTCCAGCGATCCGGGAGGTGATCAGGATGTCACTCTGTTTTACCAGAATGAAACATTGTACATTCGCGTTTGCGATGTGGATCTGGATGAAAACAGCACGGTCCACTTGATCATTACACCGCAGAAGCGAAAAGGAGCGGCCATCAGCGAGCGCCTTGTTTATCAACCCAACGGCTCATTCAAAGGCGCATTCCCCCTGTCGAAACTCAAGATCGGGAAAGCCCAGATTCGCATCCTCGGCAATTCCAGAAGCGGCATGAAGCTGCTTAAAGATACGGATATCACCATCTTGCCGGCCCAGTAAGAAGCGCTACGGCATCGCTTCTTCGCGCCAGAACAGGGGCGTGACCCCGGATTCGTCCGCCTGCAGCACGGCCCATATTCCGCTGCGGATCCCGTACGACTCGCCGATCGAGACAACACGAACATAACGCCGCTCCGTTGTCGTGATTCGTTCCCGGACGCGCGGGTCTGTAATGCCCAGCCGGGAAATCACTTCGTCCACGGTCTTGAAGCCGTCGTCCTTCGTGCCCAGCTCGCCGTCCGGCCCCGCCCGCTCAAGCAGAATATCGTCCACGTCGAAATCCTCGAGCCCCGGGATCGTCAGCAACACCTCGCGGCTCGCTGTATTCACGTTCACTTTTCCGTCGCCCCAGACCGTCAGCCATCCGGCAATCCCTGTCAGCGTCTCTCCTTCAACGAATTCCGAAGGTCCGCCGTAGAGCAGGCTGTGGCTGAAGCCCTTGATCAGCAACAACTCGTCCACCGTGTCCACCGGTGCGTTTTTGCATTCGTAGCCCCGGCGCGTGTAGAAAGGATCGTCCGACTCCGCGCCCAGCAGGCGATGATCGTCGTCCGCGTCCACCCAGTCGCGGAAACAGGCGATCAACTCGTCCCATTTATCCTGGGGTACGCCGGATTGATCGAAGACTTCATTCCAGTCTTCGTCGCTTATCGTGTTCACGTTGCGGCGGCCCTGCTCCGGCATGATGTCCACGGAGAACCGCCCCTCGCCCAGTTCCTGGCTGATCCCTGACACGCCCATGCCGCGCGAAAGATTCAAGGCGCGGATATAAACGTCCTCTTCCATATCTTCATCCTGGAATTCCTCGCTCACCTTGAAGCTCTGGGCCATGACCAGTTTCGCGTATTCAATCCCCGCGATCGCGAGATATTGGGCCCGCAGCCGCTTGCGGTAGAAAGAAGTGATGCCCGCCTCGATATGCATGTCGAAAGCAAACGCACCAATCAGCAGGGAAAGAATCAACAACACCCACAGCGCAACGATCAGCGCAGACCCGGAACGGGAGGAGGCGGTTGCCGTATGAGCATATTTCCCCCTTCCGCCACGGCGGGCAAGCGCCTGGAAAAACGGGCGTACTGTTTTCATCGGCCGCCCCCCGTCTCATCACCGCGCTCGCCCTCACCCTCGCGCTCGCTCTCGCCCATCTTGACGGCATTGGTTCCGGGCGGCGCGACGGGAATTTCGATCAACCGCTGCAGCGTGACCGGTGGTCCGTATTCTTCGACTGGATCCATGTATAAAGTAATCTCGACCAATCGGGGCACCGAGTTCGTATTCTCCCACGTGGTCTCCCACGATTCCTCCTCGAAATCGTACACGCGGCATTTAAAGCCTTTGACTTCCGAGGAAACAAACCAGGGCGTGTCATCGGCATCTTCCTCATCCATCATGTGCGGCATGGCGCGAATGGCCACGGCTGGATCGCCCCTGTCATTATTCTCCACGCTGAAAAAAATCCGGTGAAGACTGTCACGGTATGGCGAATCGGGCGGCATGAACGCGGTGCTGGTGGTAACCCAACTGATCCGGTCCGCCGGATATTCAAGGTTGCCGTTTTCGAGGCGGAATCCATACTTATCCGGCGCGGTCGTGAAATAGGCGGTTGAGCGCAACGCCGCCACCAATTGTTCCGCCACGAAATCGCCGTGCCGCAGGCCGTCCAGCAAATCGCCGCCGCGCTGCCACGCTGTTACTGCCGCGGAAAACGTGCTCCAGATCACCGCGAAGGCCAGCGCCAGGATCGTAAGCGCAACCAGCATCTCCAGGAGCGTGAAGCCGCCGCGGGCGGGTACTGCCGATTTTCGACCTTTATCTGGGCTGTGACACAACCGTCCCACCTTCTTCTTCCTCCGGCTTGTATAAATAGGTTATCACTTCGTCAAAAAACTCCTGGCTGCGCTCGGACCAGTACACGCGCGTTCGAACAAGGAACAATCCCTCTTCGTCTTTACCGACCACTTCGATCTCGCGGGTCCAGCGATAACCCGGAAAATCGAACCCGAAACCGCCACTGTCCGACCCGGCCTGGATTTCTTCCTCCAGCACAAGCGGTTTTTCCAGCTCCACGCGCGTGAGAAGGTTTCGCGAGGTCGCGTAGCTGCGCGACTGGCGAACAACGGATAGACAACGCGAAGCAGCGGAAATCAAGGCCGTTAGTCCGATAGCCAGCACCGCCAGCGCGAGCATCACCTCCACCAGCGTCAATCCCGCCCGCCGGGTAACGCAGCCGCCGACCTCTGACCTCTGACTTCTGACTCCTGACCTCTTCCTACTCATATTCCACTGTCGCCTTGCCCGAAATCGAATCCACCTGGATGCTGGCCACCTTGTCGTATTCGTCCACGAGGCGGACCGTGTAGGGATCGCACATGCCATTGGAGTAATAGCGCACCCAGTAAATGCCGTCCTTCTCCTGCGCGCCGCCGGGGTTATCAAACTGCGTCAGGAGGACCCCTTCTTCAAGCGGACGCAGTTGTTCGGTGGTCACTCCGCCCGAGGGTGCCGGCGTTGCCTGCTCGTCCACGCGGCGAACACCCGTCCGTTCGCCCCGCGCATCGAGGAAACGATTTCTTTCGTCCTGCGAGGATGAGGCGACGCTGACCACCTCGATTTCATTTTTCTTCGTATCAAAAAGAATCGCAACTTCGGTCTGCTTCAGGACCGCCATGGAACGCGCGTAACGGTGCGTCATGACGACGGTCCGGGCGGAAGTCCGCAATTTAGCGCCGCGGAAGGAACGGATGAACGACGGAACGGAAAGCCCGGCCGCGATCAGCATAATGGCCACGACCAGCAACAGTTCCAGCATGGTGAAGCCGGAGCGATCACGGAAGCGAGGAGAACATCGAACACTCAACATTGAGCTTTGAACTTCGAACTTCGGGGCATCCTGATCGCGCTGGACACGAACAGCTTTCCGCAAAAAAACCCTGCATCGAGAGCTGTCCTGATTCTGCATTCGATCTTCAATGTTGGAAGTTCAATGTTCGATGTTCACGATGGCCCGGTTCTGGCCCAGTTCCCGATATCGTCCGCGCTCTCCACCCCGTCAGGACCATACGACTTCAGATCGTAGCTGTGGGGATTGCGCGAGCCCGGATAGGAGTAGAGATAATCATTGCCCCACGGATCTTGCGGAAGACCTTTTTCCAGATACGGACCCCGCCAGTTCAGCGCATTGCCCGGCTTGGTCAGAAGTGATTGCAGCGATTGCGGATAGCTTCCGTTATCCACCTCGTAAAGCCGCAGCGCCATCCCGATGTTGTTGACGTCGGCTTCCGCCGCGGCAATCTGTGCCTGCCGCACGCGGCCGCCCAACCGAGGCATCGCCACGCCGACAAGGATGCCGATGATGACCACGACCAGCAGCACTTCGATCAGGGTGAAGCCGGCCGCGCTTTGCGTTCTTGCTTTCTCATATTTTTTCTTCATTTTCCCCTCCTGAAGCTGGAATTTTGTTCCTGCCGGGCCTGTTTCTCACTTTGTATTAGACATTGTACAAGACCAACGCGTTCGACGCCGGTCTCCAGTTTCCGGTTTCAACTACTGCACCTTCAATCCACTGGTCAGATCAAACACAGCCAAAAGCATGCTGATGGCCACAAAACCCACCACCACCGCGATGAAAAGAATCATAAAGGGCTCCAGCACGGTGGTGAAGATTTTTACGTTCCGGTCCAATTCGTTGTCGTAACGGTTTGCGATATGCGTCAGCGCAGTGCTCATATCGCCGGTTTCCTCACCCACTGCGAGCATGTCCGTCAACAGCGGCGGAAAAATTTTGCCCTGCGCCAGCGGACCGGAAATCGTTGCGCCATCGGTCACGCGGTTGCGCGCATCGCGCACCGCCTCGGCGATGACGACATTGCCGACGGTATCTTCGACGATGGAAAGCGCCTGGAGCACGGGCACCCCGTTGGCCAGCAGCGACCCGAGCGTGCGCGCGAACTGGCCGAACGAATTGGCGGTGATGATGTGCTTCACCAGCGGCATGCGGAGCTGGCTGCGATGCCACCACCGGCGGCCGTGCGGCGTGCGCAGCAAGCGACGCACCAGGATGGTAATCGCGACAATTGCCAGCGCCAGCGCCCACCCGTAACGCATCAGGAACGAACTCATGCCGATCATTATCAGGGTCGGAAGCGGCAGCGTACTGCCCAATTCCTCGAAGATGGAGGAGAATCGGGGCACGACAAAAACCATCATGAAAAACATCGTGGCGAGTCCGAAAATGAGAATGATGGAGGGATAGATCAAGGCCATCATCACTTTCTCGCGCGCAGCCTGGACTTTCTCGTAATGCTCCGCCAGGCGCTGAAGGACTTCCGCCAATTGGCCGCTGGCCTCACCCGCGCGCACCATGCTGACGTAGAGCGTGGGAAAAGTGTCGGGCCACTTCTCCAGCGCGCCGGAAAGGTTCGCGCCCTGGACGATATCGTCCCGCAGTTCCGTTACGATCCGATCCTGCGCCTTGTCCGTCTTGCGGCGGGAAAGTGTATGCAACGCGTTGCCGAGCGTCATGCCGGAATTCAACAGGTCGCTCAACTCCCGCGTAAGCAGCAGGACGTCGCGCTGCCGCATCTTCCACCGCGTCGGCGCCTTCCGCTCGAATTGGAAAAACGACTTTGATTTCCCCGTGCCCGCCTCCGTTGCGGCGGCCACGCCCGCTTCGGCAACCGAGACCGCCACCTGCCCCATCCGCTCGATCTGCAACAGGGCGGCCCGGCGATCGTTGGCTTCGAGCGTACCCTCAACCTTCTCGCCGCTTCGCGACCGCGCTATGTATTTAAATCGGGGCATGGGACATTCGTTTTTTTAGATTTGGGATTGGATATTGGGGAGCGGACCATTTTTCTCACCCTTCCGACAGGGCTTCATCTTCTTCGGACACGCGAAGCACTTCCTCCAGCGTCGTCACGCCTTCCAGCGCCTTGTTCCAGCCGTCCTGGCGCAGGGTGTGCATGCCCTGGTGAATGGCCATGTTCTTGATTTCGCTGGTCGCGGCGCGCGTCACCACCAACTGGCGGATCCGGTCGCTCACCACCAGGATTTCATAGATGCCTGTCCGGCCGCGGAAGCCTGTGCCGCGGCATTCCTCGCATCCGCCCGCTTCGTAGATCGTACCCGTGTTCAGCAAATCCATCGGGAACGAAATGCTCTGCAAAAAAGTCTCGTCCACCGACCACGGTTTTCTGCACGCCGTGCAGAGCCTTCGCACCAGGCGCTGCGCGATGAGCGCCTCGATCGAGGACGCCACGAGGAACGGCTCGATCCCCATATCCACCAGGCGCGTCACGGCGCCCGCCGCATCGTTGGTGTGCAGTGTGCTGAAGACCAGGTGGCCCGTCAGCGCCGCGCGGATCGCGATCTCGGCCGTTTCCTTGTCGCGAACTTCACCGACCATGATCACGTCGGGGTCCTGGCGCAGGATGTGGCGCAAACCCACCGCGAAAGTAAAATCAATTTCGGGCCGCACCTGTATCTGGTTCACGCCCGCCATCTCGTACTCGATCGGCTCCTCGATCGTGATGATCCGCTTGTCCACCGAGTTGATGGTGTGAATCCACGCGTAAAGCGACGTGGATTTTCCCGAGCCGGTCGGACCGGTAACGAGGAGAATGCCGTGCGGCTTGTGAATCATTTTTTTGAGCAGCGATTCATCCCGCTTGCTCAAGCCCAACTTGTCCATGCCCAGCATGCCGCTGCTGCGCATCAGCAACCGCAGGCTCACGCTCTCGCCATACACGGTCGGCATGGTCGAAACGCGCACGTCAATTTCCTCGCCGCGGATGCGCAGGCTGATGCGGCCGTCCTGCGGCAGGCGTTTCTCGGCAATATCCATGCCCGCCATCACCTTGACGCGCGAAATGATCGCCGCCTGGAAGCGCTTAAGCTGTGGCGGAACCGGGATCGTATGCAGCACGCCGTCAATGCGGTGGCGAATGCGGAGATCGTTTTCCTGCGGTTCAAGATGAATATCGGTCGCGCGGTCCTGGTGAGCTTCCCAGATGATCTGGTTTACGAACTTGACCACCGACGCTTCCTGGTCGAGTTCGCTTAGATCCTTTTTCAGCAGGTCTTCCTCGGGCGCGACCTCGATGCGGTTGTCCTGGATCATCTGCTCCAGGGTATCCGCGCCGACGCCGTAAAACTTCTTGGCCGCCTTGGCGATCTCGACGGACGCACTCAGCGCGAGGCGAACACGGAACCCGGACGCCAACCGCAATGCGTCCACGAGCCCCTGCCGAAAAGGATCGTGCGTCGCGACACGGAGTACACCGCTTTCCATGGTGAGCGGGATGACGTTGTACTGGAATACCGCTTTGGTAGGCAGCTTGGAAAGAATCGCGGGCTCAATCGTCACATCGCCGACCCGGACAAACGGCAGCCCCATCACCTCGGCGAGCTTCTGCAGGAACGCGTCTTCGCGGGCGAAACCGTGAGACACCACTGTTTCCGTGACCCCCGGACCGCCCTGCTGCTGGCGGGAAAGAATCTCTTCCACCT